>NZ_JBWKWP010000008.1:0-342832 GCF_059422285.1 Curvibacter sp. GW821-FHT01G03
ATCCTTGAGCCAGGTGATGCGGCCCATGAAGGTCAGGTCTTCACTGGGCTTGAGCACCAGTTCGTGCGAGCCCTTGAGGTAGGTGGTGAAGGGCTGACCCTTCTTGTAGTTGAGGTCACCCTGGTCGCCCAGGCCCGACACGGCGCTCAGGCCGCCGCCCGGCGAGCCGGTGTTGCCCGCCGCGATCAGGCCGGGGCTGGGGTCTTTGACCCGGATGCCCGTGCCCACCGACACGGTCGAGTCGAAGCTGCCGCGCAGGCCGTCTTCGGTCTCGAAGGTGAAGGCTGCAGCATGGCCACACGCCAGGCAGGCAGCCGTTGACAGAACGGAGAAGCGAAGTCCGATCATGGGGAACCCTCTTGTAAGTCAATCTTGGAATGGGCAGACACCGACCCCCAGCCCTTGCTGGCGGTGTCTGGATGGAAGACCATGAATCAACGCTCGCTGATTGAGCGCAGGTTGTCCGCCGTGTAGAAATTGGCCTTCAGGCGAGGATGCTTGCCAGGTTCAGTGAGCCAGCGAATGTCTTTGCCGGTGCCTACGGTGTGGGTGTCAAAGACATATCGACCTTCAGCCAAGTTGTTTTGCACCATGGCCATGGCATCACAGGTGCCCGTTTCATAGACCGGGATCAGAAAGCCTTCACGCATCTTGGCGAGTTGGTTGCGACCGTCAAAGTCATCCATCAGCACGGGTGCCCAGCTGTCCTCATCCAGGTAGATCGTCCGTTTGGGGGCCGAGTGGCGCATGCCAGCCTTGACTGTGGCTTCGATGACCCAGACCCGATGCAGTTCATACCGGCGATGGGTCTGCGCGATGAAGTCATTGCCCGCCACGTCTTCGAACTTGGCTTTGAAGTCGTGCGCACCGAAGGCGTTGTAGGGCACGTAGATTTCCTTCTTGCCCACCAGCTTCCAGTCAAAACGATCCAATGCACCGTTGAAGACATTGGGCTCATCCAGCGTGTACTGGTTCTCCATACCGATCTGGGGCGAATCATGGGAGTAGGTCGGCATGCGACGAACCCGCCGTTGGCCAGGGAAGTAGTAGAAGGTTTCGTTTTCAGGCTGGTTGATGTACTGCGTGATGGCCAGAGACTGTCCAGCCAATGCCGCTGGTGCGACATAGCCAAAATAGACATAAAACTCGACGGGCGGGTACGACGAAAGTGCGTTGGAGCCCTTCACGCCCCAGGGGATGAACAGTGTCTGCTCGGAGTCTGCACGGATCCACTCGTTGCTGCCGCGGCGGGGCGACACCGCCGTGATCGTGGCTTTGTAGTCGATGCCCACGCCCCGATAACGCATCTTGGCGTTCCACATCGCTTCAACACCTGTTGCGGGAATGGGAAACGGATACCCAGGAACCGTGGCGTCTTTGAGACTCCAGCCGTCTGAATTCAACGTTGCAGTGCCAACATTCTTGCGCGTATTGCTGGCCACAAAGTCAGGGACGCCGCAGGTTCGGTGGCTGGGGAACACATCCATTTTGTAGCCCTTGGTTTGCTTGACCATGGCCACCTGTCCAGCAGACAGCTTATCGGCGTACTTGTCAACGTTGTTGGCATCAATGGTGAAAAGGGGCTTCTCATCCTTGTATTTCCAATGCGCCTGGCGCAGCTTCCCCCATTCCCAGCCAGGCAATGGAGGCTCTGCGCCCTCCCATGCAGGAATGCTGCCGTCTTTGTTGCCACTTTTTTCCGCACCTGATGGTGTCAGCTTGTCGAGTTGGGCGAGATCGGCCGCCAGCGCCAGAGGGCTACCTACCACCAGGCCCACCACGATGGCGGTCATTTTCAAAGTGTGCGCAATCGGGCCGCGGTGCAGACATGAGACAGACATGGATTCTCCAATCGAGTAACAGTTGAAGGAGTGAGTTGAAAAAGACGGAAGAGCGATGGCGTACGTGCGAGCCAGCGACTTACAGCACCTGAAGCATCTCGGCGACGGGACGCCGCCGCTTGCGTGGCCAATTGCCGGCAGCCGGCTTGCCCACAGCGATCAGCATCACAGGCAGGTCCTCAGACGCCAGGTCAAACTCTTGCCGCAGCGCGTCGACATCAAAGCCCCCGATGGGAGCCGTGACAAGGCCCATGGCCTGGGCGGCCAGCATCAGGTTCATGGACGCCAAAGAACCCGACCGGATGGCTTCATCCCGTTGTTTGGCGGGCTTGTCCTGGAGGGCAGCCTGCGCATCGCCAACCCAGGCTGCCAGCTCTTTCTCGCTGATGCGGCCCTCGTCATGAAGGGGCAGCAGTGTCAGTCCAAGTTCAAGGTGAGCGTCCAGCCGGCCGCACACAATGAAAGTCACCGCAGCATCGGCGACCTTGCGCTGGGCATACGCCGCCTGCGCCAACGCTTGTTTGCGTGCCGGCGATTTGACCGCGATGAACCGCCAGTTCTGCAGGTTGTAGGCACTGGGCGCTTCTGTCGCATAAAAGGTCAGCGTTTGCAACACCGAGTCATCGATTTCAAAGGTCGGATCAAACCTGTCGATGGAAGTGCGTTCGCTGATCAGATCGAGCACGGGATGAAGAGAGAGGTCCATGAAGTCAGTAGGTCAGAGGTGATCGGTTGAGGCAGGACGGCTTATCGACGAGGCAGCATGCGACGCAACACGGCGTCGCGGCGAATGAAGTGGTGCATGAGCGCGGCAATGACATGCAAAGCGACGAGTACCCACGCGACCCATTTGCCCAGAAAGCTGTGGACGGCCCACATGCCCTCCTCCAGTTCGAGTACCGTCCACCCCATGCCCGAGCGGAGCATCTCGGCCCAGGCGGTGTCGCGGCAGGCCGGCAAGACAAACAGGCCGAAATCCGTCGGGTCGTAGGTGGTCATGTAGCCCGAGATCGGCATCAACAGAAGCAGGCCGTAAAGGGCTCGATGGGTCATCTCGGAGGCCAGATGCTCAAGGCGGGTCCCCGGCACCGGGTCAGGACGTGTTCCCACCAGGCGCCAAAGCAGGCGTGGCAGTGTCAGCACACCGATCGTGATGCCCAACACCCAATGGATGTTGAGCACGGGAACCACTCGATGGGCGTCCGCCGTCAGACCCAGAAGGGGGGGCTTGATGCTCGTCTCAGGGTCCACGATCCAGATGACGTAATAGACAACGACATAGGCGGACAGGAACCCGGCGGCAGTGAGCCAATGAAAGAGCATGGAGGCTGAACCATAGGCATCAACCGTGTTTTTCCACTTCATGGGTCTCTCCTTGAATTGAGGGTGACGCGTCAGTTTCAGGGCAGAAGCACCGTGATGACCTTCTCTTCGGTGTAGGCAATCGCACCTGACAGGCCACCTTCACGACCGATGCCACTGGTCTTCAATCCCCCCCAGGGCAGATTGGCATCCAGGGGACTCCAGCAATTCACGCCGACGGCGCCCACCTTCACGGCCCCGGCCACCTTGTGTGCGCGGGCCAGGTCACGGGTCCAGACGGTGGCGGCAAGCCCGTAATCAGAGTCGTTGGCCAAGGCAATGGCCTCTTCGTCCGTGTCGAAAGCGATGATCGTGCCCACCGGCCCGAAGATCTCTTCGCGAGCAATCGTCATCTGGTTGTCCGCGTCAGCAAAAATCGTGGGCTTCACAAACCACCCCTTCTGGGAGGTCGCGACACCACCCGCCAACAACCTGGCTCCCTCATGAATACCGACCTCGATGTATTTGTTGACCCGGTCGTATTGCGCCTTCTTTGCCACAGGCCCCATCTGGACACCTGGCAGGCTCGGGTCGCCGACAGTGATCGCTTCCGCCGCCTGTGCCAGCGCGGCGGCGAATCGATCGGCGATGCTGCGATGCACCAGAATCCGAGAACCCGCTGCGCAGACCTGCCCCTGATTGACGAACAAGCCCAGAGCACAGCCGCGCACCGCGTCATCAAAGACTGCGTCTTCGAAGACGATCTGCGGGCTCTTGCCCCCCAGTTCCAGAGCAACCCGTTTGAACATGGGCCCTGCGATGCGCTGGATGGCGCGTCCGGCTTCCGGACTGCCAGTGAAGCTGATCTTGTCCACGCCAGGGTGCTCACACAGGGCACGTCCGACGACTTCACCGTCACCCGTGACCACGTTCACGACGCCATCTGGAAAGCCCGCCTCTTGGCACAGCAAGGCCAGGTGCAATGCCGATTGCGGTGTTTCTTCCGAGGGCTTGATCACGACGGTGCATCCAGCAGCCAGCAGGGCCGCCAGCTTCCAGGTCGTGATCATCAGGGGCGAATTCCAGGGCACGATGGCCCCAACCACCCCGATGGGCTCCCGCACGGTGTAGGACAAGGTCCTGGTGCCCATGTAACCCGCGGTAGGAATGGTTCGCCCTTCGAGCTGATTCGCCCAGCCTGCCGCGGCGCGCAGATTCGCCACCACATTGGGAACGTCCATCATGCGCGGCTCCATGGGCGAACGACCGATGGCCATCGCATCCATATCGGCCAGGAGATCCGTGTCGCGCAACACCAGATCGGCCAACTTGCTGAGCAGCAAGCTGCGTTGGGAGCCATTGAGCTGGCTCCAAGGCCCGCCATCCAGCTGGGATCGGGCCGCGGCAACAGCCCGCTGCACGTCTTCAGCGGTACCACGCGCCGCGGTCGCGTAGACCTGTTCACTGACCGGGCTGATCAGGTCCATTCGGGCGCCATCCGAGCTTTCGGCATGCGCGCCTTCGATGAAGTGTTTCCAATGTTGATTCATGGCAATGCCTGCATGGTTGGGATCGATGAACCGGCCACTCAGCGCACAAAAGGCACTTCGCTGAAGCCGGCTTCCAAGGCCGAGACGATCGAGTCGATCTCGGGGCGCTGCATGACCAATGGGGGCGAGAGAATGATCTTGGTGCCCACCGGCCGCACGATCGCGCCGTGCCGACGCGCCACCTCTGCCACGCTGTAGGCGTACCCTGACATCGGACTGATGGACTCGCGGGTCTTCTTGTCATTGACCAGATCGATGGCGAGCATCAAACCCTTGCCACGCACTTCGCCCACGGCTTCAAAGCGGTCCACAAAGGGCTTCAGGGCCTCAAGCAGATACGCCCCCTGCCGACCGGCATTGGCCGGCAGATCTTCTTTTTCGACGATGTCCAGGCTGGCGATCGCCGCGGCGCAACCCACCGGATGCCCGGCATAGGTATAGCCGTGCATCACGACGCCGGAAAAGTCCTGGTTGGACTCGAAGGCATTTGCAACTCGGCTGTTGAACACCGTAGCGCCAAGGGGCACATAACCAGAGGACAGGCCTTTGGCGAAGCACATGAAGTCAGGCTTGACACCCCAAGCCCGTGCGCCGAACAGACTGCCTGTGCGACCAAAGCCAGTGACGACCTCGTCGGCAATCAACAGCACGCCATATTTGTCACACACCTCGCGAACGCGCGGCCAGAAGCTGGCCGGCGGAACGATCACGCCACCGGCGCCCTGCACGGGTTCTGCAATGAAGGCTGCCACGGTATCCGGACCCTGGAACTCGATTTCACGCTCTAGCAAGGAGATGCAGATGTCGACAAGTTGCTCGGGATCCTGGGTAAATGGATTGCGATAGACCCAGGGGTTTTGCACCTGCGAGCAGCCAGGCATCAGTGGCTCGTAATTGCGACGAAACACTGTATTGCCGTTGACGGACGCACTCAGGAAGTGACTGCCGTGATAGCCCTCCTTGAGTGAGATGAACTTGGTTCGGTCCTTCTGGCCCAGCACCTTCCAATACTGGCGGGCCAGCTTCAAGGCGGTTTCGGTCGCATCCGATCCGTTGGAGCTGAACACCACACGCTTCATGTCTTCCGGGGCCAGCGCGGCGATCAACTTGGCCGACAACTCTTCGGCCGGCGGATTGGAAACGCCGTCAAACAACTGGAAGTACTCGAGCTGATCGAGCTGATCAACGATGGCCTTCTTGACCTCACTTCGGTTGTGCCCGACGTTCACATTCCAAAGGCCGCCAACGCCATCAACGTACTGCTTTCCAGCATCGTCAAAGACGTAGCAACCGTCGCCACGGACGATGCGAAGCGGCTTGCGCTCCTTCATTGCTCCAGGGTGCATCATGGGGTGCCAGAAGCGGGCGTTTTCGTAAGTCATCGGTTCTCCGAACAAGACGCGCACACACGAAGGTGTGCAGATTTCAAAGGGGCGTTGCCACCCGTTGAGGTAGTGGACGAGCAAATTCTCGCCAGCCCCCTTGTTCATCGTTAGCCCAAATTGGCATCTGCCGACGCCACCGCTTCACGTCATCCGCGCACCAATTTCAAGCACGTCGATGACGGCATGCACCAGCTGCACGCAAAGGAATCAGCGCACGCCAACCCGGCACGAGAGCCGCCGCACAACGCCGCTGAATCCCAAGGGTTTCCCCGATCAACGGTCCCTCTGAACCGGTCGCAAAATCCGCGCTCTGAGCAGTCACACGGACATCGTTCCGGACTTGCACGGTTCTTGCAGCGTCGCCCACACGTCAGCCCGCCCCTCATTCAAACAACACAGAAACGCCATGAACCTCAGCATGAATTGCTTCAATGATGTGCAGATGCACGCCTCAGCAGTGAATGATTGGCGTCAGACCTACAGCCAGATCAGTGCGGGCAATCTGCAAAGCTCTCTGGCGCAGATCAAGAGCCAGCGCCTGCATGTATTTCGCGAACAGATCAATCAACGCGTGGTTCAGCACGGTGAAGCGCCCCGCGGAAAGGTTTGTTTCGCTGTTCCCATTGCGATCCCTGGTGCCATCAGAATGCAAGGGCGGGAGGCGGATGAAACCAGCTTGTTCGTGCTGCGCGGTGGCGAGGAATTCATGTTCCACATGCCCATGGGCATGGACATGCTGTCACTCACCTTCGACAGCGACCTCTTCGACCATGCACTTGATGACTCGCCGGATGCCGAAAACATCGAGAAGCTGCTCAAGCAACCCGTGATCCGAATCCCGACGTCCCGTTTCAGTGAATGCCGGCGTCGATTGCTGGCCATGTTCTCTGAAGCGATTGCCGATCGTCGTGCGACCCTGCAAACGGGGTTCGAGCCCAATCTTGAAAATGCCATGCTCCATGAGCTGATGGAGTTGCTGGCCGATCCCCACCTGAAGACGCTGGAACGACAACCCACGTCTGTTCACAGTTTCATTGTTGAGAAGTGCCATCACCTCACGGTGTCCGACACCTTCAACCCACCGAATGTGATCGACCTTTGCCATCGACTGAAGATCAGCCGCCGCACGATTCAGAACAGCTTCAAGAACGTCACAGAAACCACCCCGACGCACTACATCAGGTCCATTCGCCTCAACGGTGCCAGGCGCGAGCTGATGACCAGCAACGCCTCGGAAGTGTCGATTGGAGATGCAGCCAGCAAATGGGGCTTCAGTCACTTGAGCCACTTTGCCGCCGACTACCACGGCCTGTTTGGTGAGTTGCCATCGCAAACCCATCGTGCAGACCAGCGCCAGCCCGCACGTCACCAACACTGATCCGCCTATTGGACCGCCTTCTGCGACCGTAGCAGCCCCGCGTGTAGAGGCCGGGCCTTTGGCTCTGCTTCAGTGGTCATCATCTGCCCCTTGACGCCCAGGCGGAGCATCGCGTCCAGACAGGCGATGGCGGCGGCGCCCGCCACGGCCACCTGGGCGCTGCCGATGTCCTTGCCCACCCGCTCCGGGCCGTTGTGCAGGGCGGCCGGCGAAATGATGGCGGTGGTATTCAAGGGCGGCTTCGCACAAGGCTTGCTCGGCGGCGCACAGGGACACAGGGACACAGTGGGATGGTGGAGTATGGCTCGTGTCGTTCTTGAGGCTGTAAAAAGAGCCTCCCCTTTCGCACGGCCCTGTTGGGGTTCAGGCGACAGGGGAGGCCCCAGGAAAGGGATTGATCCTGGCTCAATGTCCCCGCAACTGCCGGGCCAGCTTGTCCAACACTTCGGGCACCCGTCCGGTGGTGCTGATGGCCGCCACGAATCGGTCAGGACGCACGACGGCGACATGCGCACGCGCCTTGTCGAACCAGGCCTCCAGCTTGTTGTCGGCGTCTTCGACGCTGATCACACCGGGTGTCACCAGGGGTTGATGACGGCCACTGCCACTGCGAGACCGGTTGACCTGGATGAAACGTGCGCCCATGCCTTCCCAATGGCGAATATCGTCGTCCGACAAACCCGCCTTGGGGTTCGTTCGATAGCCGATGATGGCGTAAAAGTCGCCCAGCACATCGTCAAAACGCAATCGCGTGCCACGGCCATCTTCGACAAAGGGCTGGATGAACAACTGCCCGACGACGTCGTCGTCGCGAATGTCTGGCCACTCTCGGTGGATCAGACCTTTCACGATGGTGGCCTTGGGCTTGAACTTGAACTCCAGCAAGTGGGAGCGCAGGTTCTCGACCGTGTCGACCGCCTGGAAAACCCAGTCACGCACCCCCGCCAGCAGAGGACTTGTCATGCCCAGAATCGCGCCCATGTTGTCAGCCAGCGCGATCAGATCAGTGGCATGCCCGCGTCGCTCCACATCGTAGCTGGCCAGGATCGAAGCGCTGGCATGGCCCTTGACGATGGCTGCCACCTTCCAGCAGACATTGACCACATCGCGCAGACCAGAGTTCAGACCCTGCCCCGCCCAAGGTGGCGTGATGTGGGCCGCATCACCGATCAGCGCCACCCGCCCCTGCACAAAGCGCTCGGCCACACGCGAGTTGTGGGTGTAAGCCCGGATGCGGATGATGTCGAGCTGGTCCACAGCATCGCCAATGTGAGAACGGATCAGGGTTCGGATATTGGGCTCTTCGCACATCTTCTCTTCGTCTTCATGCTCCATCAGCATGAACTCCCAACGACGTTGGCGATAGGGAAGGTAGATGCACACGAAGGGACGGCTTGGGTCGGCATGCAGCGCCGTGTAGGGCGCATCGAGCGTGTCATTGGCGGCATCGACAACGACCCATTTGCGTGGATGCGTCAAGCCCACCAGTTCGATGCCCAGTTGCTTGCGTACCCCCGACCGGCCCCCGTCTGCACCGATCACATACTGAGCCTTGAGCTCGTAAACCTCGCCCTCCGGGTTCTTGACCTTCAGGGTGACGCCAGATTCATCCTGGGTCAATTCCAACATCTCATGGCCCAGACGCAACTCAACTGTGGGGCGCTTCTGTAGCTCTTCGCGCAGAGTGGCCTCCAGCAGTTGCTGCATGAAGATGTTGCGCATGGGCCAGCCATACTCTGCAGTCGTTGGCTTCACTTCTGCAAAGCAGACCCCACGCGCATTGAAGTAACGCAGTGGCACATCGGAGATCATGTCCTGCACCGCAGGCTCAGCCACGCCGGCACCTTGCAGAACCCGAAGCGCTTCATCATCCATGCCGACGGCCCGCGGATAAGGCAGGATCTCACGGGCCACCTCAAGGACCACGCATTCAATGCCGTGGAGGCCCATGTAGTGGGCTGCTGCAATGCCGTTCGGGCCACCACCGACGATGACGACCTGGGTTTGTTGCTTGTTCATGTTCAATCCTGTTGGGACAGGGCACCGGCGCTCTGGCCGGGCCGATGTCGGTGAAGAAGGCGATGTCAATGGAGAATGGCGAACTCGTTCGTTGCGCCCGAAGGTTTTCGAGGCCGAACCGAAGCAACGCCTGGGATCAGAGGCGATCGAGCGTGATGTTCCTGCTCGGTGCATGCGCATCGGCAAAGCGCTGCTTGGCTCGCTCGTCGTCGTGGTCGGTTTCGAGAAAAAACTCGATCCGGTTGCCGTCTGGGTCGTTGAAGTACAAACCGGTTCCAATCTCGTGGTCGGTCACCTTCACAATCTCCACGCCCCTATCCAGCAGCATCCCGTACAGGCGCCGCAAGGTGTCCAGATCACCCGCGATCTCCAGCCCGTAGTGCTGCAGGCCCAGGCCACCTCGTTGCGCCCCCGGCTCGGCTCGTATCAAGGCGATGTCATGGTGCTTGGGCCCGAAGGACATCATGATCCAGTTGTCGGCACGGGCACTTACAGTCATGCCGATGATGTCCACATACCAGCGCGCAGACAGCTCGGGATCTTTCACCAGCAAGGCCAGGTGAGTTCGCAACACTTTGGGATGGGTCATGCGGCAGCCTCTTCATGGGCGACGACCGAGCGATGCGCGACATTGATCTGGGCAACCACGGGTGACCAGGCCACCTCGGTGATCTCACTGAACTCCCGCCACTGCTTTTGCCAGCTGTTGCCGCCATCCACCGAGGTGAACAGATGGCCGTACTTGGTGCCTGCCACGATCCTGCGCGGATCCGACGGGTCCATTGCAATCGTCCAAAAGCAGGAGTTGGGTTGCTGTGGAAGCGGCAGCACCTCCCAGCTTTCGCCGGCGTCGAAAGAGCGCAGAATCCGGCTGGTGGTCCCCGGCGTACCGTCCGACAAGCTCAGGTACAGGGTGCTCTCGGTTCCCAGCGGGGCACTCAGTGCGCGGGCGTAATAAAGCCCATGGGTATCGTTGGGCAGAAAACCTGTCCAGCTCAGGCCTTCATCGAAGCTGCGGTAGACCGCGTTCACGCAGGCCACCACGACCACCTTGTTCCCATGGTTGGACAGCACCTGGATGTTGTGAATGTCCGAGCGGAAGGGCCAAAGCAGGCGGGCGTCCACCCGCTCCCATGCCATTCCACCATCGCGGCTATGAAACAAGCCCCCCTCCTCCAAGCCAAACCACAGTTGATCTGGGTCGACAGGGTCGAATGCGAATGCCAACAGGCGTGGTCGGTTGACCCCGGCGCAGAACTCAGGGATGTCAACCGCGGCACGTTCCCAACTCAGGCCGCCATTCAGCGTGCGCCACAGGACAGCACGCGATGGCGCCCCGGTTCCCACGAAAATGCGTGCCGAATTCCCCGGATCCACCAGTACCTTCCAGACCATCTGCCCGGTGAAGGGGCTCTGCACCTGCTCCCAGGTGTTTCCCAGATCTTGACTGACACACAGCCCGATGTCCGTGCCGGCATAGACACGCCGAGGCTCCGACGGATCGAGGCAGACTGAGCGCACCACCGCATCGAACTCCAAGGGCTGCCCAAGACCCAGCCGATGCCAGGTCAGGCCCTGGTCATTGCTGCGCACGACAGCTTGGCCAGCCGTGCCTACCAACCACGTTCCTTCGCTCATGTAACACATCCTTCCAAAGTTGACGGCCCCAACACCAGTGGCTGAAAACGGCCAGCCAAGCGCCCTGTCACCGCAATGAAGCTCATCGATGCACGCTGGATTGCCACCCCATGCGAGCGCACCGCCTACAAACAAGGATTGACACCACTTTTGCAAACACCCGCCTAAAAAGTCGTGTCGTTGCCCCTTATTTATTGCTAGTTTATTTCATAGAGATAAATTAGCAATAAATAAAAAGGCATTTTTCTCAGCAAGGACGCACTTTCTCCCAAAGCTGATTCAACGCAAATCCAAGAGGCAAGAAATGAAGTAACGACGCGAACACTGCCGTGTTCCAGCGGGATACGGAGCAGATGCTCCATGGTCGCCAGACCCACTCAGGACCGAGGTTGGTCGTAGTCGACGCCGTTCACGGTCCAAGTGCTGAAAAATGAAGCGAGGTAGCCGAGTGACAGCGCCAGCCCCGCCCTCACCGAAGGTTTGACGCACGAGGCCAGTGCGGCGGCGAGACACATGGCCAAGGGGGCGACGGTGCGTTCAGGTGCGAGGTGAACCCCTGACGGTACTTCGGGGCGCCAGGGCATCGGGTGTGACGCGGGTGGAAGCATCGGTGCAACCCATGCCATGCGGGGCCCAGAGCGGGTCGCCAGGGTCTTGAGGGGGACCGTTCCTGGTTGACCGCCACGGAGTTGGCACGCACGGTGTCGCCCACGCCGAGCGGCGTGTCCAGCGGACGCCGCACCGCCACCCGGGGAAAATCGACCTCGACGTTGACAGCGTTGTGCCACAAGTCAATCCAGCCACCGGGGGCGCGATCCGGCGCCAGGCGCCAGGACTTGGGTGCTGGGTGCTGGGTGCTGGGTGCTGGGTGCTAGGTGTTGGGTGCTGTTGCGAGAGGGCACCCAGGGTCTACAACCAAGGGGCCAAGCAAGCGGTCAATGGCCTGATAAGAGCCCCCATCAAACTGATGCGGCCTCTTGAACACCGGCACCATGTTGCGCAGCAGTGCCGACTTGTGGGTCGAAAACCTGGCCAACGCCAGTTCAGCGGAGAGACTCAAGGCCTGATCTGCCCAGACTGAGGCGGCCAAGTGGTCGTTCGACGATCTATAGCCGGCGCCTCTTCAACGCAGGATGCCGGCAAAGAAGGCCGACAAATCGGCATACCCATCAAGGGGCAACACATGGGCGATGTACTGATCGGGACGGACCACGATCAGGCATCCGCGCTCACGATCAATGCCGCGCAGGTCAAAGATATCGCCCGCGCCCTTGTGATCAACACAAAACGCCTTCTCGTGGTCCTGCAGGCCCAGCCGGCCGGTCTTGGGCTTGAGCAGCGAGGGCAGGTGCTCATAGGCCAGTTGGTCGAACGTCTGCTGGAAGATGGCACGCAAATCGATCACGGCATCAATGTCATCGCCTGGGCGGGTGTGGCGGCGCACGGGCGAGGCGGGGTCGGTCTCCAGCCAGTCGGCCAGGCGGTGGATGGCCGAGCCGGGAGCCGAGCTGTCGGCCTGGCCGGCAAAGGCGTACAGGCGCCAGCGGGCGTCGGCCTCGGCCGCATGGCCCAGTTGCATCTGCTTGGCATCGGCCAGCCGCACCACGGGGGCCGAATGGAAGCGGCGGCCGATCTCCTCACCGCGGGCCAGGGCCTGGTGGGTGACAGGGCCGATCAGGGCCGAGGCATCGTACTTGACGGCGGTGCCGCCGGTGAACTCGAGGTTGGCCTTGAATTGGCGGATGATGCGCGGCTCTTCGGTACCGTCACGTTCGGCCTGGGTGGTGGGGGCAGACATGATGCGGGCCCACTCGTGATCGGTCTCCACCAGCCGGCGCGCCTCGGTCAGGCGCTCTTTGGAGTAGCTGCGCAGCAGGCTGGGATCGGCCCGACCCTGCAGCACATGCACCAGCTTCCAGCCGAGATTGAAAGTGTCTTGCATCGAGACGTTCATGCCCTGACCGGCCTTGGGCGAGTGGGTGTGGCAGGCATCACCCGCGGTGAACACGCGCGGATTGCGGTGGCTGCCCTCGGGCACATCGTCAAACTTGTCGGTGATGCTGTGGCCGATGTCGTAGATGGACCACCAGACCACCTCCTTCACGTCGATCGAGTACGGGCGGATGATGCGGTTGGCCGCGGCAATCATGTCGTCCTGCGTGAACTTGCGGCTGGCCGCCTTCTCGTCGGGGCGCAGCTTGTCGAGTTCGACATACATGCGGAACACATAGCCGCCTTCGCGCGGCAGGATCAGCACATTGCCCTCCTGGGCCGACGAGATCAGGCATTTCTGGCGCACATCGGGGAAATCGGTGTTGGCCAGGATGTCCATCACGCCCCAGGCCTGGTGGGCCGCATCGCCGTGCAGCACGCCACCGATGGCCTTGCGCACCGCTGAGTGGGCACCATCGCAGCCCACCACATAGTTGGCCCGCACGGTGCGGGTGGCGCCCCAGTTCACGCCGCTGGCGTCCTTGAGCGTCACGGTCACGGGGTGGTCTTCGGTGTCGGGGTCCACCGTCAAGCCGACGATCTCCCAGCTGTAATCCGGCTCCAGTCGCGAGGGCGAATTTTTCATCACCTCCAGGAACAGCTCGTGCAGGCGGGCCTGGTTGATCAGGATGTGCGGCATCTCGGAGCTGTCATCGGCCACGTCCTGCACCCGGCCCACACGCTTGATGTGCTGAGGGTTGATGGGATCGGGCATCCAGAAGGCCGTCTGATTGACCCAATAGGTCTCGCGCTTGACCTTGTCTGCGAAGCCGAAGGCCTGGAACATCTCCATGGTGCGCGTGTTGATGCCGTCGGCCTTGCCCTTGATGATGTTGGTGGGCATGCGCTCGATGATCAGGGCTTCGATCTCGGGAAACTGCGCCAGCTGGGCTGCCAGGCACAGGCCGGCGGGCCCGGTGCCGGCGATCAGCACATCCACCTTCTCGGGCAGCGGTTCGTTGATGCCGCGGTTGCGGCGATTGGGCGCGGCCTGCTTGACGTCGGGGTTGCCGCCTCGGAATCCGTCTTTATAGAACTGCATGTCTTGTCTCCTTGGGATGGGGTGGTGCCGGTCTGGGGCTGCCGGCGTGCCCGCAAATAATAACTATGCTTACTATTTGTTGTCAATTAAATAAGTACACTTACCAAAACACCCGTTACAGTTCTTCTCCAGACCCCATCCCGGAACGCAGGCATGAACTCACTCGACATGGCGGGGCACCTGATACGTCGGCTGCACCAGCAGTCCACCCAGGTGTTCACCCAACGCACGCAGGCCGCAGGCTTTGACCTGACCGCGGTGCAATTTGCCGCACTCGATGCCATCCAGGCCCATCCTGCAACCGATCAGGCCACGGTGGCCGAATTGATTGCCTACGACCGGGCCACCATCGGTGGGGTGATTGATCGCCTGGAGCAGAAGGGTTGGGTCAAACGAATCGTCAGCGAACGCGACCGTCGCGCCCGCGAGCTGTCGCTCAGCCCCGAGGGGGCCCGCATCCACGCCGCCTTGTTGCCCATCGTGCAAGAGTTGCAGAACGACATACTGAATCCACTGAGTGAGGCCGAGCAGAGCGCGTTTCTGGCGCTGGCCAGCCGCGTGGTGCAAGCCTGAGGGGGCTGCCACCTTGGCCGGTCAGGATTGACGGGATGGGGCACGCTCAGGCTGAATCCCCTCCCGGATCGGTGCGCCAGACCGCTTGATCAACACGGTAGCCGCTTTGCGGCGCGCGAGGTTGCACTCACCCCGGGATCTCAGGCTCCACCAGCCAGGCCAGCAACTGCAGGGACTCCTGCCAGCCAAGGTAGCAGGCCTCGGCCGGAATGACGGCGGGAATGCCCTCTTGCTTCACCTGCAGCTCCACCCCGCAGGACACGGGCTTGAGCATCACCGTGGTCTGCATGGTGCCTGGCAGATGGGGATCGTCGAAGAGGGCGGTGTAGCGCAGCTTTTCGTGGGGCACCAGTTCCAGGTATTCGCCACCGAACGCGTGGCTGTGGCCGGTGCTGAAATTGGTGAATGACATCCGGTAATGCCCCCCGACCCGGGGCTCCAGCAGCTCGACCGCGCCGGTGAAGCCATGGGGCGGCAGCCATTTGGCCCAGGCCGCCGGATCGATGAAGGCACGGTACACACGCTCAGGCGTGGCGCGCAAAACTCTGTGCAATTGAATGGTCTGGGTCGGCATGGTGGGCTCAGCTCCTTTGGACATGATCAACGCCCCCAGCGGGGACCGGTGGGCCAGTATGCCGTAGCCAGCCCGGCGACCTCAATCACCGCCCTGGCACAAACCCGCAGTGCTTCATGCCGCCTTGCTTTCATACTGCCGGCTGCACAACACAGGAGGTTTCATGTCCGGATTTCTTCAACGCACCTTGTTCGGGATCGGCTGCCTGGTGGCGGCACCACTGTGCCTGGCCCAGGCTTCGGGCCTGAGTCGCACCCTGGTCACCAAGGCCGATGTCTCCGTCACCAACCGCGAGGCCGTGGTGGCGCGGGTAGAGGTCAGCCCGGGCAGTGCGGCGGGCTGGCACACGCACCCGGGTGACGAGATCAGTTACGTGCAGGATGGCGAGGCCACCTTGCTGCAGGCGGGCCAGCCTCCGCGCAAGGTAGCGGCAGGCGAAGCCTTTGTGATCCCGGCCGGGGTGGTGCACAACGCCATCAACCACGGAACCGCCCCCATCAAGCTGATCGGCGTGTATGTCGTCGAAAAAGGCCAGCCCCTGGCCACGCCGGCACCTGAGCCGGCGCGCTGAAGTGCGGGTGCAAGGCCGCTCGGCCTGTGCTGATTACAGGCTCTTCAAGGGCACCACGTCCTTGCCCTTGAAGGTGTAGACCGTCACGGCCGACGATTTCAGGTCGTGCTTGGGGTCGTAGGCAAATTCGCCGGTCACGCCCGCGTATTTGCCGGCCGCGATGGCTTGCACGATCTTCTTGGTGTCGAATGACTGGGTGGCCTCGATGGCGCCGGCCAGCAGGTACATGCCGTCGTAGAAGGCCGCCGCGTAGGTCAGCGGGTCACGCTTGTACTCGGCGCGGTAACGCTCGACAAACTTCTGGCCCTTGTCGCTCTTGTCGAGCATCGAACCGCCCTGGGTGCAGAAGGTGTTCAAGTCGCCGCTCACCTGGGCCAGCGTGGCCGTTTCAGACGAGCAGATGCCGTCACCGCCCAGCAGGGGCACGGTCAAGCCCAGCGAGCGCATCTGGCGCAGCATCGGGCCACCCTGCGGCGAGTAGCCGCCATAGAACACGGCATCGGCCTTGGAGGCCCGCACATTGGTCAGGATGGCGCTGAAGTCGGTGGCCTTGTCGGTGGTGAACTCATTGGTCACCACCTTGAGGCCCAGGCGCTTGGCCTGTTCACTGAACTCCTTGGCCACGCCCTGGCCGTAGGCAGTGCGGTCGTCGATCACGGCCACGGTCTTGACCTTGAGGTCTTGCGCGGCATAGGTGGCCATCTTGGCGCCCAGTTGGTTGTCGCTGGCCCCGATGCGGAACAGGTTGTTGTAGCCCAGTTCGGTCACCTTGGGGTTGGAGGCCACGGTCAGCACCACCACATCCGACTCATTGAGCACCCGCGAAGCAGGCACGGTCACGCCCGAGTTGTAGGGGCCCAGAACAAACTTCACCTTTTTGTCGGCCAGGGTCTGCGCCACTTGCACGCCTTGCTTGGGGTCGGCGACGTCGTCATTGATGTCCAGCTCGAACACCACGGGCTTGCCGCCCACTTTCAGGCCCTTGGCGTTGAGCTCCTTGATGGCCAGTTGCGCACCATCGCGGTTGTCAATGCCATTGGCGGCCTGTGGCCCGGTGATCGGGCTCATGAAGCCGATGCGGATGCGCTCTTGCGCCTGGGCGGCCACCGCGGTCATGGCCAGGGCCACTGCTGTCATGCTGAACAGGATTTTTTTCATGAAGACGTCCTCGTGAGTCGTGGTTGAAAAAGGAAAAGGCAAATTTAAAAAGAAGCTGCCCACCAGCTGTCCCAACCCGGCGCGGGCCGTCGACCGGGAAACAGACGCTCGGGAGCGGGCGAACGGAACACTCAGAGGCGCGGCGCGAGACGGTGCGCCAGCACAGAGCGCGGCAAACCTGGTGTGATCAAAAGGGGGGGTTGGGCCCGGGCCGCTGAAGGCGCCTGGTGCGAGCGTGGCAGCACGGCAAAAAGTGGCACGTGCGCCAAGGCGTGGATCGCCATGTTGAATTCTTTCTTGTCTCGGGTATCGCGTTGGTGTGCCGCCCTGGTGAGGTGGCCACCCCGTCTTGTCACTCCGCCGGTTCGTGCCGACGGATCCGCAAAGTGGGCGTGATATTAGCCACCGCCGGCATGGCCTGCCGGCTCAGCGGCCTTGCATCAGTTTTTTTCAAGCACCACAACTGCAACCATCAGCAAACGCTTCGGCCTGCCTGCGGCGGCCTGGACTCGGATAATCCGCCTGATGCCCTCACCCCAATTCAGTGCCCGCAACGCCACCCTGATCGGCCTCATCGCGATTGTTCTCTGGTCCTCCGTCGTGGGCCTGATCCGCAGCGTCAGCATGGGGCTGGGGGCCACCGGGGGCGCCGCCATGATCTATACCCTGGGGGCGCTGCTGCTGGCCCTGACGGCGGGTTTCACCCCCCTGCGCAGCATTCCGCGGGCCTACCTCGTTTGGGGCAGTCTGCTGTTCGTGGCCTACGAATGGTGTCTGTCACTGTCCATTGGCTACGCCAACACCGCCCAGCAGGCCATCGAAGTCGGCATGGTCAACTACCTGTGGCCCACCTTCACCTTGCTTTGCGCCATCGCCTTCAACGGCCAGCGTGCCAACGCCTTGATCGTGCCGGGCGTGCTGGTTGCCCTGGCCGGCATCTGCCAGGTGCTGGCGGGCGAACGCGGGCTGGACCTGGCCGGCATGCTGGCCAACGTCCAGAGCAACCCCTTGAGCTACGGGCTGGCCTTTCTGGGGGCCCTGCTGTGGGCGGCCTACTGCACGGTCACCGCCCGGATGGCCCAGGGGAAGAACGCCATCACGCTGTTCGTGACGCTCACGGCGCTCACGCTGTGGTGCAAATACGCCTTGGCGGGGGGCGAGCCCATGCACTGGAGCCTGGGCACCGGCATCCACCTGGCCTTTGCCGCCGCCGCCATGGGCCTGGGTTACGGGGCCTGGAACGTGGGCATCCTGCACGGCAACGTCACGGTGCTGGCGGGCGCCTCGTACTTCACGCCCGTGTTCTCGGCCGCCCTGGCCGCGGTGCTGCTGCAGGTGCCCCTGACGCCCGCCTTCTGGCTGGGCACCGGCATGGTGTGCGGCGGGGCGGTGCTGTGCTGGCTGGCGACGCGGGCAAAGTCACCCTGCACCGCCTGAAAACCGGTTGCCGTACTCAGGCCCGCTCGGTCGCCACCGCCCGCAGCAGGCTCACCAGGCGCTGGGTGATCGGCGTCAGCGGCCGCCCGCGCAGGGTGATCAGGCCCACGGGAGGCACCTCGGCCTCCACATCGAGCGCCAGGGGCGTGAGCAGGCCCAGGGCCGCAAAGTGCCGGGCCACCGAGTCAGCCATCAGGGCAGCAGCGTTCTGGTCGCGCAGCAGGGTCAATTGGCCCAGGAAGGACGCGGTCTCGACCACATCGGGCGGTGGCGTCAGGCCCAGGCGGAAGAACTGCTGCTCCAGCTTCACCCGCATCGACGCCCAGGGCGGCGGGGCCACCCAGCGGCCATTGGCCAGCTCAGGCCAGCCTGGCTCAGCCGTGCCCCCCAGCAAAGGGTGATCGGGGCGCAGCACCACGCGCATGCGCTCCTCATACAGCGCCTCGGTCAGCAGGTCGGGAGCGGCATAGCCGGGCTCCAGCCGGCCCACGAACAGATCGAGTTCACCCAGGCGCAGCTTGGGCAACAGGTGGGTCAGGTCGCCCTCCTCGATCAGCACGGTGGCCTCTGACGATTCGGCCTTCAGGCGCTCGATGGCGGGTGCCAGCAGCGTGGGCAGGCCCACCACCATGGCGCCGACCCGGGCGCGCCCAGCCACCCCGCGCTCGATGGTGCTGATCTCGTCGCGGGTGCGTTCGTAGTCGGCCAACACCGAACGGGCAAAGCGCAGCATCGACAGGCCGGCCGCCGTGGGTTCGGTGCCCCTGCGGGAGCGATCAAACAGCTGCAGGCCCAACATGTCTTCGACCTCGCCCAGCATCTTGGACACCGCCGGCTGTGTGACCGACAGAAATTCGGCCGTGCGGCCCAGGTGGCGGAACTCATTGAGCGCCAGCAGCAATTGCAGGTGGCGCAGCTTGATGTTGGAGCGCAGAGCGCGGTCGATGTGGGACATGGGCGCGCATATTACATGAGGTATTACTCATATCAAGTTTCCAATTTTCGATTGGACGGTTATGAATCAAAAGCGCACCATGCGGCCCAAGAATCACTGACGGAGACACTGTCATCATGAAATTGCCTCGCCTCAATCGCCGCGAGTGGCTGGCTGGCGCCGCGCTCGGCCCCCTGGTCGGCGGCACCGCCGCCACCTTGCCGGCCCTGGCCGCCGCGGCGGACGACTACCCCAGCCGCCCCATCAACTTCATCTGCCCCTGGCCGGCCGGCGGCACGGCCGATGTGTCGATGCGGGCCATCTGCCAGGTGGCGGCGCGCATCCTCAAGCAGCCAGTGACCGTGGACAACAAGGCCGGCGCGGCCGGCATGATCGGCGTGAAAGCGCTGGCCGGCGCCAAGGCCGACGGCTACACCATCGGCCAGATCCCGATCTCGGTCACGCGCTTTTCGCAGCTGGGCATGCTGCAGGCCGACCCGCTGAAGGACTTCAGCTACCTGGCCCGCAGCTCGGGCCAGACCTTCGGGATTGCCGTGCCGACAGAGTCGCGCTTCAAGACACTGCAAGAGATGGTCGCCTACGCCAAGACCCACCCGGGCCAGCTGACTTATGCGCACGCCGGCATCGGCGGCGCCACCCATGTGGGCATGGAAGAATTTGCGTTTGCCGCCGGCATCCAGCTCAACGGTATCGCCTACAAAGGCGGCGCCGCAGCCCTCAACGACACCCTGGGCGGCCAGGTCGACATGCTGGCCGATTCCAGCTCCTGGGCACCCCATGTCGAGGGCGGCAAGCTGCGCCTGCTGGCCACCTGGGGCGAGCAGCGCACGCCTCGCTTCAACAGCACACCCACCCTCCAAGAGCTGGGTTTCAAGGTGGTGGTCGATGCCCCTAACGGCATCGGCGCCCCGGCCGGCCTGCCGGTTGCCGTCGAGAAAAAGCTGCGCGACGCCTTCCGCCAGGCCATTGCCAGCGAAGAATTCAAGGCCGTCGCAGCCCGCATCGACGCCCCCCTGATGTACCTGGACGGCCCCGACTACAAGCGCTATGTGGCTGAGGTCTACAAGCGCGACACCGCCCTGATCGAGCGACTCAAACTCAAAGAACTTCTGGAAAAAGGCTGATTGGCCATGAGCACCTCCCCCCACCTGATCCGCCTGCACACGGCCGACAACGTGTTGATCGCGAAGCTGCCAGTGGCCATCGGCCAGGCCCTGCCCGAGCTGGGCGCCAAGGCCCGGGCCCAAGTGCCCGCCGGCCACAAGATCGCGGCCTGCCGCATTGCAGAAGGTGAGGCGGTGCGCAAATACAACGCCGTCATCGGTGTCGCCGCGCGCGACATCGAGCCCGGCGACTACGTGCACACGCACAACCTGCGCCTGGTCGAATTCGACCGCGACCCGGGCTTCGGCCTGGATGTGCGCCCGGTCGACTATGTGCACGAATCCGAGCGAGCCACCTTCCAGGGCTATGTGCGCGAAGACGGCCGAGTGGGCACCCGCAATTTCGTGGGCATTCTGGCCTCGGTGAACTGCTCGGCCACCGCCATCAGCCACATCGCGGCCCATTTCACGCCTGAGCGCCTGAGCGCCTATCCCAACGTGGACGGCGTCGTCGCCTTCACCCAGACCACAGGCTGCGGCATGTCCTCGCCCAGCCCGCACTTCGACCTGCTGCGCCGCACCCTGGCTGGCTACGCCCGCCACCCCAACCTGGCCGGCGTCCTGGTCGTGGGCCTGGGCTGCGAGCGCAACCAGGTGGCCGACCTGATGGACTCCCAAGGCCTGAAAAGCGGACGCCTGATGCGCAGCATGGTGATGCAGGACGTGGGCGGCACCCGCGTCACCATCGAGGCCGGCATCCGCGCCATCGAAGAGATGCTGCCCCTGGCCAATGCCTGCCAACGCCAGACCGTGCCGGCCAGCCACATCAGCATCGGCCTGCAGTGCGGCGGCTCGGACGGTTTCTCGGGCATCACAGCCAACCCAGCCCTGGGCGCGGCCATGGACATCCTGGTGCGCCACGGTGGTACGGCCATTCTGTCCGAGACGCCCGAGATCCACGGCGTGGAATACATGCTGACGCGCCGTGCCGTCTCCCCCGAGGTAGGCCAGAAGCTGCTGGACCAACTCACCTGGTGGGCCGAGTACACCCGCGGCCACAACGGCCAGTTCAATGGCGTGGTGGGCCCGGGCAACCAGGCCGGCGGCTTGGCCAACATCTTTGAAAAATCGCTGGGCTCGGCCATGAAGTGCGGCACCACCCCGCTGCAGGGCGTGTACGCCTACGCCGAGCCCATCGACCGCAAGGGCTTTGTCTTCATGGACTCGCCGGGCTACGACCCGGTTTCGGCCACCGGCCAGATTGCCAGCGGCGCCAACCTGATCTGCTTCACCACCGGGCGTGGGTCAATGTTCGGCAGCAAGCCGGCGCCCACCATCAAGCTGGCCAGCAACACCCCCATGTACCAGCGCCTGAGCGAGGACATGGACATCAACTGCGGCGCCATCCTCGACGGCGAGGTGGACCTGCCCGGCATGGGCCAGCGCATCTTCGAAGCCATCCTGCGCCACGCCTCGGGCGAACGCACCAAGAGCGAACTGCTGGGCCTGGGCGACCACGAGTTCGTGCCCTGGCACCTGGGCATCGTGAGCTGACAGCCCTCCTTCGCAGCTGACCCTTTTTCAAGACGAGACCCCATGACCGTGTCCCACCCGCTGGCCCTGAACCGGGCCGACCTGATCGAAACCCGCCATCTGATTGCAGGCCTTTGGTGTGCCAGCCTGCAGGCAGACGGCGCCACGCTGCCCGTCTACGACCCCGCCGACCTGAGCCAGATCGCCACCGTGCCCGACGGCGGTGCCATGGATGCCCATGCCGCCCTGAACGCGGCCCAGGCGGCCTTTCCGGCCTGGAAGGCCCTTCCTGCACGCGAGCGCGCCGCCATCCTGAAGCGCTGGAACGACCTGATCGTGGCCCACCAGGACGACCTGGGCCGGCTGATCAGCCGCGAGCAGGGCAAGCCCCTGGCCGAAGGCCGTGGCGAGGTGCTGTACGCCGCCAGCTATGTGGCGTGGTTTGCCGAGCAGGCCACCCGCGCCAATGGCGAGGTGATCCCCACCCCGGCGCGCAACAAGCGCCTGCTGGCGGTGCGCGAGCCTGTGGGCGTGGTGGCGGTGATCACACCGTGGAACTTTCCAGCCGCCATGATCGCGCGCAAGATCGCCCCGGCCCTGGCCGCCGGCTGCACCGTGGTAGCCAAGCCTGCCGAAGACACCCCGCTCACCGCCCTGGCCCTGGCTAAGCTGGCGCAAGAGGCGGGCGTACCCGCCGGCGTGTTGAACCTGGTCACCGCCTCACGCGACCGCACCCCCGAGGTGGTCGACGTGTGGCTGGCCGACGAGCGCGTGCGCAAGATCAGCTTCACCGGCAGCACCCCCGTGGGCCGCCACCTGGCGCGTGAATCGGCCGCCACGCTCAAGAAGCTTTCGCTGGAGTTGGGCGGTAATGCCCCCTTCATCGTGTTCGAGGACGCCGACCTGGACGCCGCGGTCGAAGGCCTGATGGTGGCCAAGTTCCGCAACGGCGGCCAGACCTGCGTCTGCCCCAACCGCGTGTATGTGCACGAGGCCGTGCACGAGGGCTTCGTGGGCAGGCTGGTGGCCCGTGTGGCTGCACTGCAGGTGGGGCCGGCCAGCGACCCGGCCTCGCAGATCGGCCCCATGATCAATGAGCGCGCCGTGGCCAAGATCGAGCGCCACGTGCAAGACGCCGTGGCCAAGGGCGCGGTGGTGCGCACCGGCGGCGAGCGCCTGAAGCGCGATGACGCCCCCGGCGCCGCCTACTACGCACCCACCGTGCTGACCGAGGCGCAACCGGACATGGAATGCGCCTGCGAGGAAACCTTCGGCCCCGTGGTGCCGGTCACCCGCTTCCAGACCGAGGCCGAGGTGATCGCCGCCGCCAATGGCACGCCTTATGGCCTGGCCGCCTACTTCTACACCCAGGACCCGGCGCGCATCTGGCGCGTCAGCGAGGCGCTGGAGTGCGGCATCGTGGGCATCAACGAAGGTGCCCTGGCGGCAGAGGCCGCGCCCTTTGGCGGCGTCAAGGCCTCGGGCTACGGTCGCGAGGGCTCGGTGCATGGCCTGGACGACTACCAGCACATCAAGTACCTGTGCCAGGGCGGGCTGGGCTGATTCTGCCAACCCGCCCCGCGGCCATCCCCATTTTCAACCCCTGGCGGCAGCAAGTTGCCGCCAGCGCAAATCCATCCTCAAGCCATGACACCCACCAGCAGCCTGCCCAGCGGCAACCCCTTCAAATACGCCCTGCAACAACGCCAGGCCCAGGTGGGTCTGTGGCTGTCCATGGCCGACCCCTACCTGGCCGAGGTCAGCGCCACCGCCGGCTTCGACTGGTTGCTGATCGACGGCGAGCACGCCCCCAATGACCTGCGCAGCACCCTGGCCGCGCTGCAGGCCGTGGCCCCTTACCGGGCTCAGCCCGTGGTGCGCGCCGTCCAGGCCGACACGGCGCTGATCAAGCAACTGCTGGACATCGGTGTGCAGAACCTGCTGGTGCCCATGGTGGATACCGCTGAACAGGCCGCCCAGGTGGTCAGTGCCACCCGCTACCCGCCCCAGGGCATCCGCGGCGTGGGCAGCGCCGTGGGCCGGGCCTCCCGCTGGAGCGCCCGCGGCGACTACCTCCAGGTGGCCGACAGCGAGGTGTGCCTGTTGGTGCAGGCCGAAACCGTGACCGCGCTCAGCCATCTGCAGGCCATCTGCGAGGTCGACGGCGTGGATGGTGTCTTCATCGGCCCGGCCGATCTGGCCGCGTCGATGGGCCACCGCGGCAACCCGGGCCACCCCGAGGTGCAGGCCGCCATCGAAGGCGCCATGCGCACCATCATCGCCAGCGGCAAGGCCGCCGGCACCCTGACATCCGACCCGGTCCTGGCCCGCCGCTACCTGGAACTGGGCTGCACCTTCGTCGCCACCGGGGTCGACGTGCTGCTGTACGCTCAGGCAGCCCGTTGCCTGGCCGCCAGCTTTCTGAACACCGCCCCCGTGGCAGCGCCGGCCCCCGGTGCGGCCTACTGAGCCCCGCCACACGCCTCACAACGTCATCTGCCATGCCTACCTCCGCTGAAACCCTCCAGGCCCTGGGCCAGATCGTCGGTGCCGCCCACTGCCTCACCGCCACGGTCGACACCGAATCCTTCACCACCGACTACCGCAAGCTCTACCGGGGCGACGCGCTGGCCGTGGTACTGCCTGCCAGCACCGAAGAGGTCAGCCAGGTCATGGCCTGCTGCCACGCCCACGGCATCCGTGTGGTGCCCCAGGGCGGCAACACCTCTTTGATGGGCGGTGCCGTGCCCGAGCGCGACTCGGGCGCCATCGTGCTCAACCTGCGCCGCATGAACCAGGTGCTGGGAGTGGACACCGTCAACGACACCTTGACCCTGCAGGCCGGCGTGACCTTGAGCGGCGCCCGTGCCGCGGCCGACGAGGCCAAGCGCCTGTTCCCGCTGCGCATCGGCTCGGAGGGCTCGTGCCAGATCGGCGGCAACCTGGCCACCAATGCCGGCGGCACCGCGGTGCTGCGCTACGGCAACATGCGCGATCTGGTGCTGGGCATCGAGGCCGTGCTGCCCGATGGGCGCGTCTATTCCAGCCTGCGCGGCTTGCGCAAGGACAACACCGGCTACGACCTCAAGCAGTTGTTCATCGGCTCGGAAGGTACGCTGGGCATCATCACCGCCGCCGTGCTCAAGCTCTACCCGCAGCCGCGGGCCGTGTCCGCTACCTTCGTGGCGGTCAGCGACCCGGCGGCCGCGGTGCAGTTGCTGGGCCTGGCCAAGCAACTGGCCGGCCCTCATGTGACCGCCTTCGAACTGGTCTCGGCCGACGCCATGGCCCTGGTCTGCGACTACCTGGGCGGTGCCCGCCCGCCACTGGCGGGCCAGCCGGCCTGGATGGTGCTGATGGAGTTCAGCTCCACCGGCGAGCAGGCCGCCCTGGACGCCCAACTGACGGGCGTGCTCGAAACCGGCATGGAACAAGGCTGGGTGCAAGACGCCGCGCTGGCGGCCAGCCTGTCGGATGTGCAGGCCTTCTGGCGCCTGCGCGAAGAAATCTCGGACGCCCAGACCCGCACCGGCGGCAGCATCAAATGCGATGTGTCGGTCCCGCTGTCGGACATCCCGGCCTTCATTGAACAGGCCAGCCAGCAGGTGCAGACCCTGGCCCCAGGCAGCCGCATGGTGATCTACGGCCACATGGGCGACGGCAACGTGCACTTCAACCCGCTGCGCCCCGCCAACACCCCGGCGCGCGACTACCTGGACGCCCACTACGCCGAAGTCTCGACCGCCGTGGACCAGCTCGTGCACCGCCTGCATGGCTCGATTTCGGCCGAGCACGGCATCGGTGTGGCCAAGCGCGACGACCTGCGCCTGTACAAATCCGAGGTGGAACTGGCCCTGATGTGGCAGGTGAAGCGGGCATTGGACCCGCAGGGCCTGCTCAATCCCGGAAAGATGCTGCCGGCGGTATGAGGCCGGGCTGACAACAGGCTCCCCAGGCTTTCACCGATTGCCAGTGCCGGCGGCGGCGGTTCAGATGGGGGCTGCCTTCACCAACCCTGCCGCCGCCATGAACCCTTCTCTCAGCCGTCGCCAGACCTTGGGCGACATCCTGCGCCGTACTGCGCAGCGCCTGCCGAACAAGACCGCCATCGTGTGCGGTGCCACCCGCTGGAGTTACAGCGAATTCGACGCCCTGGTCACCCGCCTGGCGGCCGGCCTGGCCCAACAGGGCATTGCCCCTGGCGACAACGTGGCCCTGCTGGCGCGCAACTCACACGCCTTTGCGGCCATGCGCTTTGCCCTGGCCCGCCTGGGGGCCGTGCTGGTGCCGATCAACTTCATGCTCAAGGCCGACGAGGTGGCGTTCATCCTGCGCCACGCAGGTGCGCGCACCCTGGCCACCGACTCCGAGTTTGCCCCGGTGGCACGCCAGGCCGCCACCTTGCAGACCCAGGTGCGGCAGTTCATCTGGCTGCCCAGCGAGGAGCCCACTGAGCCCGAACCCGACATGCTCGATTTCGACCACCTGGCGCGCTGTGACGCAACGCTTCAGGCCACTGGCCCCGACAGCACCGATCTGGCCCAGATCGTCTACACCAGCGGCACCGAGTCCAGCCCCAAGGGCGCCATGCTGACCCACGATGCGGTGTTGTGGCAGTACGTGAGCTGCGTGATGGACGCAGCCATTGCCCGCGACGACCTGATGCTGCATGCCCTGCCGCTGTACCACTGCGCCCAGCTAGACGTGTTCTTCGGGCCCGCCATTTACGTGGGCGCCACCAACATCATCACCGGGCGGCCAGTCGCCGATCGCTTGCTGGACCTGATCGAAACCCACCGCATCACCAGCTTCTTTGCCCCGCCCACGGTATGGATTGCCCTGCTGCGCTCGCCCGCCTTCAGCGAACAGCGGCTGGCCAGCCTGGCCAAGGGCTATTACGGCGCCTCGATCATGCCAGTGGAGGTGCTCAAGGAACTGGCCCAGCGCCTGCCGCGCGTGCAACTGTGGAACCTGTATGGCCAGACCGAGATCGCGCCCCTGGCCACCATGCTGGGCCCCGAAGACCAGCTGCGCAAACCGGGCTCGTGCGGGCGCGCCGTCACCAATGTGGAGACCCGGGTGGTCGATGACCAGATGCGCGATGTGGCCGCCGGCGAGGTGGGCGAGATCGTGCACCGCTCGCCGCATCTGATGCTGGGCTACTTCCATGACGAAGAACGCACCCGGGCCGCCTTTGAGGGCGGTTGGTTCCACAGCGGCGACCTGGCCACGGTGGACGCCGAGGGCTACATCACGGTGGTCGACCGCAAGAAGGACATGATCAAGACCGGTGGCGAAAACGTGGCCAGCCGCGAGGTCGAAGAAACCATCTACCGCCTGCCCCAGGTCAGCGAGGTGGCAGTGGTAGGCCTGCCCGACGCCCGCTGGGTCGAGGCGGTGACCGCCGTGGTGGTGGTGAAGGCCGGCCTGGCCCTGAATGAGGCTGAGGTGATGGCCCATTGCAGCGCCCACCTGGCCGGCTTCAAATGCCCCAAGCGCGTGGTGTTTGTCGAGGCCCTGCCCAAGAACCCCAGTGGCAAGCTGCTGAAGCGGCAATTGCGCTTGGAGTTGAATGAGGCAGGCGCCGGCTAGACGCTGCATCTTGTCGGCGACACAACTTGAATTTGACACCCCTGCACAAGGGGCTTTGATATTGCATGTTGCAAATTCAACTCCGCCATGATGCAATTGCATCATCATAAGGAGAACCCTGGATGTCCAGCCTGACCTCAAAACGCCCCTCAACGAGAGCCGAGCAGCGTCTACAAGACTACAGGGCGCTCATGGCCATCATCGTCTCTGGCGGGCACGGAACGGCCTGCAAAGAGTCTGAATCCTCTGGTTCGACTTTCCGGCTTCCGGATCTGGATGCTCTGATCACGGTGAATTCGATCCCCGCAACCACAGCCCATTGCATCGTGCGTCAGGGGATCCCCAGTCGCTCCTTGGTTGCGCTCGGTGAGTACTTGGGGATTGGCAAAGGGGCCCTGGCCGAACTGGTAGATCTGGACAGAGCCACGGCGTTCCGAAAGGTGGCCGTGGAGAAGCCCCTTCCGATGCATGCCGCTGAGAGCGTGCTGCGCCTGCTGGAGTTGAACCAACTGGCCGAGGACACTTTTGAGAGCCCGGAGGAGGCGGCGGCGTGGTTGCGTCGCGGCCATCCGATGTTGGGCGGTGACTCGCCCTTGGATTGGGCAAGGACGGCCTACGGGGCTGAGCGCGTGAAGGAAATACTGATCGCTGTGAAGTACGGCGGTGCAGTTTGACCTCGGTGTTTCGCATCGGCTTCTGCAGAGCCCCTGTCCCCGCCTTACCCGTGTTGCTTGCGGAGTTGGGTCTTGGTTCTACCCTGGCCAACGGACGCTGGCACACCCGAGGCCCGCTGCAGATGGTCTACGCCGGTAGCACCCGCTCCCTGTGCCAGTTGGAAAAGCGAGTCCATGCCAACGGGTCCAATCCCAAGAATCAGGTTCTGATGCGTCTGGATTTGCCTGCAGGAGCCGAGCTGCCAAGCGTGCACGATTTAGGGCTGCACGGCGATTGGCGCAACAACGAGGCGGCGACACGCGCCATCGGTGACCACTGGCTTGCTGGAGGGCTCTCTCTCGGTCTGTGGGTCCCTTCGTTTGTGGAGCCGAGAGAATTCAACCTGCTCATCAATCCCCAAGTGCCCGCCTACGCGAGCATCGTGGTCGATATCGAACGCAACCCCTTCGTTTTCGACCCCCGCCTCTTCTCTGGGTCTTGATGTGAGCTGCAGCGCTACCGTTTGACCTCACTCGGTCAACCTTGGATCAAGGTTCACCCCGGCAACTCCATCCGATACCCCACCCCGTACACCGACACAATGCCCGAGCCCTCAGGGCGCAGGCGCTCGATCTTCTTGCGCAGGTTCTTGATGTGGCTGTCGATCACCCGGTCGCTCACGTCGCGCAGGTCGCCCTCGTGCACCTCATCAAGCAGGCGGCTGCGCTCCAGCACCTGGCCGGGGCGCGACAGCAACAAGCGCAGCAGGCGAAACTCAACCGCAGTCAGGCCCAGGGGCTGGCGCTGCCAACGCACCTGCAGGGCCGACTCGTCCACCACAAAGCCCTGTTCGGGCGGCCAGGCCGCCTGGGCCAGTCGACCTTCGGCGCGGCGCAGCAAGGCATTCAACCGGGCCACCACCTCGCGCGGGCTGAAGGGCTTGCAGACATAGTCGTCAGCGCCGGTCTCCAGGCCTTCCAGGCGATCGATCTCGTCGACACGGGCCGTGATCATCATCACCGGCACGTCGGAGAAAGCACGCAGCTCGCGGCAGACCGACAGGCCGTCCTGGTCGGGCAGCGTGAGGTCCAGCAGCACGGCCGAGGGCTGCAGCTCGCGAACACAGGGGCAGACCTGCCGCCCCTCCGACAACCAGACCCCCCGGAAGCCCTGGGCCCCCAGGTAATTGCTGAGCATGTCGGCGATCTTGAAGTCGTCCTCCACCACCAGCACGGTGCGTTTCGGGGCAGAGACTGGGGGGGCGGCAGGGGTTGACATGACGGGGTTAGGAACTCAGGCGGGTTGACGGGGCAGTTCGATGTCCATGCGCAGGCCGCCCAGCGGGCTGAGGCTGGCCGCGACGCGGCCCTGGTGGGCCTTGACGATGGCCTGGGCAATGGCCAGGCCCAGGCCACTACCGGCCGAGCCTGGGCGCTGGCGCAGGCGGGCGCCCTCGGTGCGAAACAGCGGCTCAAACAGGCGGTGCAACTGTTCGGGCGCCACGCCCGGGGCACTGTCTTCGACGATGAAACGCACGCCCAAGGCGCTGGCCTCACAGCGCAGACGCACCAGGCCGGGTGCATCGGTGTAGCTCAGACTGTTGTCGATCAGGTTGGCCAGCATCTGCTCGATGCGGCCCAGGTCCCAGCACACGGCAATGGGCTCGTCCAGCACCAGCAGTTCCAGACGCAGGCCCTGGCGCGCTGCCTGCCCTTCGAAACGGCGCGCGCAGCGTTGCACCAACTCAGCCGCGTTGCCGTCACGCCACACACAATGCAGCTCGCCCATGTCCGACAGGGCCAGGGTGTGCAGATCGTTGACCAGACGGCCCAGCTTGAGCACCTCTTCGCGCAGGCTGGCCAACACTTCGGGCGTGGCCTGTCGGGCCCCGTCCTCGATGGATTCGAGTTCGCCTTGCAGGACCGACAAAGGTGTGCGCAGCTCGTGTGAGACCTGGGCGATCCAGGTTCGGCGGGCGCTTTCCTGGCTGGCCAGGGTCTGGCCCATCACGTTCATGTCGGCCATCAACGCCGCGATCTCGGTGGCGCCTCGGGGCTTGAGCTGGGCCGTGAAGTCACCACGGGCCATGCGCCGGGCGGCCGCTTGCACCGCGCGCAATGGCGCGCTCCAGCCCCGCGCAATCAGCACCGCCGCCGCCAAGGCCAGCAACACCGTGACCGCCAGGGCCCAGGCCAGGCGCCCGTACTGTTGGCGCAGAAAGACCGAGTCGGCCGAGCCCTCGGCCGGGCGCAGGTTGAGGCTGGCGTAGCCGATCACCTGGCCTTGCCATTGGATGGCGTGCGTCAGCACCTCGTCCCCCGGCGGTGGGGCGGCTCCCGCCAGGCGCCGGTGGTTCTTGTCGAAAATCTGCACCCGCCCCGCCATGCTGCCCGGCGGATGCGGCAAGGGATGCGGCGGCGACCAAGCCTCGATGGCCGCCTGGGCGGTGCCAGGCTGGACCAGTAGATCCACCCAGCCGGCCAAGCCGGCCGGCAACGAAGAGACGGGCCCGGGGCCCCAGCCGGGCTCGGGCGCCCGCGGGCGCGGCGGGTGAGCTGGGGGGGGCGGCCGCCCCCACCCTGAACCCGGGCCTTGCCCAGGGTGCGGAGGCGGTGGCCGCCAGCCGGGCGCGGGCGGCTCGGGCCAGGGGGGAGGGCCGCCCTGTGGCTGTGGCTGTGGCTGTGGCTGTGGCTGTGGCTGTGGCTGTGGCTGTGGCTGTGGCTGTGGCTGCGGTTGCGGTTGCGGTTGCGGTTGCGGTTGCGGTTGCGACCAGGAGGGTGCCGTGACCGGAGGAGCACCGGACGACGGATCGGCTGCCGGCCGGGGCACTGCGGGCTCCGGCAGCGGCGGGCGGGGGCGATCGCCCTGCAACAGCAGTTCGTGCTCATCCACCAGCTGGCGCATGGCCTCGGGGGCATGGTCCAGCCATTGCAGGCTGGGGTCTTTCTCTGCGTGGCGCTCGACGACACCGATGAAGCGGTCCAGCTCCTGCTCCTCGCGGGCGCGCAGGTAGTCGTTGAAGCCGTTGCGCAGGCTGATGGCCATCACCGTGCCCAGGCCCAATGTCGAGGCGAGCACGGCCGCCAGCAGCAGCAGCGCCAATTGCTGGGCCAGGCCTAGACGCATGGCGAGTACCGACGAGAGCGCCACGGAAAGCGACAGGCGGGGCAGGTCATGGCGCAGTGTAGCCGTCGCTCAGGGTGCCCAGAAACACCACCAGGTCATTGATCTCGGCCTGGGTCAGCACGGGCCCCTGGGCCGCACGGCGGTTGAACGGTGGCCGCTGGGTTTCGAGGTTGGCCTGGTAGGTGGCCGGCAGGTCATTCGGCACACCGCTGGGGCCATACCAGTGCTGCGGGTTGCTGACGCGGGTCGAATAGAAGGCCACCACATCATGCAGGTCGCTGAAAAAGCCGTTGTGCATGTAGCGCTGGCGCAAGGCCACATTGCGCAGCGAGGGCATGCGGAACTTGCCACAGAGGCTGGCCACGTCCACGCCGACCGGCGGCGTGGGGGCGGCGCGCTTGGGGCCGCACAGACCCAGATCGAAGAACGCCGGGTTGGCATTGGCCGGGATGGCCGGGTTGCGCGGCACGCCGGTGGCCATGTAGCTGAAATCGGTGAAGGGGGAATCCAGCGGATTGCCGGTCGCGGGGTTGGCCCGATGGCAACCCGCGCAGTTGCCGCGCTGGCGATCCACGAACAGATTCAGGCCCCGCTGTTCGGCCGGCGTGAAGGTGGCTTGGTGCCGCACGACGGCGTCGTACTTGGAGGTGAAGGGCTGCAGCAGCTGCGATTGCTCGAAGGCCTGCAGGGCCTGCCCGATGGCGGCAAAGGCCTGGGCTGGCGTGCTGAACACCGAGTTGCCGAACTGCGCCATGAAAGCCGGTGCATAGGCCGCCTGGGCCACGGCCCGCACCACGGCGCCGGCGTCGGGGTTGTTCATCTCGGAGGGTTCAAGAAACGGCCCCAAGGCCTGCTGGGCCAGGGTGTCGGCGCGCCCGTCCCAGAACAGGCCGCCACGGGCGATCACCCCCTGCCCGTTGGCGGCGGGCACAAAGCCGAAGGCGGGCGTGCGGGCACTGTAGGCATTGGAGAGCGAGTTGCGCAGACCGATCGAGCCCGGCAGGCTGCCCACCGCCACGCCAAAATTGCCGCCGTGGTTGTCGGCGAAGCCCTTGCCCGGGGTGTGGCACGAAGCGCAGGAGGTGCCCCGGGGCACCGACAGATTGCCGTCGTTGAAGATCTGCTGCCCCAGCTGGGCCAAGGGCGACAAGGGCACGGTGGCACGGGCCGTGACCGTCACCGGGGCATCCAGGGCGGCCAGGTCGACGGTGCTGCTGGCGGCCAAGGCCCCGTTGCCCGGATCACCGCCACCGCCGCAGGCACTGAGCAGCGCAGCGAGTCCGATCAAGGTGGCCGACCGGGCCAGTTCGCGCAAGGACGATTCGACGGGATGAGGATGCATGGCTGACTCCGTGGAGGATTTGTATCAGCAATGTATCGATCGAATCTGGATGAATTGTGGAGCCAGCTCCGTGAAATCCCGTGGGCCGGTGCCCTCGCCCCGTCGAGGGTTCGGCACCTGAACTCAGGTGCTCAAAACGATGACCCCGATCGGCTCAGGGCCGCAAACCGCCCACCCCTGCCGGCCCCAGCAGGGGCCCATAACGCAGCCCGATGTAGGCGTGCTCACGCATCAGCATCTCCACCCTCGCCGACTCACCGCGCAACAGGGCATCGAACACCAGTTGATGCTGCAACTGGGCCACTCGCAGCTTCTGGTATTCGCGGTCGAGTGCCAGCTTGTCGATCTGGATCGAGCCGGCCGAGGCAAAAGGCAGGTGGTTGTTGCGCGTGATGGCGTCGCCGATCACCTGGCTGCCGGCCGCCCCCACGATGGCGTTGTGGAAGCTGTCGTTGAGCGCGCTCCAGGCAGCCACGCTCTCCAGTTGCAGAGCACCCGGGGCCAGCACCCGCTCGCCCTCGTCCAGGCAGGCCTGCAAGCGCTCGCGCAGCGTCGCATCGAGCCCGCGCTCGGCCAGGCGCCGTGCGGCCAAGCCTTCGAGCACGCCCCGCACCTCCAGCGCGCACAGCACGTCGGCCTCGGAAAAATCGCGCACCACCAGGCCGCGCTTGCCGGTCTTTTCGAGCAGGCCCTCTTGCTCCAGCGTGCGAAAGGCCAGCCGGATGGGGGTGCGTGAAACGCCCAGCGCCTCGGCCACCGCCTCTTCGGCCAGGCGCGCACCCGGCGGAAAGTGCCCATCCATGATGAGCTGGCGCAGACTGGCCACGACACTGAGCGAATCGGCGGACGACGGCCTTATTGGATCCATTTTTAAGATTTCTTTTGTGTTTTCAGACATTATTTTCTAGAATTGGATCCAATAAATCCAACCCACCTGCGAAAGAGACAAGCAATGTTCCCTCAAGATACCTGGTATGTGGCCTGCACGCCCGACGAAATCAGCGACAAACCCCTGGGCCGAATGATCTGTGGGCACCGCATGGTGTTTTACCGCGGGCCCGAACAGCAGGCGGTGGCGCTGGAAGATTTCTGCCCGCACCGGGGCGCCCCGTTGTCGCTGGGCAAGGTGTGCGAGGGCAAGCTGGTGTGCGGCTACCACGGACTGGAGATGGGCTGCGATGGCAAGACGGTGGCCATGCCCGGCCAGCGTGTGCACGCCTTCCCGGGCGTGCGCCCCTTCCCGGTGGTGGAGCGCTACGGCTTCATCTGGGTCTGGCCCGGTGATGCGGCCAAGGCCGACCCGGCCCTGATCCCGCACCTGGAGTGGGCCGTCAGCCCCGAATGGGCCTATGGCGGTGGCCTGTACCACATCGGTTGCGACTATCGCCTGATGATCGACAACCTGATGGACCTGACGCACGAAACCTATGTGCACAGCACCAGCATCGGCCAGAAAGAGATCGACGAAACCCCTTGCCGCACCCGGGTCGAAGGCGACGAGGTGATCACCAGCCGCTTCATGGAAGGCATCCAGCCCCCGCCCTTCTGGCAGATGGCACTGCGCATGAACGGCCTGCCTGATGACCAGCCGGTGGACCGCTGGCAGATCTGCCACTTCACGCCGCCCAGCCACGTGCTGATCGAGGTGGGCGTGGCCCTGGCCGGCCACGGTGGCTACGACGCCCCCGAGGCAGTCAAGGCCTCCAGCATCGTGGTCGACTTCATCACCCCCGAGACCGAGACCTCGATCTGGTATTTCTGGGGCATGGCGCGGCACTTCAAGCCGCAGGATGCCGCACTCACCGCGCAGATCCGCCAGGGCCAGGGAGGGATCTTTGCCGAAGACCAGGAAATGCTGGAGCGCCAGCAGCAAAACCTGCTGCAATGGCCCAACCGCAAGCTGTTGATGCTCAACATCGACGCCGGCGGCGTGCAGGCACGCAAAATCCTGGACCGCATCATGGCCGCAGAGCAGGCCGGTACCAGCGCATGAACGAAGCCCTGCTGACCCTGCGCGTGGTGCGCAAACAGGCCGCCACCGAACGCATCTGCACGCTGGAGCTGGAAGCACTGCCAGGCCAGACCTTGCCCCCCTTCAGCCCGGGGGCCCACCTGGAGCTGCAGTTGGGCGAGGGGCTGGTGCGCCAATACTCGCTGGTCAATGCGCCGGCTGAGAACCGGGTCTACCGCCTGGGCGTGTTGCTCGACCCGGCGTCGCGCGGCGGCTCACGGACCGTGCATGAGGCCGTGCAGCCTGGGCAAACCCTGCAGGTGCGTGGCCCGCGCAACCACTTTGAGTTGGCCCCATCGGCAAGCCACCACCTGCTGCTGGCCGGGGGCATCGGCATCACGCCGCTGCTGAGCATGGCCCAGCACCTGGCGCACCCTGATCAGCAGGCGACCGGCGCCCGCTTCAGCCTGCACTACGCCGCCCGCTCACGCGCCCAGGCGGCCTACCTGGAACGCCTGGCAGAACCCGATCTGGCCGCGCGGGTGCAGCACCACTTTGACGACGGCCCGCCGGAGCAAAGGCTGGACCTGAACGCACTGCTGGCCCACCCCGAGCCCGGCACCCATGTGTACGTGTGCGGCCCGCAGGGCTTCATCGAAGCCACCCTGGCCGCCGCTCGCAGCGCCGGCTGGCCCGAAGCGCAGTTGCATTACGAATACTTTGGTGCCAGTGTGCAGACCCAGGCGGGCGACCGCGGCTTCGAGATTGAACTGGCGCGCAGCGGCAAGACCGTGTGGGTGGCCCCTGATTGCAGCGCCGCCGACGCCCTCACTGCGGCCGGTGTGCCATTGATGACGGCCTGCCTGCAAGGCGTGTGCGGCACCTGCCTGACCCCCGTGCTGGCCGGTCAGCCCGAGCACCGCGATGCCTACCTGAGCGCCGAGGAAAAGGCCGCGAACCAGCAGTTCCTGCCGTGTTGCTCGCGCGCGCTGTCAGAGCGCCTGGTGCTGGACCTTTGAGGCAGCGGCCCGGCAGCCCCTGGGCTGCTGGCATGGCGCGCATCAAGCCCCCACCATCATCCATCCACGGGGTTCAGCGGCGTTTGCAGGGTCAGCTGATAGAAGGCCAGATCCAGCCAGCGCCCAAACTTGAATCCCACCTGCGGCAAGGTGCCGCCATGCTGAAAGCCCAGGCGCTTGTGCAGCGCGATGCTGCCGACATTGGCGGCATCAATCGCGTCAACCATGGCGTGCACATCCGACTGGCCTGCCGCTTCGATCAGCGCCTGCATCACCTGCACGCCCAGGCCCTTGCCCCGGTGGTCTTTGTGCACGTACACCGAGTGCTCCACCGTGTACTTGTAGGCGGGCCAGGCGCGAAACGTGCCATAGCTGCCAAAGGCCAGCAGCGTGCCCGCCCCATCCTCGATGCCGATCACCGGAAAGTGGGCTTTTTGCTTGTTGGCAAACCAGGTCTCCATGCTGGCCGGCGAGCGGGGCTGGTAGTCGTACAAGGCGGTCGAGCTTTCGATGGCCTCATTGAAGATGTCGAGAATGGCCTGGGCGTGGCGCTCTGGCGTGCACTGGACAAGGTGGTGCTGGGTCATGCAAAACTCCCATGAGGGGCTGGGGTCAGGATGGGTGTCTGGGCGGGCGCGATCAGGGCCAGCAGATAGCGTGCGGGGGCAGCACCGGGGTTGTGAAAGGTGATTCGGGACCCCAGGGTGATGAGCAGGCAATCCCCGGGCGCCAGTGGCCAGCGCTCGGGGGGCACGCTCACTTCCATCACCCCCTCCAACAACCAGAGCTGCTGCTGGGTGGGCGCCTTGCGCACCGGGTTGTCAAACACCACGGTTTCACCCGGCGGAAAGGTCACCTCCACCAAATCCAGCGGGGTGTCGCTGCCCGTCGGCGTCAGGTGGCGCCGCACATAGCCCGAAGCGGGGTCGGTCCAGACCGGCTGATCGGCCCGCCGCGCCAGGGGCTCGGGCGCTGGGCCGGCTGCGGTGCCGGCAAACAGCGCGGCCAATGAGATACCAAACCCATCGGCCATGGCCGGCACCAAGCAACGGGTCAACCAGCACCACTTGGCCCTGGCCGACTCCCCCGGCGCCCCCCTCCGATCTCAGCCTTCAAGTACACCAGCCGTGGCAAGCTGGTGGCTGTGATCACCAGCACCGCCGTGCCGGGCCTGGGCAGCATCGGCCCGCTGGCCGCCAAGCCGGCCACGGAGAGCAAGAGCGTGCGGCCCAGGAAATGACGGCGCAGACGGTCACGGAAGCGAATGTGACGCCAAGCCAAGACTGAGCGGCCAAAGTGCCGTGCTACTTTTCGGTAGACCCATTCGTCAGCATGTCCCGTGCCCCGCCGATCCAATCGCTAGGATGTCGCACCCACTGCGCAGATCGTCTGTGGCTTCGATAGACTCCGTGAAACCTTGACGCTCTATGAGCCCATGATGATGTTCTTGAACCGCAGGCGAGTCTTCCTGGCAGTGCTGTCAGCCCTCTTCTCACCCTTTGGCAGATCAACCGAGGTGAGGGCTGCAGCGCGCAGTCAAACCCTGCCGTCTCGTGCACGCCCCGGGAGCAGCGCATGGCCAGCGCAAGAGAAATGGGCAGACCTTCGCGCGCAAGTCGGTGACGCCCTCATCGAGGTGCGATCACCTCTTGTAGCGTGTGCCGCCAGCAGCGGTACCTCGTGTACAGCGCTGTTCCAAAACCTGAAGAACCCCTACTTCATCAGCGATGAGCCGGGGCTGACGCAGACACTGGGCTGGGTGGATGGCTGGACCTCGATGCCCAGTGTTTATGCCGTCGCGGCACGACAAGCTGCTGATGTGGTGGCTGCCGTTGATTTCGCCCGTCAGAACAAGCTCCGCCTGGTGATCAAAGGCGGCGGACACAGCTACCAGGGAACTTCGAATGCACCTGATTCGCTGTTGGTGTGGACTCGGCAGCTCAGACAGATCCATCTGCACGAGGCCTTCACAGCGCAAGGCTGCGAGGGTCATGCCACCCCGGTTCGCGCGGTCACCGTGGGCTCTGGGGCTTTGTGGGGTGAGGTCTACGATGCCGTGGTCACCCACGGCGGCGCTTATGTGCAGGGCGGCGGCTGCCTGAGTGTGGGTGTCGGGGGCCTCATTCAGAGCGGCGGCTTTGGAAGTTTCTCGAAGGCATTCGGCCTGGCGGCGGCAAGCCTGATCGAAGCACAGGTCGTGACGGCAGACGGCTTGCTCCGGACCGCGAACGCCAGAACAAACCCAGACCTCTTTTGGGCCTTGAAAGGTGGCGGTGGCGGAACCTTCGGCGTGGTGACTCAGCTCACACTCAAGGTTCACCCGCTGCCAGAGACCTTTGGCGCGGTCAATTTCACGGTTCGAGCCACCTCGCAGGAGGCCTACAGAAGCCTGATTGCACTGGTGGTTGATTTTCTTGCCAAGAGATTGGTGAGCCCGCACTGGGGCGAGCAGATCCGGTTCACCGGCTTGACGATCAAGGTGTCCATGGTGTTTCAGGGGCTCACACGCCACGAGGCCAAGGAAGTATGGCAAGAGTTCTTCGACGCATTGGACCGTGCGCCGGAGCTGTACCAGCTTGATTTCGCTCCCCTGAAGATCCTCTCTACGTCTGCCCGGACATTTTTTTCACCCACCCTGCTCAAGCGTGTACTTGGTTTGATTCGGCGCGACGATCGGCCAGGAGCCCCGGCCACCAATGTCTTCTGGCCCGGCGACCAAGGCCAAGCCGGCCAGGTGTTGCACGGCTTTGATTCGGTGTGGCTGCCAGAGTCGCTGCTCCAGCCCGCTCGCCGGGTCGAACTTTTGGACGCGTTGATGAGGGCGGCCTCTCACTGGGGGCTGTCACTCCATCTGAACAAGGGACTGGCCGGAGCCCCAAGCGATGTGGTTGATGCCGCCCGCGACACGGCGATCAACCCGGCAGTGCTCAGTGCATTTGCCCTGGCCATCAGTGGCGCCGAAGAACCCCCTGCGTACCCGGGTATTGCAGGCCACGAGCCAGATGAGGCTTCCGCCCGAAAACGGAGGACCGCTGTCAGCGCCTGCATGGCAGAGTTGCGAAAACTGGTGGGCTTCGATGCGTCGTACCTTGCAGAAAGCAACTACTTCGAGCCCGCCTGGGCAGATGCATTCTGGGGCGAGCACCACAAGCGATTGCAGCAGGTGAAGGCACTCTACGATCCCGACGACCTTTTCATCGTGCACCACGGCATCGGCAGCGAACGATGGAGCGCTGACGGCTTTCAAAAGACGCCCTGGCGAGGGGCGGTGAATGGGGCCACTGTTCAATGAAAAGGCACATCACCTGGCATGCTTGCGTCCTGCCATTGCAATGCTCAATTCAATTCACCGGCACCGTGCCATCCTCGATTTTCAGCCCGTGAGCCTCTCCCTCGGAATAGACCACATTTACATCCGCGTGAAGAACCTGGATGACGAGCTTGATCTATTTTCGGGAATACTGGGGCTTCCCCTGAGTTGGCCTGTCCGCACCGAAACGTTCGCTCGCTATGCATGGGTCAATGCCGGCAACGTCCAACTGGAACTGTGGCAAGCGCTATCCGACAACGACCTTCCACAGGGCACAAAATTACCTTGCTTTGCTGGAATCGCTCTCTGGCCATCCGATATTCAAAACGTCTCTCAAACTCTCGAAGCTCAGGGCGTTGGATGCCAAGCCCTCAAGACGTGGCAAACACCTGGGCGAGATGGGCAGCTTGAGAACAATTTCACCAAATGCCTGGTCAATGATGCGTCAGGTCCTGGATGCCAGGTTTTCTTTTGCCATTGGAATCCACAAGCCCCCATTTCACCGTGGCCAAAAGGCGAATCCACAGCCGAACGGCGCGCGCGATTCGCAGCTGAGTTGGATGCGCTGTCGGGTGGTCTACTCGGCATCCAGGGGTTGCACTCGATTCATTTGGAGACTATCGACACGGCATCGACGGCGAATGCGTGGGCATGCATCGGCGGATCCGTCGGTCTTGCCTCGCCAGGAGTAGGCCTCACGCTATCGCCGGGCCCGGAGCTTCGAATCGCGGCCCTGACATGGCGCGTGAGTGATCTGGCTCACGCCGAATTCGTACTTGAAGATCGCGGCATGGGCACTAGGCCAGACGGCGCCATTCTCTGGATTGACCAGTGTTCGACCCACGGACTGCGTCTCGGTCTGATCGGCCCGTAAGGTGTCCCAATGAGATCCTTCCCGGAAGTATCGCAACTGGAAATTGAGACCTTCTTCAATGCAAGGCTTGTACAACACATCAGCGCCATCCGCATCCCCACTACAGAACTTGCCGATCGCCCTCACCCTGGATTCCCTGTGCCTCACCAAGCATTAATCGATCTTTTTAGGGTGCTTCATAAACAGAGAAGCTCAAATGAGATCGCCTACTTGATGCACAGGGTTACTTGATGGAACCAGCATGACGCCGGGCGCTGACATCCTTTCAGCCCCCACCCCGGATCACTCTCCATGCCCCCCGCCAACAACCTCCCCGTCGATCGAGCGATCAAGGCACTCGGCCAAAGCCTTGCGCTGGCCCGCCGGCGCCGGGGGCTGTCGCAGGCCAATCTGTGCTCGCGCAGGGGGGTGTCGACCAGCACGGCTCGCCGGCTGGACATGACGCCGCAAGAGCTGCAGGCATTTGCGCCGGCCTTCGAACACCCGGACGCGGCACTGGCCAGAACATGGGTGGCTGGTTGAGCGCTGCCTCACACCGAGGCGCCTATTCAAACACCGGCCGAAAAAAGCTGCGCTCGTAGCTGAGGATGCAGCGGGTGTCCTCGGCCAGCTTGAAGGCGGCCTGGCATTCGGGGTCGGTTTGCGAGCGGGTGCGGTAGACCTCGTAGGCCGCGAGCGAGGGGAACGAGAACGAGGCCAGCGCAATGTTGTTGGCGCCTTCGGAGGGCAGCAGGTAGCCATGGTGGATGCCACCCAGGCGGTTCACCAGACTGATCCAGAGTTTGCCGTAGTGCTCGAAGGTTTGAAGCTGGGTGGGATCGATGACGTAGCGCAGATGGCAGGTGATCATGTTCGGGGCCGGGCCGGGTTGTTGAGGTCGGGGCAATATACCGTGCCCAGCGGCCGTGGCGCGCCCGTGGGCAAGGGCCCTGGCCGCCACATGAAACCCCTCCGGCGGCGCGTCACTCCCCGTGCAAGGCCTGGCCATAAAAGGCCTCGCCGCCCATCTGGCCGCCCTTGAGGATCAGCTCCAAGCCATCGCGCCGCGGGTTCGCGGACCAGGCCCGACACAGGGGCGCGCCGGGCGTGATGCGGGCCAGCACCGTGAGGGCCTCGATGCCCAGCACGCTGGCCACCTCGCCCGAACTGTCGCCACCGGCCACCACCACGCGCTGCAGGGGATGCTGGTCCAACAGTCGTTTCATGACCTCGGCCAGGCCCGCGCCCACCGCACGCGCCGCCTCGGCCCGGCTCAGGCCGGCCCGGGCGGCGTGCTGGTCAAAGGCCAGCACCTCGGGGTCGTCCGGGCCTTCGGCGCTGAAGACCAGGGCACTGCGCCCGACCGAGAGGGCAGCGCCGGCCTGCGTCAGCACGCGCTGCAGTTCGGCCTCGCGCCGCTCGGGCAGCAGGCAGGCTGCGATGTCCAGCCGCTCGGTGGCAAAGCCATGGGCCCTGGCCCAGCGGATCTGGCCTGCCGAGACGGGCGAGCAACTGCCGCTCACCGCCGCGATCACCGGCACAGGCGCGGCCTCGGGCAGGTCAGCACTGGCGGGCAGCCAGCCCTGGCTGCGCCAATAGGCCGTGAGCGCGTAGCTGAGACCCGAAGACGAAGCGCTGAACAGCCCACCGCCGCGCTGAGTCCAGATCAGGCGGCCGGCTTCGAGCAGCGTCTCATCGTCCAGCACATCGATGAACACGATGGGGGCCGCAGCGTCGGCCTGACGACAGACCCTGAGTTGGGCCAGGGCATCGCCGGCCTTCAGTTGCACCATGTCGACCAAGCCCGTGCGACGCGGGGTCTGCGCTGCCAGGTGACGGCGCAGATCCGATTCGCCCATGGGGGTGACCGGGTGGCGCGACATGGTGGGATGGCGGTCCAGGCGATAGCCCACGCCCTCCACGGCCGCGAACAGGTGCCCGAACACCTGGTAGCGGCGCAGCCGGGGCGCGCCCACCACCGTGGGGCTCCAGTCGCCCCCCATGTGCTGCAGCCCGATCTCGATGGCGCAGCCGATGGATCCAATGGCGGGCGACGAGTCAAAGGTAGAGCACACCTTGTAATGCAGGATGGGCGCCCCCAGCGCCTTCAGGCTGGCAAAGGCCTGGGGCAGGTGGCGGGCCATCCACTCAGGGCTGCGACCGCGCGACGAGCCCGCCAGGCCCACGCAGCGCACGCCCGGAAAACGCTGCAAGGCCTCTGGCGCAGGTGGCTCCAGGAACAGCACGGTGGGCACGCCAGCAGCGGTCATCGCCTCCATGGCGTCAGTCGAGCCCGTGAAATCATCGCCGTAGTAGGCCAGCAGCAAGCCCTCGGGCAAAGCCGCCTGCAAGGGGCTTTCTATGGCATTCATCGCATTCATCGCCAGTACCCCAGAGCCTGGGCCAGGGCCGGTGAATCCAGGGCCGCCCGCTCCAGCTCAATGCCCTCTTGCGCCGCCTGCCAGGCATCGCGAAACGACTGTACCCCTGCAGCCACGCCACCCGGGTGGCCAAAGATGCCACCGCCGGCGGTGTGGATCAGGTCGGCACTGCCCAGGCCGGCGTAGGTGTCGTGCGCCTGCAGCCCGGTCTGGCCCGAGCTGAAGACTGGCATGCCGGTCATTGGGGCGCTGTCCATCACAGGCGCCAGCACGGCGCGGGCGGCCGCCATCACGCTGTCGTCGGCTTCGCTGAACTTGTTGCGCAGCCCGTTCACGTGCAGGTGGTCGGCCCCGGCCAGGCGCCACAGCTTCTGCCAGGGCGCGTAGTCAAAGCCCAGTTGCGGCGAGCGGCTCAGGTAACCCCAGCCGGCACGGTGGGCGTGGATCGGCAGTTGGGCATGGCGCCGCAGCTCGGTCATGCCGACCAGGCCGATCGAGTTCAGGCAGGCCATCACGCAGGTGCCGCCCTCGGCCAGTACCAGGTCGTGGCGGCGCTTCATCTGGTCCAGATTGCCGGTCAGGTTGAAAGCCACCATGGGCATGCGGCCCAGCCGGTCAGCCGCCGAGCGCACCACGCGCATGACGGCCTTCACGCGCTCGTCGAAGGGGCAGGCCGGGCCGTCGGCCTGCAGCTCGTCGTCCTTGATGAAGTCGATGCCGCCATCCACCAGCAGTTGCACCTGCTCGGCCGTCTCCTGCACGCTCAGGCCCACGCTGGGCTTGATGATGGTGCCGATCAAAGGCCCGCTGGACACGCCGCTGAGGCGGCGCGTGCCAGCCACGCCAAAGGCCGGGCCGGGGTAGGCCTGGGCAAAGGCCGGGGGCAGTTGCAGATCGATCAGGCGCAGGCCGGTGACGCAGCGCAGCTCGTACAGATTGCCGGCCACGGTGGCCATCAGGGTGGGCAGGCAGGGCCCCAGGTTGGCCAGCGGCCACGACAGCTCCAGCAGCGCCCGCGTGTAGCGCCCGTTGGTCGCGGGGGCAGGCGTGGGCAGGCTGGGCACCAGGCTGCTGTCGAGGATCTGCAGGCGTTCGACCCGGGCGCCGGCCCGGGCCTTCAGCTCAGGCGTCTCGGTGGGCAGGGCCACAAAGGTGCCGCTGGACTGTTCGCCGGCAATCACCTCGGCCGCCCGGGCCGGGTCGTCGCCGGTCTCCAGCCAATAGGTGGCGTGTATGCGTTCCATGGGGTGCCTTGCTCAGGTGATGCGGCGGATGCTTTCGGCGATCTCTTCGCGCTCGAAGACCTTGATCCAGTCGTCGCGCATCAACCGTGGCTTGCCGAAGGTGATGGCCTTGTTGCAGGCATCCGAGAAGGCGCCCGGGATCTCCTTGAAGATCACCGCGGCCAGGATGTTCATGTGGCCCAGCAGAAAATCGCGCGCGCACTCGGCCGGCACCCCTCGGCGCACGGTTTCGTCCATGGCCTCGCGCATCACGTCGAGCAAGGTGGCACAGACGGTTTCTGACAGGCCCGGCTCCAGCAGGGCCATCTGGTCCACCGTCAGGCGGTAGGAGTTGAGGATGGGTGCATAGATGGTCTTGGCCAGTTCCTCACCCAGGTCAAAGGCCGACTCGGGGCCCTGCATCAGGGCACTGGTGATCGATTGCTTGGCAAAGCCGCCGCCAAAGTAGTCCTTGCGCGCGGCTTCGCTGGTCTCGTTGTTGTAGATCGGTGGGTGGCAGGGATGGGCCACAAAGTAGGTGAGGTCGGCCCGCTGGGGCAGGTGGCCGGCAAAGGGGGCGGCGGCATCCAGCACCATCACCATGGCGCCGGACTTGAGCTGGGGTTCGATCTGGTGCGAGATCTTGCCGATCAGGGTGTCGGGCACGGCCAAAATGACCACGTCCACATCCTTCAGCGCCTCTTCGGTGCTGACCACCGACAGGCCCAGCTCATCGTGCAGGCGCTGCTGCCCCGCCGCGCCGGGTTCGACGTGGGCCACGCGAAAGCGTGAGTTGAGCAGATTCTTGGACAGGCGCACGCCCATCTTGCCGCCAGCGCCAAACAAGGCAATTTTGGGATTCATCTGGAGTTCTCCTTGAAGTCGATGGGCCCAGGCTTGGGCCCTTGCAGAAAAAGCTGCGCTGAGCGCAGAGGGTTCAGGCCAGCGCCGCGGCACGCGGCATGGCGGGGTGTGCCACCTTGAGCACCAGCACACCGGCCACGGCCATCAGGGCGCCGACCACCAACATGGGCAGCTGGTAGCCGCCGCTGCTGTCTTTCAGCGCGCCGGTGATGAAGGGGGCGGCAAAGCCGGCCAGGTTGCCCACGGTGTTGATCAGCGCCAGGCCCGTGGCGGCCCCGGCACCGCTGAGGAAGCGCGCCGGCAGCGCCCAGAAATTGGGCAGCGCGGCAAAGATCGCGCAGGCCGTGACGGTGATCACCGCCACCGTGGTCACTGGCGACTGCATGTACAAGGCGCAAGGAATGCTGGCCGCCCCAATGAAGGCGGGCAGCCCGACATGCCAGCGCGACACCCCGTGGCGGGTGGCATGCTGGGTGGCCAGGTACAAGGCCACGGCCGCCGGCAGGTAAGGGATGGCCGTGATCAGGCCCTTCTGGAACACATTGAACTTGCTGCCGAACTGGGCCTCGAAGCCGCCGATCACCGTGGGCAGGAAGAAGGCCAGCGCATACAGGCCGTAGATGAAGCCGAAGTACACCAGGCTGAACAGCCACACCCGGCCATCGCGCAGCGCCAGACCCGCCTGGGCGCCGGGGGTCTTGGCCTTCTGGCGGGCCTCCTGAGCCAACTCGTCAGTCAACCAGCGCTGCTCTTCGGCACTGAGCCAGCGGGCATCGGTGGGCTTGTCGGCCAGGTAGAACCAGGCGATGAAGCCGACCACGATGGCCGGCACGGCCACGCCGAAGAACATGATGCGCCAACCCGCCAAACCGAACAGCCCGTTGGCCTCGATCAACAGGGCCGCCAGCGGCGCACCGATCACGGTGGTCAGGGGTTGTGCCAGGTAGAACAGGCCCAGGATGTGACTGCGGTAACGCGCCGGCACCCACTGGCTCAGGAACAGGATGGCGCCCGGAAAAAACCCGGCCTCCGCCACCCCCAGCAGAAAGCGAAGTGCGTAAAGGCCCTCGACGTTGCTCACCCAGGTGAACAACAAGGCCACCACACCCCAGCTCACCATGATGCGCGACAGCCAGCGACGCGCGCCGTACTTGTGCAGCGCCAGGTTGCTGGGGATCTCCAGCACGATGTAGCCCACAAAAAAGATGCCGGCGGCCATGCCGAACTGAGCCGCCGACAGCGCCAGGTCCTTGCTCATGCCGTTGGGGCCGGCAAATGAAATCGCGGTGCGATCCAGGAAATTGATGAAAAACATCAGCGCCACAAAGGGCACGAGCCGCCACGACACCTTGCGGATCGCGCTTTGCTCCACGGTTTTGACAGAACTGTTCACGAAGTCTCCTCGTTGTTTTGAGCCGCCCCACGTCATGGACAGGGCCTCTTCCAGCTGGTCTGATGAACTGGTGTGATGAGTAGACCACTGATTGAAAAATCCCCGCACTGGGGTTTTCACGGAGGACGCCTACCTGGCTTGGCGAGGGCCGTGACCAGGCCTCGGAGTGAGTCACTGACGGGCCATAATCGAAAATCGCCGATTTCGCCCAGCCCCTGCCACCGAGCCCGCCCGTCATGACCGAACCGATCCAGCGCCGCAAACTGTTCCAGGAGGTTCTTGATCGCCTGATGACGCGCATTCGCTCAGGCGCCATCCCACCGGGCGGGCAGTTACCCTCCGAGCGCGAACTGATGGAGGAATACGGCGTGGGCCGCCCTGCCGTGCGCGAGGCACTGCAGACCCTCGAACGATCAGGCATCGTGGAGATCGCGCATGGCGAACGCGCCCGTGTGGTGGTGCCTACCGCCGACCGGCTGATCGCTCAGATTGCTGGCGGTGCCATGCACCTGCTGCGCAGCCAGCCCGACTCGCTGGAGCATTTGAAGGATGCCCGGCTGTTTCTGGAGATCGGCATGGCCCGCCAGGCCGCCGAACGCGCCACCGAGGAAGACATCGCCCGTTTGCGCCTCGCGGTGGCACGCCACCGTGCCTCGCTGAACGACCTGGAGCGATTCATCGAACTGGACATGCATTTCCACCGTGAATTGGCCACGGTGAGCGGCAACCCGATCTTTCCGGCCATCGTCGAGGCCCTGTTCCGCTGGGCTGGCGAATACTACCAAGCCATGGTGCGCGCCCCCGGGGTGGAAGACCTGACGCTGGCCGAGCACGACCGCATCGTGGACGCCATTGCGCTACACCAGCCCGAGGCCGCCGCCGAAGCCATGCGCGCCCACCTGACCCGCGCCAACAAGCTCTATCTAAACCCGCAAGGGCAGACCGTGTGACGGCCCCGGGCAGCCAGAACCCGGGGTGCTCAGCCTGCACTTTCACACGTGAATAGCGCCGTCATGCCATGACGGCCTCCTGAACCGATCCAGGCACCCGGTCCCACCACGCCGGCTCACCGATGGCCGCCCGCAGGTGGGCCATGAACAATCGTGCCCGCTGAGAGCGGCCCCTGCCCGGCGCACGCACGGCGTGGATACCTGGCAAACCCGCAGCCGGTGGCGCACCCAACTCCTCCGGGAACAAGGCCACCAGGCTGCCGTCGCGCAGGTGGTCGCTCACCACCCAGGTGGCGATGTGCAGCACGCCCAAACCGCCCAGCGCCGCTTGCAACATGCCGTCCTTGTCGTCGGTGCGAAACCGCCCCCGCACGGCCAGGGGCTGATTGCGGTTGACGCCCGCATAGCGCCAGATGAACGACGGCGCTGGCGGCGTGGCCACGCTGATGCATTCGTGCTGCAGCAGCTCGATCGGCGAGGCCGGCCGCCCGGCCCGCGCCAGGTAGGCCGGGCTGGCACAGGTGACCAGGCGCACCGGCGCCAGCAAGGTGGCCTGCAGGTCGCTGTCGGGCAGCACGCCGATGCGGATGGCCACATCCACCCCCTGCTCGGCCAGGTCGATCACCTGGTCGCTGAGGTGCAGATCCACCTCCACACCGGGGTACTGGTGCATGAAGCCAGCCACGGCCGGCACCACATGGCGGCGCCCGAACACGGTGGGCGCCGCCACGGTCAGCGGGCCACGGGGCAGGTCGTCGAGTTGGTGCAAGGCATCGCGGGCCGCGGCGATCTCGCTGAGGATGGTGCGGGCCCGTGGCACGAACTGCTCGCCCGCATCGGTCAGGTGGATGCGACGCGAGCTGCGGTGGAACAGTGGCGTGCCCAACTCGGCCTCCAGCGCATCCACCTTGCGGGTGACGGAGGACACCGCCACATCCTGCTGGCGTGCCACCTCGGAGAAATTGGCGCTGCTGGCCACGGCGAGAAAGGTCTTGAGAGAATCGATCATGGGGCTTGGGAACCGAACCGGGTCAGGGAGATGAACGCTGCCAGAGCCTGCGGGCAGGCCCGCATTGACTTTGCAAACATCGCAAAGATACTTTGCACATCTTCGTATTGTTCTGTTTTTCGCAAAAAACAACAATAGCCGCTGTTTCCATTCCATCCCTGCAACCTGCACCCAAGGACACTTCATGAAAACATGGCATTCAAACCCCATCTCCAAGCCCGCAGCACGCCTCGGGCTGGCCCTGGCGCTTGCTCTGGGCGGCTTGGCCGGCACCGCCAGCGTGGCCCAGGCCGCGGCCCCGATGCAGAAAACCCAGGCCCCGGGCTGGTACCGCCTGATGGTGGGCTCGTTCGAGGTGACGGCCCTCAGCGACGGCACCGTGGACCTGCCGGTCGATCAACTGTTGCACGCCCCCAAGGGCCGGGTGGCCCAGGGCCTGGGCAAGCACTACCTGAAGGCCCCGCTCGAGACCTCGGTCAACGCCTTCCTGATCAACACCGGCAGCCGCCTGGTGCTGGTAGACGCGGGCGCTGGCGCCCTGTTCGGCCCCACCCTGGGGCGCCTGTCAGCCCAGATCAAGGCCGCGGGCTACCAGCCCGAACAGGTGGACGACATCGTCATCACCCACATGCACCCCGACCACGTGGGCGGACTGGTGTCTGAGGGCAAGGTGGTGTTCCCCAACGCCACCGTGCACGCCGACCAGGCCGACAAGGATTTCTGGCTGTCGCCCACCAGCCTGGCCGCTGCGCCCGATGCACAAAAAGGCTTCTTCCAGGGCGCCATGGCCTCGCTGAACCCCTATGCCGAGGCCGGCAAGCTCAAGACCTTCCAGGCCGATGGCGAGATCGTGCCGGGCCTGCGCAGCCAGGCCACCCATGGCCACACCCCGGGCCACAACGTGTATGTGCTGGAAAGCGATGGGCAGCGGATGGTCCTGCTGGGCGACCTGATCCATGTGGCCGCGGTGCAGCTTGAGTCACCCGAGATCACCATCGGCTTCGACAGCGACGAGGCCCATGCCCGCACGGCCCGGGCCAGCGTGTTCAAGGCCCTGGCCAAGGACGGCAGCCTGGTGGCCGTGGCGCACTTCCCCTTCCCCGGCGTAGGCCGCCTGCGCGCAGCGGGCAAGGGCTTTGTCTGGGAGCCGTTGAACTACAGCAGCCAGGTGAAGTAAGCGCTCTTGCGCTGAACAGGCGCAGGGCCGGAACGGGCCACGATCAGTGGCCGCCCGACCTGCGCGGCCCTCTTCCAGGCCTTGTTCCGCTGGGCCAGTGAGGACAACCAGGCCGGGGTTCCTGCCCAGGGGTGCAAGACCTCATGCGGGCGGGGTACCACGGCGCCGCGACGGTCATCGCCAGGCACCGGCCACTGGCCTCAACCCGCCGGCATGCTGGCACAGCCCTTGAAGACCCGTGTCTTGCACTGCCTGCACAACTCGGGCTGCAAGGCTTTGACCAGACGCCGGTCCACATCCTCGCCAGCAGCAAACACCTGGTCGCGGCCGATCAGGTCCAGGCAGCCACTTTGCTCCAGCATCTTCAATGGCTCGGGCTTGAGGTCGTACAGGTACAGGTGGCCGCCGCGTTCACGCAAACGCCTGGCCTCGGCCGCCAGCATCTCGGCACCCGACAAGTCGATCACATTGATGCCCGAGGCGATCAGCATCAGGTTGTTCTGCCGCACGCCCAACTCATCGAGCGCATGGATGCCCTGCTGCACATGGGTGATCGAGCCGAAGAACAGCGAGCCATCGACACGGATGATTTCCAGCTGCGGGCATTCGAGCTGACCTTGCACCGGCCTGAAGCTCAGCTGCGGTGTGCCCGGATCAGGCGTGACCACCTGCAGCGGCGGCTGCGAGGTGCGGTACAGGTACAACAGCACCGACAGGGCCACACCGATGTAGATGGCGGTCTCGAGGTGAAACACCAGGGCCGACGCAAAGGTGGCGATCAGGATCAGCCCTTCGCGCGGGCTGATGCGCCAGGTCTTGCGAATCTCGGCCACATCGACCAGCGTGCTGGCCACCAACACCAGCAGCCCCGCCATGGCCGCATAAGGCAGGTAGCGTGCCATCGGCCCCAGGAAGAACACCAGCGCGAACAAAATGAAGGCCATCGCCACAGCCGCCAGCGGGCTGCGTGCCCCTGACTCGACATTCACCCCCGAAGCGTTGAACGAGCCGCTGGACACATAGCTTGAACAGAACGCGCCTGCCAGATTGCCCAGGCCCTGGCCGATGAACTCCTGGTTGCCATCCACCCGTTGCCCGGTGCGACTGGACAGCGAGCGCGCAATCGAGGCCGCCTCGGTCAAGGCCAGAATCGACACCGCGGCCGCCGCCGGCAGCAGCTGACGCCATTCCGCCAGATCGAAATCAGGCGCCGTCAGCGGCGGCAGCCCCAGGCTCATGGCCGAGATCATCTTGATGTGCGTGACCTGCTGGCCCAGCAGCGCATTGAGCACCGCCGCCACCGCCGCGCCCACGCCGATGGCCCCGATCAGGTAGGGTACCTTGGGTACCCAGCGCTTGAAGGCCAGACCGCCCAGAACCGTGGACACGCTGACCGCCACCACCCAGGGCTGGATCTGGTCGAACTGCGCCCCCAGTTGCTGAAAGGTACCGAAGAACGAAGAGCCCCGCGCAATCGGCACGCCAAAAAAGCTGGCCACCTGATTCGCCACGATCAGCAGCGCTGCCCCTCCCGTGAAGCCCACGATCACCGAATGCGATACAAAATTGACCAAGCCGCCCATCCGAAGCAGGCCCAGCCCCACCTGGATCATCCCCACCAGCAGGGTCAGCGTCAGCACCAGGCGCACGTAATCGGGCGTGCCCGCCTCGGCCATTGGGCTGATGGTGGAAAACACCACGATCGACAGCGCCGTGGTCGGCCCCGACACCATCTGCCAGCTTGAGCCCCACAGCGCCGCCACCACCACCGGCACCATGGCGGTGTACAGGCCGTACTCGGGCGGCAAGCCGGCAATCGTGGCATAGGCCACGCCTTTGGGCACGATGAGAATGGCGCCTGTCAGGGCGGCCATCAGATCGAATTTCAGCGTTTCGGCCGTGAGGCGCGGCCAGTTGGTCAGAAACGGGAACAGCAGGGAGAGGATTTTCATGGGCGTGGGCCTTCAGCGTGGGTCAAAGCTCAGGGCGTGCCGCGGGCATACCAGTCGTGGAACGGGTGCTTGTCTGGCGCGTTGGCATCGAAGCGGGTGTAGGTCATGCCGGGTTGGGCCAGCGTGCACTTCACCAGGTCCAGCGCCTCTTGCTCGGCGGCTGTGAGGCGTATCCCAGCAAGCCGCCCATCCATCTCGCTGCTCAGATCCTGGCGCACCAGGGCGGTGCTGTAATTGCGATTCACGGTGGCCTGGTAGATCGCTACACCGCTGCTTTTGTCTCTGACATCGTTGAGAAGATCTTTGACAACCTGAGCTTCACCCCGGTTCTCAAGTGAGGCCACCAGCACACTCATGCCCAGGCCAAACAGGTCATGCTCCAAGCCGCGCTTCTTTCTCAAATCAGCCTTGGAGCCTCTAGGCAGGTTGTACGCCTGAGTGACCTGATTCACGTCCTCCCCTGCCCGTGCATCCGCCCGTTTGCTGAATTTGTTCAGACCATCGGAATCAATCAAATCCAGTTGCCCTGTCTTGACATCCATGCAGAAGTTATTGGGCTTGATGTCGCCGTGCACTGCCGCATGGGCATGCAATTGCGACAAGGTGTGCAAGCCGTTGTGCAATGCCTTTTGCCATTGACTGCTGGGCACCCGATGCGCGGTGTCGTTCATGATGTTGTCCATGCTGGGCCCACAGGCCTCGGGCATGACCGTCGCGACAATCTGCAAGCGCTCAGTCGCCTCGGATGGCTGCTCCAGAGCCCACTCGCGAAAGCGCTTGTCTGCGGGCACGGCGTGGTAGCGAGTGTCATCCCCTTGGGCATCGTTCAATTGCTCTGCCACGATGTACAGGCGGGGCGCTACAAAACCGGGCACCCCCTTGAGGTAGGTGGCCGCGCCGTTCAATTGCGCGCGGTCAAATTTACCGTCTGGCCCTGCCAGCTTCAAATTCTTGGGGGCCTCGAACTCCTTGAGCACCATGTTCTCGCCCGCATAGCTGGCTTTGCCCACAGCGCCATGGGCGCCGACGCCGATCGGATTGGCGTTCACACTTTTCAACGTCAGTCCAATTTTTTGATACAGGCCCTCCAGGCTGTGCTCCGATTGAACCTGCTGCTGCGCCCGCCCAATAAAACGCAGCATCACCTCGGCCGACACGCCTTTCTTGCCGGCCTTGTCACATTCATTCTTGAACTCAGCGAGCACCGCCGAACTCGCGCCCGCTTTGGCCAACAAGGTCTGCATGGCCTTGCCGGTCGCCAGACGCGCCGTTGAATGAGCCTTGCCGAACAAGCCACCCCAGCGCTTGGCGCCCACCAAATCCAGCGACGCGTCTTGCCGCCCCTTGTGGCTGCGCAGGCGCAAAACCCCGTCCCTGACACGGCCACTGTTGTCATCTCTCAACAACGCCCTGCCCAACTCAGCCAGCTTGTCTTTGGCATTGCCAATGATTGCTTCATTGCTGCCAATGGTGCTGGCGATGTTCGCAGCGCTGTTGCCCCTCAGGCCCTGAAAAGTAGTGATCGGCATCGTCAATTCCTCAGCCCATCAGGGCATTGCTGCCCAGGGGCAGCACCCCTTCGGCATCGGGTTCAGCCTGGGGCTCGCGGCACTGGCGGGCCAAGTCTTCGGCCTGTTGCAGGCCCTCGCTCATCAGGGCCTGCAGATCGGCCACGCCCAGGCCGGCCCACGGGCCTTGCCACTGCAGTACCAGCACGCCCTCGTCGTCCACGCTGGCCACCCAGCCCTCGGCGCGCAGGGCCTCATGGTTGAACTGGTGCAGCCAGCGCCACAGCGGGCGCTCGTCGCTGGGCTGCAAGGCCTCAGCGGGCAGCACGTCCACCTCCAGCAGCACCATGGCCGACTGACCGGGGTGCTGGCCCAGACGCAGGGCGTGCTCGCCGCTTTCAAACTCCAGCCCGTACAGGCCGGGGTCGGCGGACGCGCTTGAAGGGGCGGTATCGCCCGCCATCGCAGCCACCAGGGCGCTCAACAGGGCTTGAAAATCAGGGTCGATGGTCATGGGCGGGGAACGTTTTTGAAATGGGGGCCGTGGGTTCAGCCGCGCAGCACATGGGCCATGCCGATCGGCTCGACCCCCGCATCAGCAGTGGCCGCCAAGGGCGCCAACGACTGCCAAAGCGTGCGCAGGCTGGCCGCGCGCTGCAGGCCGTCAGCCAGGGTGGCGCGCAAGTCGGCCGCGGCCAGGCCCTGCCAGGACAGCACGCGGTTCAGCTGCAGCACCTCGTCGTCATCCAGGCTGATCAGCCAGCCCTCGCCCAACGCGGCCTCATGGTTCAGGCCGTGCAGCAGCGCCCACACCGGGGCATCGCCCGGCAACGGGGTTTCAAACGTGGGCAGCACCTCGATTTCGATCAACAAGGCGCCGGGCCGGCTCCGGTGGCGGCTCACGCGGCCGGCATGTGCCTCGCTGCCAAAGCTCAGGCCTGGGCTACCCGCCGCGGCCGGCTCGGCCGGCGGGGCCAGGTCGTTGATCAACAGCTCAAAGCCGTCCAGGGGGGCCTTCATGCGCTGTCCTCAGCCGGCCTTCTGGATGGCCGCCTTCATGGCATCGGCCACTTCCTTGACCACCGTGCTCTGGATGGATGACATCAGCGACCACTGCTGCACCTGCTGCTGCACCTTGAGCATGGTGATGGTGTCGGGGTTGGACGCCGCCGCGGCCAGGGTCTGCTGCAGGTTGGACTCCACGGCCTGCATGGCAGAGAGCATGTTGGTGCTGAGGCTGTCAAACGACAGGGCGCTGTTGCTGATGGTCATGGTGGGGCTCCGGTTGAAAAAAACGACGATTCGTCAAAGGGCTGTCGAGGGCGCTGGGCCCGCTCAGGTTCAGGCGTTGCAGCACCTGGCGCGCCGCACCCAGGGCCGCCAGGGCGGCGGCCATGTCGCGCTGCACCTCGGGGCGCAGGGCCTGGCGGCTGCGCGCCAGCAAACCAGACTCGACCTGGGCCAGGTGCTGGTCCAGTTGCTGTCGCAGCAGCCCGGCTTGCGGCCCGGACAGGGCCTCGTGCAGGTCCAGCGGGGTGGCCGCAGCCGGGTCGAAATCGGGCGCTGCAGGGCCTGAGAGGGATGGGGCGTTCATGGGGCACCTCGGGGCAGGGTCAGCGTCTGCCCCGCGCTGGTCTGAAAAATCACGGCGTTGTCGTCGATGCGGGCCAGCACCAGCCCCTGCCGCACCAGGCCACCGGGCAACAGCCGGCGCCCATCGGCCAACAGCACATAGGCCCGTTCGCCGCTGACCACAGCAGCCACCTGAGGCAGTCGCTCAGTGGCCGAGCGCGCCACGCCCCTCGGGCTGGCACCGGCGCCCGGGCCCTGGGCCATGGCCAGGTCGTCCAGGCTCACCGCACTGGCCTCGGGCAAGGCCTGGGCAATCAGCTCGCCCAGCACGGCGCGGTCCAGATCCGGACCGACGGGCCCGCTCACCCGCACCCGGCCGCCGGGTTCGGCGGTCAGGCGCAGCGCCGGCCAACGCGGGGCCAGGGCGGCCACATTGCGGGCAAACTCAGCCTGGGTCAGCAGATCCACCTTCAGCAGGCTCAGCCAGGGTGCGAGCCGCGCCAGCAAAGTGTCCATCGCGTCGTCACTGCCAACCACGCCCAGCAGGCGGATCCGACCACCCGCCACGGCGGTGGCGCGCACCGCAGCGCCCAAGCCGGCCTGGCCCAATTGGCGCTGCACGGCCTGCAGGGCTTGAACCGGGTCCAGGGGGCTGACCTCGATCCCATCTGGGCGATGGGCCTCGTGCACGCCCGCCTGCTGCAACCAAAGCTGCGCCCCCCCCAACAGGCCCAGGGCCAGGGCCAGCAAGCCCGCCAAGGGCAAGGCGCGGTGCCAGCGACGGCGCGGCCGGGCGGTGGGCAGCGACGCCTTGTGGCGCGGGTCTGCGACCGGGCCGCCAGCCTCAGCGCTCAAGGCACCTGCCGCAGCGCGGTCTGGTGCGTCAACCCTGTCCACAGGCGCCTCCGCTGAAGCCTCGGCATCCGCTTCGGGCCCCGGCACAGCCTGGGCCAGACGGTCGGGCAAGGCCTGGCATTGCTCGGCGGTGGGCACCGGGTCCGAGGCCAGGGCCGCTTGCAGGCACAACCCGCCCAGGCGCAGCGCCTGGCCCCAGGCCAGGTGAAGCGAGCCCAGGGCATCTTCCCAGTGCCAGCCGTCGTCCAGCAGCGACAGCGTGGCCTGCGGCAGCGGCAGGTCGCTCAACATCAGATCGGCTTCGTCGTCGGGCGCCACGCGCCAGTGGGCCTGGGCGTCGTGCCGCGGCAAGGCGGCCACCGCGCCCTCATGCACCCCGCTCAGCACCCGAAACTCAAAGCCGTCGGCGCTCACAGATCGATCCTCGCCAGCGGCTGGATGTTGATCTCTGGCGTCAGCTCCTGGTAGGACAGCACCTGCAGATCAGCCAGCGAACTTTCGATCAGGCGCCGCACATAGCGGCGGATGTCCATTGAGGCCAGCAGCACCGGCTTTTGGCCGGTGGAGGGCAAGGTGCCCACGCTGCGCTTGATGGCGTCCACCAGGCGCTTGCTCACCGCCGGGTCCATCGCCAGGTAGCTGCCGGCCGAGGTCTGGCGCACCGCAGCCCGAACGGCCTCTTCGGCCTTGGGCGCCAGCAGGTAAGCCGGCAAGGTGTTGAGGCCGCCGGAATACTTGTAGCTGATGTGTCGCTTCAGAGCGCCGCGCACGTACTCGGTCAGCAGCACCGAGTCCTTCTCTTTCTGGCCCCATTCCACCAGAGCCTCCAGCACGGTGCGCAGGTTGCGGATCGAGATGTCTTCGGACACCAGACGCTGCAGCACCTCGCCGATCTTCTGGGCCGGCATCACGCGCTGGGCCTCCTTGACCAGGTCGGGGTAGCGTTGCTCCATGGCCGTCAGCAGGAAACGGGTCTCCTGCACACCGATGAACTCCGACGAATGCTGGCGCAACACCGTGGCCAGGTGATAGGTGACGATCTCGCTGCTGGTCTTGACCCGCAGGCCGGCCTGGCTGAGCAGCTCGCCCAGGTGGGCACGCACCCAGAAAGTCTCGATGCCCGGCAAGAACGGTTTGTCGCTCTCGTAGCTCAGGCCCAGCGATTTGAGGGTCTGTTCGGGCTCCATCACCAGCAGCCAGCCCGGGCGCAAGCGTCCCTGGGCCACCGGCACCTCGGACAGCACAATCTGGTAGGCCTCGGCCGGCAGCCGGTCGTTGTAGCGCAGGTGAATGCCCGGGAACGGCACCCCCATGTCGAAGTACAGGGCCCGCCGGATCTTGACCAGCTCATCGTTGAGCCGCTGTGGGTCAATGGCCTGGTTGAGTCCGGTGAACACATCCAGAATCAGCGGCACCGTGGGCACGAACTCGTCGGTACCGTCCTTGCGCGCCGGGCGCGGTGGGCTGCCCGAGGCCTGCAGGGCCGGGCTGTCATTGATGTCGCCGTCCTCGTCGAGCGGCTTGGCCCCTTTGCGGGTGGCATAGCCGATGCCCAGCAGCGGCAGGGCCAGCAGCACAAAGATCTCGAGCGGCATGCCCGGGATCAGGCCCATGCCCAGCGCAATGCAGCCGCCAATCATCAGCGCCCGCGGCTCGGCCAGGATCTGCGCCCCCATGTCGCGCCCCACATTGCCCTCGCCGCCATCGGATTGCACCCGCGTCACGATGATGCCGGCGCAGATCGAGATGAACAGCGCCGGGATCTGCGAGATCAGGCCATCGCCGATCGACAGGATCGAATAGGTTTGCATGGCCTTGCCAGCCGGCATGCCGCGCTGCAGCACGCCGATCAGCAGCCCGCCCAGCAGGTTCACCGACACAATGATCAGGCCTGCAATCGCGTCACCCTTGACGAACTTCATCGCCCCGTCCATCGCACCGTACAGCTGGCTTTCTTTCTCGACCACGCCGCGGCGGCGCTTGGCCTCTGCCATGTCGATGGTGCCGGCGCGCATGTCGCCGTCGATGGCCATCTGCTTGCCCGGCATGGCATCGAGCGAAAAGCGCGCCGCCACCTCGGCCACGCGCTCAGCCCCCTTGGTGATCACCACAAACTGCACGATGGTCAGGATCAGGAACACCACCAGCCCCACCACCAGATTGCCGCCCACCACAAAGTTGCCGAAGGTGTCGATGATGTGGCCCGCATCGCCTTGCAGCAGGATCAGCCGGGTGGTGGCGATCGAGATGCCCAGGCGAAACAGCGTGGTCACCAGCAGCACCGACGGAAAGGTCGAAAACGCCAGCGGTGAGGGCAGGTACATGGCCACCATCAGCAGCACCGCCGACAGGGTCATGTTGACGCCGATCAGCGCGTCCACCACCAGCGTGGGCAGCGGCAGGATCATCATGAAGATGATGGCCACCAGCACCACCGCCAACACGATGTCGCTGCGCCGCGCTGCCAGCAAGGCCAGTTTTTGCAGCATCCGGTTCATGGCAAGGCCTTCACGGGTGTGGCTGCGTGGCGCCGCAGGGCCAAAAAGGCCTGCATGGCGGCGTCGGCTTCATCTTGCCGGCCCAGCGTGCTCAGCACCTGGGCCCGCAGGGCGTGCAGGCCGGCATCCACCCGGCCGGCCAGAATCAGGCGCTCCAGCACGGCCAGCGCCTGATCGGGCTGGCGGGCCCGTGCGTGGGCCAGGGCCAGGGCACGCAGGTGTCCTGCCTCGCCGGGGTCCAGATGGGCCAGGGCCTTCAGCAGGGTGCAGGCGCGGGCCGGGTCGCCATGCAGCAGGAACAAGCGCCCCACCATGCCCAGCACATCGCGTTGATCCTCAGGCAGCGCCATGCCTCAGCCCTGCATCAGTTGGTGGGCCATGCCGTAGGCAAGGTCATGGTTGGCCAGGTGTTCCGACAGCTCTTGCGTGGCACGCCGCAGGTCCAGGGCCATGGTCGGGTCGCTCGCGCCCTTGCTGGCCTGGCGCAGCGTGCCCAACAACTCGCCCAGGCATTCACCAAAACCCAGCGCGGTCAACACCCGGGCCGAGGGCATGGGCGCCGCACAGGCCCACTCATTGAGCAGCGCGTCGGTGCCCGTACCAATGGCCACCGTGTGTTTGAGGCCCTGCAACTCCAGGTCCGAGGCCCGGGCCGCCGACGATTCACCAAAAATTGCCTTCAGATCGAGGTGCTCGGCACGCCCGGGCTTGACGTCGCGGCCTTGAAAAAAGCCATACAGGCTGCCCAGGCGGGTCAGGGTGTCGGTCGTGGCGGTGTTGGAAGTTGAAGTGGCCATGGTGTGGGGTTCGGTTCGGGCGGGGTACGTGCGCAGTGCTGGGGCGCGCCGGGTGCGTCAGCCGATCTGGGCGGCGTGGCGCCACTGCGCGTGCCACTGCATCAGTTGTTCGACGGCCTGCTGCAGATCCGGGCCACCCAGGCCGTGTTGGTCGGGCAGGCGCAAGGCCAGCACCAGGCAGGCGTCCTGTCCCTGGCCATGCAGCCCCACCCGGATGGGCCAACGCCCCGTGCTGTGGCGTAGGTCACAGGCCTGCAGGGCCTGCAACAGGGCCGGGGTCGGCACATGGGGGCAATGCGCCACCAGGCTGATCACCAGGTGGGTGCGGCTCAGGTCCAGGCTCAGGCTGTCGCCCGTAGGCAGGCCCAGGCGCACATGACCTGCGGGGTGCAGGCTCAGGCCCTCCAGGCCCTGCAGCTGGCCGAACTCCGCCACGGCTTGTTCTGCACTCATTCGGTTTCCTCGCGGTCGATGGCCGCATCGATGGCCTGCTGAGCCGCGTCCAGCAGCGACTGCCGAGCCTCGGACGAGGCAAACACCTGCGGCGGCAGGTCGCGCAGCCCGGTGCGCAGGCCGGTCAGAAAATCGACCACACACGCGGTCGGGCGTGCCACACCACAGCGCTCGGCCACCCGGGTGAAGCGGCTGGCATCCACCCAGCGCTCACCGGTCAGCGCCACCAGCTCAGACGCCATCAGCGTGCCCTTGAACGGCGGCACCGCATGGCGCTTTGCCAGGGTCTGGCTCAGTCGGCCGCCCTGCTCGACCACGGTGGCAATCACCTTGAGCTGGAACAGGTCGGTCACCAGGTTCTGCAGCCGCGCCCGCTCGGCCGAGGGGCGCTCAGCGGCCAGGTCGGCACCCAGCGCATTGCGCAGGGTGTCCAGCACCCGCATGTAATCGTCGGCCCCGCCGCCCGAGGCCGTGTCCAGCACATGGCGCAGCGTCGAGGCCAGATCGGGCTTGGCCAGCACCGCGTCGCGGTAGGCACTGCGGAAGCCCTGCACCTCCTCGGGCGTGGCCAGCGCGGCCAGCGCATCGGCCGAGTTCATGTCGGCCCGGATCAAATCGCCATGCTCGGCCAGCAACTGGGCCGCCGCCTCTTCCACCTGGGCCAATGCCCGGCCGCCCGGGTCGGCACCAGCCACGCCATCACGGATCAGCGAGGCCACCTCCAGCAAGCTCAGGTACTGGCCCGACGGCTCGTCGCCTCGGGCCTGCGCCTGCTGGCGCGCCTGGCCCGGGTCACGCAACACGCGGCGGGCCAGGTCCTGCAACTCGGCCTCGTGTTCGGGCCCGGGCTTGCCGCCGCCTGACTGGCCTGCGCCCTGCATCAGGCGCTGCAGCTCTTGCAGCCGCGCCCGCGTCAAGGCCAGGTCGGCGTTGGGGCCGGCCCCCACGCGGCGCTCCTTGATCGAGCGCTCCTGCACCCGCGACGACAGGCTCTGGCTCAGCTCGTCGGCCGAATCGGACAACAGCGACATCGGCTCCAGCACCGCCAGCGCCAAGGTCTGCGCCCCCCCTGCGGCAGCAGTGGCCGCGCGCTGCTGAACCGGGGCATGGCCCAGGCCGGTCGGGCGGTGGTGCGAGCTGAGGGCTGAGGGGTGGTGCATGGCCTGTTCACGATAAGCTCAAACAAGCGCCCGCTACCTGTCCAAACCTGTCAATTGGGGGGGCGGGTCGTGGGGTCCAGGTCGGCAGACATTCTTGTCAATGCCCCCGCATGGCGTGCTGAACCGAATGGGTGCGACCTCAGGCGACGGCGCTGAGGCGGGGATCGTCCAGCCATTGTTGGTATTGGCCTTGTGCCCAGTTTCGATCGGCCCAGCGATCAGCAGGCTGATTGGCCGCATCCATCGCATCAAGCGCCCAACTCACCATCGGGCTCGGCTTGTCAATAACGGCTACCAACTGCTTCATGTGCTCGTACTTCTTTTCATATTCATTCATCTTTTTTTGATATGCTTCTTTACTGAACTTGAGGTTCCCACTTGAGAATAGGCGATGAAAAACATTGGCCCTTTTCAAGGCATTATCCATTTCAAAAGACGCTTGATTTTTTAATCTGACGGCATAGCCCGCTGAAATGGTGCTGGCATCAGCACCCGATGCTTGAGGCGATTTTTCTACCACGTCCTTGAAGGCCTGCTTGAAAGACGTGAATAACTCTGGCGACATTTCCATTTGCATGGCGATGACAGCCGTGGCGTGCAGATCTGATTCTGTGCCGTATTTTTCTCTCTTCAGTGCTTTCTCTGGCAAATAAGCATTGGTACCCGCCATTCCATTGACAAACCTTGAAGCAGGGCTTTTTTTACTGGTTTTGTGCAACATGCCGGTATCAATCAGCGAGATCTTTTTTGTCATCGGATCGAAAAACAGGTTTTCAGGTTTCAAGTCCCGATGTACAAAGCCGCGCCGATTGAGGCTTTTGACTGAGCCCAGCAAATTTTTGATAACCAACTGCCGCTCTGCCGCAGCCAGTGATTTGCTTTTGAGCAGCGAGTTCAACTCTTGCCCTTCGGCCTTGGGCATGATCAAGCCCGCACACGCCACGTCGCCCGCCCCCGCTGATTTGATCAACTGACGCAGTTGACCCGGTGCCAACATTTGATATTGGTGATGGGCCGTTTTCACCCAAAAATAGTTGGGCTGGACCACACTCACTTCGGCAGCATAGCCAGGCTCTTTGTTGCTGTTCAAAAACGTGACGATCGCCTCGTTGGTGACCTTGGTTCGGACCGAAGAGAGAGGCAGGGTTGCACCAGCCCCTGAACCGGTTTTGAAAGTCTTGAGTACAAAACCCCCCGCTTGCCCGGCGATTTTGATTTCTCGCGCGACACCAAACCCACCTGAGCCCAGAACCCGACCGAGTTCAATTTGAGCCACAGCTGCCAATTCATTGAGGCTGCTGGCCTGCAACACAACAGGGCTTGGGGATGGCGGCTGAGTCGGCTCTTCAAGCAAAGGCTCGGCCTGCAACTCATGGGCGTTCTGAAGGGCCTGCGCCATGAAATCGGGCTCAATGTCATGGTCTTGTCCCTGGGCAAGTTGCTCAAAAAGCCCCCCTGGGTGGACAGGTTCTGCGGGCGACTGGTTCAGGACAAGCGGGCGCTCGTGCACATCCAATCGCCAATCCCCGTCCTCCGGGGCCATCAGTGAGTCATCCACCGCGGTACCGAAAGGCTGGAAATCGTCTGCAGGCCTCTTGATCAAGTCAGGCTGCGGAGGCTCCTGGGCTTGGTCGTAGAGTTGATAGCTTGGGCTTTGGGTGGCCTCCGACTCAGGCTCAGCGAGCGCCTCATTCGAGGGCGGGCCCAGCAATGCCAACAGTTCACAGGCCTGGACTCGGTTGGCATGGCTCCCTTTCTTGTCGAGGTACGCGGTGAGTCGGGCTTCAGCGCTGTCCAAGCCAGCCCTTTTGAGCAAGGTGGACAAGGCCTCTCGGGTGTCGTTGAGACGCTGGTTGCCCAAACCCCGCCCCCACAGCCGAAACCCGCTCTTGCGCCTGAGTTCCAACTCTTTGCCTGCATTGCTGCGATAGGCCAGAGACAACACGCCATCGGCTTTGCCTGGTTTGGACAGATGGGCCTTGATATCGTTCAGCGCCTTGAGAGCTTGATCCTGTGTCAGGCCCTGCACATGGCGCATGAAGTCTGCGCCGCCCCGGGCCGTGATTCCAACGGGCATGGTGTGCTCCTTTCAACCGCGAATGAACTGACCCAGGGCCTCGGCAGGCAACGGCGCCTGCACCGCCGCCACCTCGGGGCTTTGCAGGCTTTGCGCCACGGCTTGCAACTGGGTGGCACGTGCCAGACCATCCCACAGGCACTCGCCCAGCGCCTCGCCCAGGGTGGCAGCCACGGCCACCGTGGTGCTGACGCTGAGCCAGTCTTCATCGTCGATCACCGCCACCCAGCCATGCTCAAAGCGCGCCTCGTGGTTGAGACGCATCAGGTCCAGGGCCAGGGCGGCCAGCGCCTCTTCGCCGAGCTCGTGCAGCGCACAGGCCTGCACCTCGATCACGGCCAGGGACTCGTCGGCGTGGGGGATCACCCGCGCCATGCGACCCTCGGCTTCAAACTCCAGGCCCAGCGGGTCGACCTCGGGCGGCACGGGCTGGCCTGCGGCGGCCATGGCCTCGGTGATCCAGCGTTGAAAAGGGGTGAGCGTGGCAGCAGCAGAGGTGTTCATGGCCGGGAAGGGAGAGAAAGGCGATGCCCGACCTTAATGCCGCTTGGGCGCTGGCAATCTGTCAGTTTCTGTCAATTCCAGGGGCGGACCGGCCGCACACCCTGAAGCAAACCCAACCCGGCAGCACTTGAAGCGCTGGGCAGTGCTCAGACCCCGCCCTGAACCAGTCGCTCCAACCAGGCCCCGACAGCCTGGTTGGCGCTGGCGTGGTCTTCATGCCCCCCCAGCACGGGCTGATCGGGATCTCGAAAGCCCGGGAACTGAGCCTCTGCAAGTCGCATGAGAGGCAGTTGGCGCTCGGCCGCCATTTGCATCGCCCGGGGGCCGAGTTCAGGCTCGTTGTCGGCCACCACATAGACCGGGCACTTTTCGCTGGGGCCCTTGTCACGCACGACATCGAGGTAACGCTCCGCCCCAAATTGCCCCACGGCGCCCTTGGCCCCTTGTTTGCCCAGCCACCCGAAATCGACCGCCGCCCGATCGGGCGCCGAGGCCATGGGCCGGTCATAAACCACGCCCATCAACTGTTCGCCCATGAGTTGAGCGTGGGCATGAACCCGACCGGCCGCCGCCGCCCCCAGGGAGTAGCCGCGCAAAATGATTTGATCAGGCCGAAAGCCCAGGCCCTTCACATGCTCATAGACCCGCATCGCATCGTCAGTGATCGACTTGGGCGTGGGATTGCCATGCCCGCTGGCGCCAAAGCCCCGGTAATCGACTGCGAGAAAATTCAAACCACCGGCCACCCCAGGGCCAGCCGCCTCGGCGGCCGGGTAGCCGTAGTCATGCACATGGCCATGCGAGCCTCCAAAAAAAATCACGATCGGTTGGCTGGTGTCCAGAGCAGCGCCCCCCTGCGCGTTGGCTGAGCGGCTGATGCCCACCAGCTCAGTGGTGTGGCGCCCCCCGGCCGGGATCACATAGCGGGGGTCTAAGTTGAGGCCCCATTGGCGCTGAAGTTGGCTGATGCGAGCCAAGCCCGGGCCCGTGGACGGTGCGCGCCGCTCGTCCCTCGTACCAAATAGCTGATCCCCCAACAGCAGGTTGTTGTTGCCCTCTTTGGGCAGCACCTGCTTGACGAGGCGCTCGCTGGTGCCCTGCACCAGGTGATCCTGCATCAAGGTGGCCAGCCCGCGCCCCCCCACCCGGTTGCCATGCTTTTGCAGGTACAGCTTCAACTGATTCTGGGCTGCGGGCGACAGGCCGGCCTGCTGGTACAGGTTTTGCAAAGCCTGGGCCGTGTCGGCCATCTTGCTGTCGCGGCGCGCAATGGCCTGGTACCAACTTTTGCGCTCGAACACCATGGCCTGCCCGGGGCGCTGGCTTTGGGTATGCATCAGTTTGAGCACGCCACTTTTGCCATTGATCTGGGTCTGAATCTGGTTCAGCACTCTGAGCGCGCTGTCGCTGTCGAGTTGCCGGACCCCGGCCAGGCCATGAACGGCCTGCCCTTGCAGCGATGTGATGGACGTTGCCATGTGAAAGCTCCTCTGAAGACCTTGCCGCAGGCAAACCTGTGGCGCTTAAACTGCCGGGGTCCCCCCAAGAACCCCTTGAACCCTGCCGGAGGCCCTCCATGAGCACCCCGTTTGAATCCCTCATGCAAGAACTGGCCGCCAGCCATGGCATGGTGGCCGACGCCGCGCCCCTGGGCCTGGAATTCAGCTGCGAGGGTCTGACCGTGCTGCTGCTGCCCCACCCGCTGCACCCCGAGCGCCTGCTGGCCGAAGTGGAGATGGCCCCACTGACCGCCCCGCTCACGGTGCCGCTGCTGAGCCTGGTGCTGCAGGTCAACGAGCTGGCGCGCTTTGAGCACGACTGGCAGATCGTGATGGACGCCGAGCAACACTTCAGCCTGAGCCGCAGCGCAGCCCTGCCGGGCCTGACACTGGCCGAACTCGAGGCCCTGCTGCAAGACGGCCTGGACCGCGCCCAGTCGCTGCAAGCCCTGCTGCAAAGCGCCGCCGAAGGCAACCCAGGCGATGACGAGGAGACAGGGGCCGAAGCACCTTTGCTGGCAGGCGGGTTGGCGCCGGCTTTCATGGTGCGCGTGTGAGACCCACTCAGGCCGCAGGCAGGGGCTGATTGCTGGCCACATGGTGGCTCAGGCGATTGGCCAAGTCTTCTTGCCACACCATGACGAAGGATGGATCACGCGACGCCTGGTCCCCTTGGACCACCTGCTGCACGGCCTCACGGCGATCCTCTGCCACCCGCGGGGCCCCGGCGTTCAAAGCTTGAAGCAACTTGCTGCGCTCGGCGTCCAAGACTCGGCCAAGCCAATGCGGTACCTTGCCTGCCGGGTCCTCTGAGGGCAATTTGGCCAATGCCACTTCGGTCGATTGCCAATCATCCAGCATCGCCAGGAAATCAGGGTTCAGAGCCTGTAACCAGGGCCTGAAACGCTCGCATTCACTCAGTTGGGTGGGAGCGTCTGCTTGCATGCAAAGCGCTTTGAACTGCGCCAGGTCCTCTGGTGTCCGCAAGCCCGGATCGGCGAGTTGACCGACCCACTGATCCCACTGGGCATCGTCAAGCGGGTCCGATCCGGCAAAGGCAGAGTGGATCAACGCGAAGATCGCCATCCGATGGGCTGTCAGATTTCCCTGCAATTCAGACTCAAGCGCACTGCGGGCTTCGCTGGCATCTTCGTACGCTTTCTTCGCTGCAACAAAAGCGTCGTGATCCTGAAATTCATCGAACATGGCTTGGCGATCGACGTGACGGGTGACCCTCACACTGAAATCAAGCCCCACCTGCCTGGCCAGCTCGATCCTGCTGCCCATGATGGCCTTCACGGTCGACGTGCCAAAGGCATCGACCCCATAGACAGGCTGGGTCCCCGGGGGGCCAAGCTTGTCCGTCAGCGCTGCCAAGGCTATTTGTGCCTGGGTCCAAGTGGCCTGCAACATGCCACGTGATCGACCCACCTGAGTGACCAGCCCAGGGATCTCGATCCCCAAGCGGGTGGCTGCGCTGATCAGCTCGCTGGTCACGTCCAAATGCAAGGTTCCGAATTCTTCTTTCACCATCAGCGATTTAGCCTCGAGCACCAAAATCGGACGCACCTGATCCAAGCGCAGTTGGGCATGGGGAGGCAGCAACGCCCGAAGCGCATCGATGGCAAGTTGGGGATGCCCTGCATCACTGGCGGCATTCAGGCGCATCAGGTTGATCTGCTGGTTCTTGCTCAAGGTGGCCGCATTACCAAAGTCAATCATGCCGAGCTCAGACGGGCGACCCTCGGCACCGTCAGCAAACATCAGGTTGCCTGCATGCAAATCGCCGTGGTAGAAGCCCGAGTGGTGAAAAAGCTCGCGGTTCCAGACGTTGTTGAGCTGCAACAAGCGTTCACACAGGTCCTGGGCGCGGTCACGCGCCTTGGCGAGCACCTCAGGGGGCTGCGCAGGGGCGGTGGCGACTTCTTCCAAGGTCTTGATGACCGCTTTGACACTTTGCCCGGGGATTTTTTCCAAGATCAAAAAATCGGCCCTGCTGGGCACGCCTTCGGCCAGGTGCATCACCCGAAGGCCGCCCCGGCGCAAACCCGAGCGTTGCTCATAGGCGCGGGCTTGCTCAATCTCTTTCGCCTCCAGCCGCAGGTCAAGCTCACTTTCGATCTGATCGGCAATCGAGCTCATCGAGCGCGCAATCGCGTCATTGCCCTGCGCGCCAGCACGTGCGGCACGCTGCCCGGCGATGGTGTCAAAAATTTCGCGCTCACGACCGGCCCGCTCCACCACGCCAGGACGGCGCAATTTGACGATCAGCTCTCGCGACACCCCGGCAGCCCCATCGGGCCCTGGGGGCGAAGTGAGCGTCACGGCCACGGTTTCTGCCACCGAGGCCGAGCTCAGCACTTTGATGGCGCTGACCTGGCTGCCATCTTTGACCAGCGAGCCCAGGGCCTGGTGCAGCAGCACCCGGCGCTCTTCGGCGTCCAGCGGGTTGAGGTTTTCCTTGAGCTGGTTCATCGCGGCCTTGACCGACGGGTCTTTGGCATCGGCCCCCATGGACTGCATCATCTTCTGCATGAAGGGGCCCGCGCCTTTGAGCAAGGCCACCAGCTGATCCATGGGCTCGGTGCTGTTGCCGTGCTCATACAGCGAGGCCAGCATCAGCTTTTTGTCGGCCGGCGTCTGCAAAGCGAAATAGTTTTGCATCACCTCTTTGAGAAACTGCCCCATCTCAGGCGGCAGCTCATCGGTCATGCCGTCAAGGTACCCGGCGAAGGTGCTGAAGTCGTAATCGGTGGCAAAGCCACCCACCCTTTGCGCAAAGGCCTGTACCTTGGCGGGGTCCAAAGGCCGGTGCCCCAAGGCTTTGAGCTCGTTGTTCACCTTGATATTCGACACACCGGCAGCCAAAAGATACTTCACCTTGCCGCCCGCACCAGCCCCCGGCAAATCCAACTTCAAACCCAGCAAATCCTGCAAGGCCACCATCAAAGGCTGGTCTTTCTCAACCAGTTCTTTCAGGGGGCCGAAGCCGTCGAAGGCGCCCAATGCCAACAGCTCAGGCAGGCGAAGCAACACCCGCGCCCCTTCCGGGTGGGCAGCCAGGGTTTGACCCAACCAGGACGCCTGCTCGTCGGGTGTCCCTGCCGGCATCTGCATCAGCCGGCCAATCAAGGGGCGAACCTGGTCAAAGTGCTCAGGGCGGATGTTGAACTGCTTTTGCAAGTGCTCGGTTTTCTTGGTGTCCAACAGCTCGCCCAATTTCAACCCCTCGGCCGGTGCGCGCTGTGGCACGCCCACCACCCATTGCTCACGCACCGCCTGAGGCTGGTTCTGGAAATCGGTGCGCATGGCCTCGAACTGTTCGCTGCGGGCCGGCTGAAAAGAGGCTTTGACATCGTCCCGCAAGGCTGAGAAAACGGTTTTCCGGTACTCGCCCGTCTGGTCTGCCACACAGGCCACGGCCAGCTCCAGCAGATCGACCGTCCTGGTTTCGGGGCTTTGCCACAGCGACTTCAAACCCGAGTCCTGCCCGCTGATGCCAATCAGCTTGATGGCCACGCTGCGCAGGTGCGCCTCTTTGGTCGGGGCCAGGTCGGTGGGGCGATCACGGTGCACCCGGAGCAGCATTTTCCAATCCGTGCGCGACACACCGCTGTCAATGTGTGGCTGTCCGACGCCATTGCAGATGGCCAGTCGCCGGGTGTAGCTGCCTTTCAGGGCGGCCACAATACCCACCGGGAAGAACGCCACGGCAGCCACCTTGGCCAGGCCGCACCACCGGGTGGCGTTGCTTTGGTACTGCACACGCAAACGCCCGCCATTGAGCACAGTGTCCTGGGCTTGCGGGTTGGGCAACTGGCCCAGGTTGCCCTGGACACGGGCACGAATCTGTTGGTCGATGCCTGGCATGGTGTCCCTCCGAACTCAGCCGTGAATCCAGCCCACACCGGGCACCAGGGCCGCGTCGGCGGCCACCGCTGGCGCCTCGCCCAACAGGCGCTGGCGCACGCTGGCCGCGGCATCGATGAAGTTGCCGATCAGCGTCACCAGGCCCGGGGCGTCCAGCCGACTCAGCGGCGCGCCATGGCACAGGTACACGTGTCGCTCTTCCTCATCGAGCGACAGCGCCGCGCCACCCGTGTCCAAGCCCAGAAAATTGAGGCGCAGCAACCAGGCAAACAAGGCCTCACGCCCGTCCTGGGGCACCTCGATCAGTTGCGCCGACAGCAGCAGGATGTCCGAGCCCTGTGTGCGCAACAGGGTGACACCAAAGCCATCGTCGTGCGCCAGAACGCACAGGCCTTCGTCGTCAAAAGCAGGCAACGGTCCCCCGCTGAATTCACCCAACAGGCACAGGGCCTCGGCCAACATGTTGTCGTAGGACATGGAGATGGTTTCATCTTGATCAAATCCAGCGCCACGTGCGCTGCCGACCCGGCCCGGCGCTGAAGGCGCGACCCGATGGTGCTGACCTTAAGCCAGACCTGGGGCGCTGAATCTGTCAGTTTCTGTCAATCACAGGCCAAGACGGCGCAAAGCGGCCGGCTTGCGGCAAAGTTCGACCCACACCCTGCCAACTCTTCAGGATTGCCACCATGAGCGAGCCCATCGACCCCAAGATCCAAGACCTCATCGACAGCTCGGAGCGTCTGATCGCCGAAGCCCAGCGGCACACGCTGGACGGGCTCTGCAAGGAGATGGACATCGATCCGGAGCGCCTGCGGGCCTTTCTGGCCCAGCACGACAGCCCCGAGAGCCAGGACCAAGCCGCCCAGGCCATCGCCGATGACCAACTCGAGGTTCAGCGCGAGATCGACGCCGAGGCCACCCGGCGCGGCCTGCTTCGCCCCGCGCCCCGCGTCCGGGTACGCGGCCTGCGGGTCTGAGAACCACCGGCCCATTGCCCCCTTCAGGAGAAATTCACATGGCCACCAGCGGCATCACCTCCAACAACGCGGCCCCCGTGGGCCAGGTCCAGGACATCGACACCAGTTCGATGGACATCGAGTCCCTGATCATTGCCGTCGTCCAAAAGCGGGTCGAGCACTGTGAGAACCAGGTGCGCATGAAGGTCGAAGACATGCAGATGCGCAACAACAAGCTCAAGGCGATGGGCGAACTGCAGGCCGAGATCACCAAGCAGATGAAGGGCTTCAACAACGACGCCAAATCGGCCAGCGAGCGCGATGACTCCGGCAGCACCTACCGCAAGCAGGTGGATGGGGCTTTCGACGGCCAATCGGCGGTGAGCGGCACCGACGCCAGCGTGAAGAACCGCGACACCGTCAACCAGAAACTGGACAGCTTCGACAAGAAAGACGATGTCCACGCCGGTCTGGACGAACGCCTCAAGGCCATTGAGGCCGCGAAGATCCCGGACGACGCCAAGCAGATCTACCGCGACAACATTGCAGCGGCTCGCACCGCCTACGACGCGGGCCTGAGCCGTGACGATGCCTATGCCATGGCCAAGGGCGAGGTCAGCTACGGGGCGCTGGAAACGCTGAAGCAACAGGTCTCGGCCAAGGTCGACGCGCTGGGCAACGACGCCCAACTCGACCAGATCGCCCTGCAATCGTGGACCACGAAGATGACCAACACCCAGCAACTGTTGAGCACCTTGATCAAGAAGTTCGACGACACCCATTCGGCCATCATCCGCAACACCTGAGCGACGGAGCCGCCCATGAGCCAAACCACAGCCTCTGCCCCAGCGGGCGCCGACGCGTCGCCCTCGCCCGAACTGCTGGCCCGGATCCAGGCCCACCTGGCCGCGGGCGGCACCATCGGCGACCTGCGTGGGCTCACCACCCAGGACTACGAAGCCGCCTACTGCATCGGCCACACCTTGTATGGCCGCGGGCAGTACGAGCCTGCGGGCCAGGTGTTCGCCTTTCTGGTGATGAACAATCCCTATGACCGGCGCTTCAGCCAGGCGCTGGGCTCGGCCCTGCAGATGCAGGGCAAGCATGCCGACGCCTTGGGCTACTACATGGCGGCCTCGGTGATGGACGCCGCCGATCCGGTGCCCCTGTTCCACACGGCCGAATGTCTGGCCGCCCTGGGGCAATTGCAAAACGCCTGCGAGGCCCTGGGCTTTGTGGTGCGCCTGTGCAAGACCCCCGCCCAGGCCGAACTGCGTGAGCGCGCCAGCGCCCTGCTGGCCCTGATGCAAAAAGCCCGGCCCGCCACCCCGGCTGCCGAGGCCCAACCATGAACACCCCCATCGGAGGCCCGCTGAGCCCCCCGGGGCTGCTGAATCTGCGGGGTTCACAAGAGGCCGACGCAGCCGCCCAGGCGGCCCAGGCAGCCACCGAAACCCAATCGGTCGATCTGGACCGGCAGCGCGTGGCCGAGGCCCTCCAGGCACTGGGCCAGCCCGCGGTGGGCCAAGCTGCAGCGGCGTCCCAGCCCATCCCCTTGCCCCCACTCAACACCGAGGCCCTGCCCGAGAACCTGAGTTCCGATGACCTCATCTCCTGGGCTGCCGCCACCTTCGACAAGACCCAGACCAAGTTGGGCGAGGTCACCATGACCGGCATCCAGAATCAGAAGGAACGGCTGGCCGCCGTCAATGCCGACAAGCTGGAAAAAATCAAGGACGCGCAGCGCAAGGCCGAGGAGGCCGAACCCGGCTTCTGGGGCAAGGCCTTTGGCTGGCTCAGCAACATCGCCACGGCCGTGGTGGCCGCCGTGTCGGTGGTGGTGGGCGTGGTGGCCTGCGCCACCGGCGTGGGCGCCCTGGTCGGGGTGGCGCTGATCGCCATGGGCACCTACATGATGGCGGGCGCCGTGGTGGACATGGTGGAGGACGTGCGCAAGGAAATGGGCCTGCCGCCCCTGGGCTGGAGCCCCACCTTGGGTCAACTGGCGGCCTGCATCGCCAAGGCCGTGGGGGCCAGCGAAGAGGTGCAGAGCTACATCAAGATGGGCGTCGACCTGGTGACGGACATCGCCATCGGCATCTGCACCGGTGCCCTGGTGATCAAGGCCGTGTCGCTCATCGCCAAGGTGGCCAGCTCTGCCAGCAAGCTCGTCAACATGCAATCGACCGTGCGCAAGGCCACGATCGGGACCGAGACCGTCGATGCCGGTGCCTCGATCGGACGAGGTCTCATCGGCGTTGACACGGCCATCAACGCCAATGAAGCCGCCAAAGCCAAGGCCGAGGTCAAGACCATGGTGGCCCTGCTGGCCAAGATGCAGGCCATGTTCGAACTGATGAGCGACGAGCTCAAGAGCATTCTTGAGCGCCAGGCCGATGGCCTGAAGCGCTGCAGTGACATGGTGGCCGATCGCGGCGCGGCCCAAGCCCAACTCATGACCACCCAGATGGCCTGAGTGCCGAAACGGATTGGACCCACCGATGACAAGCATCAATCCCTCCAACCCCTTCGCCGCAGGGGGCGCCTGGGTCAGCGGCGCAGCCGACCAGCTGCTCGCCATTCAGAACGCCGACGGCCAGCCCAAGGTGGTCGAGATGGTGCCCGAGGTCGTCAGCATGGCCTTGCAGGCCACCGGCGTACCCGCCTTGCCGCCACCCACGCTTGACTTGATGTCCCTGGGAGTGGAAGCCGCCCTGACCCTGTTGAGCAACAGCAGCCAGGAGGCCAAACTCGACGTCATCAAGAAGGCCTTGGACAAAGGCTTGCCTGCCCTGGCCGAGACCGTGGGGGCCACCATGCAGGCCAATGCGGCCGATGACGTGGTGATGCAACTGGGCGGAGCCATGATCGAATGGGCCGCCAAGAACCCAACGGCCGTGTTCGAACTGGGCGCCATGATCGTCAAGACGGTGGCCACGGGCATCGCCACATGCGGGACCTCCTTGCCGGCGGACCTGCTCAAGCTGGCCCCCAGCCTGGCGGCAGCCGGCGCCGGCGTTCTGCAGACGGCGGGCATCAGCCCGGGCGACATCGCAGCCCATGTCACCACCGGCTTCTTGCAATTTGTCGGGGTGCCCGAGGCCACCGCCGAGCAGGTGGCCAAGGTCACCCGCAGCCTGGTCGACGTCTCGCTGGAAGTGGCTCTCGCCTTGAACAGCAAAGGCGCCGATCCCATCGACCCCCAAGTGCTGACGCGCGCCATCCAGGACATTGCCGAGGTGGTGGGCGTGGAGCCCGATGCGGCGGCCGTGGTCGCCGCTGCGGCCGTGCATGGCACCCTCTTTGCGCAGAACATTGCGGGCTTTCTGCTCGGTGGCAACCCGCTGGCCAGCTACGGCGGCGTGGGCGATCTGGCCAAGCAGGTGGTTGACGTGGCCAACACAGCGGTCACGGCCTTCCTCGAAGGCGAGGGACTCAACAGCCTGCCTGACATCATGGCCAAACTCAAAGACCTTGAACCCATGGTCCAGGCCCTGGCACAACAGGTGGAGAAAGACCTCACCACCCAGGACACGGCCAACACCGAGCGGGCCTGGAAGGCCGCCGATGAGTTCATTGCGCAACTGATGAAGGACGCGCTCGACGCCCTGAGCGCCAACACCCCGCCCCTCATGGCTTGAAACGCGAGCACCAAAGGCCCTCATCATGAACCTCAAAGTCAGCTCAAGCCCTGCCCCGGCCCTGCCCGCGCTTGCAGGCAGCGAAGCCCCGCACCCAGCGGTGAATGTCGATGCCCCCGCGCCGCTCGATGCCAGCGGACTGGACACCCGCCATGTGCCGCAAGGCCAGGCAGCCACCGCCCCGGACCCCGCCGGGGACATGCCGCCTGCCCAGGCCGCCGCAGCCCAGGCCAAGACCCTGAGCCGCCTCAGCGATGAAATGGCCAGCGACAGCTTCAACCCCACCGCCGTGCTCAAGATCATGCTGCAGGCCAGCCAGGCCTTGAAGACCGCATTCAACGAAACCAAGTGGGCCGAGAAAGAGCTCGAATACCAGCACCAGCTGAACGAAGTCGAGAAGATGAAAACGGCCGCCACCAAAGAACTGGTGGCCGGCATCGTCACCAACGCGGTCTCGGCAGCCATGGGTGGCGTTCAACTGGGCATGGGCCTGAAACAGCTCAAGGGCATTGTGCAGACCGAGAGGACCCATCTGCGCGATGCCAACGACCTCGCCAAGTCCAACAAAATTGCCCAGCAGGCGGATCAGGACCTGCCCGCGCTGATGCAGAACGCCGAAGAAATGGCCAAGACCGCCCAGGACAAGGCGGCCAAGGCCGCCGACCTGGCAAAAAGGTACATGGCCAATGACAAAACGGTGAGCCTTGAGGAGGTGAAAGCCGCCAAATTGGAAGCCAAGAGTGCCCTGGACGTCGCGGACGTCGCCAAGGCCAAGGTCACGGCCACCGAGAACACCCTGCAAGAGGCCAGGGATGCCGCCACAAAAATCGGCCATGCGCCGTTTGATGCCTCGGAGGCCACCCAAGCCGCGGCGGACACCCGGCTCAACGCCAAGCGCAGCCATGAAGACATGTTGATCAACATGAAGAACACCCTGGTGCAGGCCAGCACCGGCGGCGTCAATGCGCTGGCAGGCCTGGCGGCGGCGGGCTTCAAGTACAGCGCCGACATGGACCAGGCCGAGGCCCGGGCCGAGGCCGCCGAGGCCAGCAGACACAGCGCCTTCCAACAACAGGCCGAGGCCACCGAACAAAACGCCCGCGATCTGGTCAAGGCCACGATCAGCGCCACCCAGGAGCTGGTTCAGACCCTCAACAGCACGGAGCAGCAAATTGCACGCAACTTCGCCTGACCTTTCTGCCTCGGGCACCAGCCCGTCCTGGCTGGACGAATGCTTCGACGAGATGCGTGGCCTGCAGCCTGTGCCCGCACCTGATCCAGCCGAGCTGGAGTCGGTCTATGCCTCGGCCTGCCAGGCCCTGCAGGCCGGCCAACTTCCGCAGGCGCAAGCCTTGTTCACGCTGCTGCTGACCCGGGCCCCCAGCGAGCTGCGTTTTTTGGCGGGGCTGGGGCGCGTGTCGGCCCTGCAGGGCAACTTCGAGCTGGCAGCGGGTCTTTACGCCCTGGCCTGGCACCGTGACCGCAGTGAGCTGCGCCTGCTGCTGCCGTGGGCCGAGGCCCTGATCGGGCTGGGCAGCAACGCCCCGGCCCGTTTCCTGCTGCGCGCACTGTGCCTGGGCGGGGCTGGCGACGCCGCTCTCGCACGCAGTGTTCAGCGCGCCCAGGCCTTGCTGGAGTTGCTGTCCCATGGCTGAAGCCTGGCTGTCTTCCGCCGACCTGAGCCACCTCGCCCAACTGGGCGTGATGGCCTCGGGCGCCGGCCTGGCGGCCGAGGCGCAGACCATTTTTGACAGCCTGGTGCATTTGCGGCCGCAGCGCGCCTACCCCTGGATCGGCCTGGCGGGCTGCCAGTTGGACCAGGCCCGGCCTGACGCCGCCGCAGCCCTGCTCGCGCAAGGCCGCCAGGTGCTGGCCCAGGTCACACCGAGCGGCCCCGAAGCCACGGCCGAACTGGCCGCCGAACAAGCCGAACTGGCCTGTTGGCACGGCCTGGCCCTGCACTGGGCAGGCCACAACGCCCAAAGCCAGCAGGCTCTGCACGACTCGCTGGCGGGCCCACCCGACACCCGCACCCACACGGTGGCCCGACGCATGCTGGGCCTGCTGCCGCTGGCTTCTGCCTCTGACCCCGGAGAACGCTCATGATCGATGTGCTTCAGACCGCCCTGCCCTTGAGCTCGCCGGCCACCGCGACCCCCGCGGGCGCTGCGGTGGTGCCCGTGGCGGGTGCCGACGTTGAACGCTTTCGCAACGCCCTCGCAGGTGGCGACACCTCCTTGCCTGCCGCGGCCAGCGCCAGCGCCCTGTCGGCGGCGGCCAGCGCCCCGGTGGCGCAACGCCCTGCAAGCACGGCTGGCGACGCGATTCTGGCGGGCTTGAAAGACAGCTCCCAGCAGATCAGCCAGGCCTGGGCCCAGGCCGCCGACCTGACGGCCCAGCCCGTGCTGAGCACGGCCCAGATGCTGGGTGTACAGGCCAAGCTGCTGCAGGCCAGCGTGCATTTTGAAATGCTCAGCAAGGGCATCTCCAAGACCTCGCAAAACCTGGACCAGATCCTGAAGACCCAATGAGCCGCCACCGCCTTTTCCGTGTTCTGAGCGCGCTGCTGCTGGCCTGGGGTCTGCTGGCCTGCTCGTCTCAGGTGGAGCTGCTGTCGACCATTCCAGAGGCCGATGCCAACGAGGTGATCGCCGCACTGGTGAACAACGGCATCGCGGCCAGCAAGGTGCCCGGCAAGGAGGGCATGGTGGGGGTGCGCGTGGACCAGGCCAAGGCGGCTCAGGCCGTGGACCTGCTGCGCGCCGCCGGCTTGCCGCGCGAGCATTTTGCGGGCATGGGCCAGGTGTTCCAGAAGGATGGGCTGATCTCCTCGCCGCTCGAAGAGCGGGCACGCTACCTCTATGCCCTGTCGCAAGACCTGTCGGGCACGCTGTCGCACATCGATGGTGTGCTGTTTGCGCGCGTGCACCTGGTGCTGCCCGAACGGGGGTCGGTCGATCGGGCCGAGCTGCCGGCGAGCGCAGCCGTGTTCATCAAATACCAACAGAACGCGCCGGTCGAACAATTGCAGCCCCAGGTGCGGCGCATGGTGGTCAACAGCATCCCCGGCCTGAGCAGCGAGCGCGTGTCGGTGGTGCTGGTGCCCGGCAAGGCGGGCACCGCCAGCGCTGCGCGCGCCTGGGAGACGGTTTGGGGCTTGCAGGTTCAGGCCGACGACGCCATGGGCCTGCGCCTGATCCTGTCGGTGCTGAGCCTGTTGCTGTTGGCGGCCCTGGGCGCCTGCGGCTGGCTGGGCTGGACCTTCTGGTGGCGCCCGCGCCAGCAGGCCCGTGAAACCGGTACCCCGGGGCGCAGCGCGGCGGCCTCGGCGAGCTCGGCAGAGGGCCCCGGATGACCCCGATCCAGCTGTTCCAACTGCCACCCGCGCTGGCGAGCACGGTGCTGAATTTCTTGCAGCACCCCAGCCGTGAGGCCGACCCTGATCGACTCACTGCCAGCCTGCCGGCCGCTTGGGCGCCGCCCCTGTCGCCGGCTGCCGAGCAGGCCCTGAGCCAAGAATGGCAGTTGGACGCGGAACGCGACCTGCCCCTGCTCGACCTGCGCCAGCCCTTGCATCGGCTGGCGTTGCTGCCGCGCGCGCTGCTGGGCCAGTTGGCACGCCAACTCGGCCTGCTTGATCAAGGCCGGCGATTGCGCCGGGTGATCCTGCGCAGCGAGCGCGAGGCCTTGGCCGGCCAAGTGAGCCGTGGCGAATGGGCCTGGTTGCTGGAGCCGCAACGGCCGGTCGCCGCCCAAGCCCTGGCCGAGCCGGCCTGGCCCGAACTGGCGGCCTGGCTGGACACACTGGGCTGGGCCTTGCTGACCCAGGCCGCAGCCAGCCTGCCCGGCGGACTGGCGCAACGCCTGACCCTGAAACTGCGCCCCGTGACGCTGAACCCCGCCCCACTGGACACCGAACATGCGCTGCATCGGGTGCTGGACCACTACCCACGCTGCGTGGCTGAACTGGCCCCCGATTGGGAAGCCGGCTGGAACGCCTGCCTGCTTGACCACGACACCACCCGGAGCGTGCTGCCATGAGCTATGTGCAATTTGCCCGCATCAGCGCCGGCCCGGTGCCCGACGCGGCCGATCCGGTGCTGCCGGCGGCCGATGCCAGGGTCTGGCAACAGGCGCAAGAACTGATGGACCATGCGCGGCGTGAAGCCGCAGCCATCGTCGAGCAGGCCCAGCATGAGCGCGAGGCCGAACGCCAGCGCGGCCATGCCGAGGGCCTGGAACAGGCCCAACTGGCACAGGCCGAAACCCTGATCGAGAACGCCGGCCGCATGGTGGAGTATTTCGCCAGCGTCGAACAACGCATGGTGGGCCTGGTGATGGGCTCGATGCGACGCATTCTGGCCGACTACGACGACACGGAGCGCGTGCTGATGGTGGTGCGCAGCGGGCTGGCGGTGATGCGCAACCAAAAGCAGCTGACCCTGCGCGTGGCGCCCGAGCACGTGGCCGCCGTGCGCCAGCGCGCCGCCGAACTGCTGGAGCGCTTTCCGGGCATCGGCATTCTGGACATCGTGGGTGACGCCCGCCTCAAGGGCGATGCCACCCTCATGGAAAGCGAGATCGGCACCGTCGAGGCCAGCATCGAGCTGCAACTGCAGGCGCTTGAAAAAGGCTTCACACGCCTGCTGGGACAACATGGCTGAACAACGCACGCACTCACCCCACCCCGCCTGGATGAGCCGGCTGCAGGCCGTGGCTGATTGCCTGGCTGGAACCGTGCAACGCCCGGCGCAGCCCAGCGCCGCCGAGCTCGATGCCGTCAGCGAGCAGGCTTGCACCGACCTGTTGGAGGGCCGGATCGAAGACGCCCTGCCTGCCTATGGCCTGTTGGTGAGCCGCGAACCCGGCCGACCCGAGCACCACTTCGGTCTGGGCCTGTGCCTGCAGCAGATCGGCGAGGTCCACGACGCGGGCGTGCATTTCACGTTGGCGCTGTCGCTGAACCCAGCCGATGCCGCCTGCGCCTATCGGCTCGGTGAATGCATGGCCGCCCTGGGCTACCCCGAGGAGGCGCGCGACGCTTTCAACATGGCCTTGGCCCTGTGCCAGTCAGCCTGCCAGACCGCGGGCCCGGGGCCGCTGACCGATCTCATCCACCGGGCCCTGACGGACCTGCATTGAAAAGCGCCTCGCCATGCCGCCCCTTTCCCCATTGAACCCACGCCGCCAGAGCACGGCCCTGAGCGGCACGACGGCCTTGATGCCAGGCCTGGGCGTGGGTGGGCCGAAGGCTCGCCCATCCGTCAGTGCGCGCTTTGCACCGCCCATGGCGACGCCACCGAGCGCCCGGTCCAGCACGCAAGGGACGACGGCCGACCCCGGTCTTTGGGACGCCATGATGCGGCTGGAAGCCGACGAACCCGAATCCGAGCACGCCACCCAGCGTGCCACCCTGCCCGCCGAAGTGCCGCATGCGCTGGACCAGGAAGCCCCCATCCAGGCGCACCCGGCGTCCGCGTCAGGTGCCGAGGCCTCGGGCCCGGTACAGACGGCCGCGGCCGGCCTGTCCGAGGGCCCCGCCCGGGCCCGCTCCGCGACCGAGCAATTGCGGGCTCAGGCCAACCGGATGGGAATGAACCTGGATGACGTGGCCGCCAACGTACAGCGCGCCCGCGATGCCGGGGTGGACCGCACGGGCCAGAGCCTGCTCAAACGCTGCGCAGGCCTGCTGGGGCAGGCCGTGGGCGTGGCCTTGTTTGTCGGCATCACCGTGGCCACCGGCGGAACTTTGACCTCCTTTGTCGTGGGGGCCGTGCTGCTCACCAAGCTGGCCGCCGATGCAGCCTGCACGGCCATGGTCCACGCCGATGAAAAGCGGGCCGAACGCGGCTTGCCACCGCGCTTCAACCTGCCGATGGGCAAGAACGCCCTGGCCAACCTGTGCCACGCCGGCCTGTTCTTTGTGAAAGACCCGCAGACCCGCCAGACCCTGGCCCGCGGCCTAGGCTTGACCTGCGAATTGGGTCTGTGGGCTGCCGGTGCCTGGGCGACCCAGGCCAGCCCGCTGCTGACCTACATCGCGATCGGATCCAACGTGCTGTTGACCGCTTATCTGCAATTTGCCGGCGGCGCCGAGAACTTGAACCGCAAAGGGGTGCAAAACGCCGACGGCGCCCAACTGCAGCGGTTCTGTGATCTGGGCACACGGCTGAACACCCTGCGGGATCAAACCCAGGGGCAACCGCCCACCTCGGCCCAGCAAGCGCTGCTGGAGCAGATCGAGGCCGAATCGCAACAACTGCTGGCCGATGTCGAGCACCTGGCCCAGGGGGTGGAACGCACCACCGTCATGCACCGCCAGAACGGTGTGGCACGAGAGGGCGCCGCCGAAGGCCTGGAACGCTTTGCCGAAAACATCACCGACTACCTGGACATCGATCTGTTCGAGGCTGGCATGACGCTGCTGCGGGTCGTGGGTTCGCTCCAGGCCCGCATCGAAGCCAGCGACGAACGACAGGCCTGGCAGCTCCGGACCGACGCCCATGAGGCCCGGATGGCCACACTCGGCGCACACCTGCAAGATCTGTCACCTGCCGAGCTGCTGCAACACCACCTGAGCAGCCGCCCGATCTGACGCCGCCATGAAAAGCCTGGACTACCTCGTCGACATGATGCAGCTGGCGCTGGACGACACGCCGACCCTGGCCGTCAAGGGCCGGGTGGTGCAGGTGATCGGCACCATCATCAAGGCCGTGGTGCCGTCGGTGAAGGTGGGCGAGGTGTGCACCTTGCGCCAACCCGGTGAAGACTTTGAGATGAAGGCCGAGGTGGTGGGCTTTGCCCGTGACGCGGCGCTGCTGACGCCGATCGGTGACATGTACGGGATTTCGGCCGCCACCGAGGTGACCCCCACGGGGCGCGCCCACATGGTGCCCGTGGGCGATGCCCTTCTGGGTCGGGTGCTGGACGGCCTGGGACGCCCCATGGACGTGGCGGAGCGGGGTCCGCTGGTGGTCGAGCGCTACTACCCTGTGTATGCTGAGGCCCCCGACCCCATGACCCGGCGCCTGATCGACCAGCCCATGCCGCTGGGCGTGCGGGCCATCGATTCGCTGCTGACCTGTGGCGAAGGCCAGCGCATGGGCATTTTCGCGGCCGCCGGGGGGGGCAAATCGACCCTGCTGGGCATGTTGGTCAAAGGTGCCGCGGCCGATGTCACGGTGGTGGCGCTGATCGGCGAGCGCGGCCGCGAAGTGCGCGAGTTTCTGGAGCATGAACTGGGCCCCGAGGGGCGGCAACGCAGCGTGATCGTGTGCGCCACCTCCGACAAGTCGTCGATGGAACGGGCCAAGGCCGCCTATGTGGCCACCGCCATCGCCGAATACTTTCGCGACCAGGGCAAGAAGGTGCTGTTTTTGATGGACTCGGTGACCCGTTTTGCCCGTGCTCAGCGCGAAATCGGGCTGGCCGCAGGTGAACCACCGACCCGGCGCGGTTACCCGCCCTCGGTGTTCGCGACCCTGCCCAAGCTGATGGAGCGCACCGGCATGAACGACAAGGGCTCGATCACCGCGCTTTACACGGTGCTGGTGGAGGGCGATGACATGACCGAGCCGATCGCGGACGAAACCCGCTCGATCCTCGATGGCCACATCATCCTGTCGCGCGCGCTGGCAGCCCAGGCCCATTACCCCGCCATCGACGTGCTGGCCTCGGCCAGCCGCGTGCAAGGCCATGTGGTGTCGCGCGAACACCGGGCCGCTGCGGGCCGGCTGCGCCAGTTGCTGGCCAAGTACGCCGAGGTCGAACTGCTGGTGAAGATCGGCGAGTACAAACGCGGCGGCGACCCGGTAACCGACGAGGCCATCGACAAGATCGAGCGCCTGCGCACCTTCCTGAAGCAACCCACCACCGAGCGCGCCGCCTACGAGGCCACGCTGGCGGACCTGTTCAAGGTGACCGACATGCCCGCGCCCACCGCACCCAAGCCCTGAAAGACTGCAACATGGGCATGCTCGACGAACTGCTGTACATCAAGACCTTCCGCAAGGACCAGGCCGAGACCGCGCTGTTGGTGGCGCGCGCCCAACTGGCCCATGCCCACCGCGTAGAGGACGAAGCCCGGCAACGCCTGAGCCGCTTCCAGACCCAGGCCGAACAGGACGAGCGCGCCTGGTACCAGGACTTGTGCAGCCGGCTGGTGCGCCCACGCGAGATTGCCGAGGTGCAACTGGAGGTGGCCATCCTGCGGGCCGAAGAGCAGGCGCGCATCGAGGCACTGGCGCAGGCAGGCCGGGAGCGGACCCAGGCCCAGAGCCACTACACGGGCGCGGCTGACACCTTGCAGGTGGCCAGTGCCACGCGCAGCAAGTTCGAGGAACTGGCCGCACAGCACCATGCCACCGAGCGCCGCGAGCTAGAGCGGCGTGAAGAACAGGAACTGGAAGAAGTGGCCGGCCACCCGCGCCGCCGCGATGACGAGGAAACCCAGCCACCATGAGCGACCACAGCAACGCGTTCCAGCGGGGCGACCTGATGCGCCAGAGCCCCAGCCGCTACGACGGCGGCGCCCTGGCACAGCACTCCACGCCCCAGCACCCGTCGCCAGACGCCGAAAGCGCGTTTCGCGAGGCGCTGACGCGCGACGACGAGCCAGCCACCGAGCCCAGCCCCGGCTCGGCATCGGCATCGGCATCGGCATCAGGCATCTTCGGTCTGCTGGGGCAGCACGCCGCACCCATGGCCACACCCGCGCCGCCGGCCAGCCTGCTGGAAAGCCTGCGTGAGCTGGCCAGCGGCCTGATGGTGAGCGATGACCCCGCCGGCCGGCAAAGCCTGCGCCTGACACTGGACGAGGGCTGCCTGCCCGGCGTCAGTGTGAACGTGAGCGACGAGGCCGGTGCCTGCCTGGCCGACTTTGAATGCAGCGTGGAGACCAGCTTCCTGTGCCTGGCCGAGCCGGCACGCGACATGGCCCGTGAGCTGGCGGCCACCCTGGGGCGCTGCGCGGTGTGGCGGGTGCGCGCCTGTGGGCCGTTGGCGCGTCAGCCGGGCCGCTGGCAAGCCCTGAGCACGCCGCTGGAGCAGGGCGTCGGCGTCGAGGCCTATGCCAGTGCCCCGCAGGGGGCCCAAACATGAGCACACGGCACCCTGCCCTGCCCCTGCCGCGCCTGTCCGCCGGCGAGACCCGAGCCCTCAACACCCTGGCCCACGCCGGCCAGCGCCTGGCCCTGCCGGGCTGGCCGGGGGCCACCCCAGGCACGGCGCCGCTGCTGAGCCTGCAGCTGGGCCCGGCGCCAGCGGCGCTGGGCACCGCGCAAGACTGGCGACGCCTGAGCCTGCACTGGTCGGGCGGGCGCTTGCTGGTCGATCTGCCTGCCGCCCTGCTGCAGGTCTGGGCCGGGTTGCGCCTGGGCGGGTCCGACGCAGTCGCCTTGCCCGCAGCTTGGCAGGACGTGGCCTGGCAAGAGGCGGCCCAATCACTGTGCGACACCTTGTCCGCCGCGGGCCGCGGGCCAGCCATGGTGGCCGGGCTGGGCCCTTGCGACGGACAAGCGCCCGCCGGCAGCTGGCACAGCCTGGGCTGGCAACTGGCGGGCGCCACCCCTCAGCGGCTGGACGCCGGCATGCTGTATGCGGACGCCATGGGCCTGCTGCTGCTGGCCGGCCTGCTGCCCCCGGCCAGCGCTGACAGCGCCAACACCGAATGGGGCGGCCTGCCGATGCCCATGCGCCTGACGCTGGGCGAGACCGACCTGCCCTGGCAGCGGCTGCGCACCCTGCAGCCCGGCGACGTGGTGTTTCTGAGCCGCAGCTTTCTCGCCGGACAGGGCCGCGTGCAACTGCGCTGCGGTGCCCCAGGCCACCCAGGCTGGCGCTTTGATGCCCAGCTCGACCCCCACGGACTCACTGTACTGGACACCCCCATGCCCCACCAAGACCTGCCCGCTGCCGACGCGGGCGAAGCGCTGGACGCGCCCGGCGCGTCGGACCTGGCGCTGCCCGACCTGGGGCAGCTGCGCATTCGCCTCAGCTTTGACGTGGGCGACAAGACGCTGACGCTGGCCGAGTTGCAGGCCCTGCGCCCTGGCCAGGTCCTGCCCCTGGACCAGGCCACCACCGATTACGTGAAGGTGCGTGCCAACGGGGCCCTGGTGGGCCACGGCCACCTGGTGGAGATCGACGGACGCCTGGGCGTGAGCCTGGCCAGCCTGGTGCCGCCCGCGGCCCCCGCAGCATGAACAACTTCGATCCGATCTCACTCACGCTGGCGCTGGCGCTGCTTGCCCTGGTGCCCACGCTGGCGGTGGTGTGCACCTCGTTTCTGAAAATCTCAGTGGTGCTGTCGCTGGTGCGTAACGCCCTGGGGGTGCAGCAGATACCGCCCAACCTGGCGATCTACGGGTTGGCGCTGATCGTCTCGGCCTATGTGATGGCGCCCATCGGGCAGGACATCTACCGCCAGGTGAGCTCGGTGCCACGCGCCACCCAGTCGCCCGAGCAGCTGTTCCACGCCGTGCAGTCGGGCGCCGAGCCCTTGCGCCGCTTCATGGTCAAGCACAGCGAACCTAGGCAGCGGGAGTTTTTCGTCAAGACCGCCGAAGACCTGTGGGGCCCGGAGATGGCCCGCGGCCTGCATGAGACCGATTTCCTGGTGCTGGTGCCGGCCTTCATGGTGACCGAACTGACCGACGCCTTTCAGATCGGGTTTCTGATTTTTCTGCCCTTCGTGGTGATCGATCTGGTCGTGTCCAACGTGCTGCTGGCCATGGGAATGATGATGGTGTCACCCGTGATGATCTCGATGCCCCTGAAGCTGCTGCTGTTTGTGATGGCCGATGGCTGGACCCGGCTGATCCAGGGCCTGGTGCTGACCTACCGTTGAGGAGTCCCCCATGCAAGCCCCCGACCTGACGAGTTACCTGGTGCACGCGCTGTACCTGACCCTGGTGCTGTCCATGCCCGCCATCCTGGTGGCGGCCGTGGTGGGCACCTTGTTTTCGCTGCTGCAGGCGCTGACCCAGATCCAGGAACAAACCTTGTCGTTCGCCGTCAAGCTGATCGCGGTCGGCCTGACGCTGTTCCTGACCGCGGGCTGGAGCGGCGGCGAACTGATGAAGTACACGCTGACCGTGTTCAGCAACTTCCACCACATCACCCGCTGAGCCCATGCTGCTGCCGCTGATCAACAACATTGACGATGGCCTGCGCTTTCTCAAGGCGATCAGCCTGAGCCAGGCGCGCCTGTTGCCCTTGTTGGCGATGCTGCCCTTCATGAACCGCACCATGGTGCCGCGGGTGATCGCCTTCGGCATGGCCGCCGGCCTGAGCCTGCTGGTGGCGCCCGTGCTGGCCCGCAGCCCGGTGCCGGACGGCCTGATGCTGGTGCTGGTGCTGCTCAAGGAGGGGCTTCTGGGGCTGACCCTGGGCTGGCTGGTGGCGCTGCCGTTCTGGATGTTCGAAGCGGTGGGCTTCATCATCGACAACCAGCGCGGCGCCAGCATGGCCGCCACCCTGAACCCGCTGACCGGCAACGACAGTTCGCCGCTGGGCCTGCTGTTCAGCTTTGCCTTCATCGTGTACTTCCTGACCGCCGGGGGCATGCCGCTGTTGCTGGGCCTGGTGTATGACAGCTATCGCCTGTGGCCGCCACTGAGCTTCTGGCCGCACTGGGGTGAGGATGCGGCCACCTTGCTGATGAGCCAGCTCAACAGGCTGGTGACCAGTGGCCTCTTGATGGCGGCACCGGTGCTGCTGGTGATGTTTCTGGCCGAGCTGGGCCTGGCCCTGGTCAGCCGCTTTGCACCGCAGTTGCAGGTGTTCTTTCTGGCCATGCCGATCAAGAGCGCGCTGGCGTTGTTCGTGCTGATCCTGTATGCCCAGACCCTGTTCGAGGTGGGCGTGGAGCCGGTGCGCGAGCTGCGCGCCTGGCTGCCGCGCCTGAACGCCGTCTGGGGGGGCGCACCATGAGCGAAAAGACCGAACAACCCAGCGCCAAGAAACTGCGCGACGCGCGCGAAAAAGGCCAGGTGGCCAAGAGCAAGGACTTCACCCAGAACGCCCTACTGATCGCCCTGTTTGCCTACATCGTGGCCCAGGGGCGGCAACTGATGGAGGATTGCTCGCGCCTGATGATGCTGCCATTTGCTTTCATCGGCGGCGACTTTCATCAGGCCCTGTCCACCCTGCTGGAAGAAAGCATGATCGCCGGCGCCCGCCTGCTGCTGCCGTTTCTGGGCATCGTGATCGGCGTCGGCATTTTTGCCGAGGCCCTCCAGACCGGCGTTCTGTTCGCGTTCGAGGCCATCAAGCCTTCGGCCAAGAAGCTCAATGTGGTGGAGAACGCAGCCAATATGTTCTCCAAGAAGAACCTGATCGAATTCCTGAAATCGCTGCTCAAGATCGCGGTGCTCTCGTGGGTGATCGAGGCCCTGATCGTGGAGCTGATCCCCAAGGTCATGCTGGTGCCCCACCGCGGCATTGCCGAACTGGGCGAGCTGATCGGTGAACTGCTCAAGGCCATCATCATCCAGACCGGTGTGACCACCACGGTGATCGCACTGGCCGACCTGGCCTGGCAGCGCCATCAGCACACCAAAGGCCTGATGATGTCGAAGGACGAGGTCAAGCAGGAGTACAAGGGCTCGGAGGGTGACCCCCACATCAAGGGCAAGCGCAAGCAACTGCACCAGGAGCTGATGCAAGGTGGGGCCGTGGAGAGCGCCCGCAAGGCCAGCGTGGTGGTGACCAACCCCACCCACCTGGCGATCGCCATCCGCTATGACGACGAGGCCATGCCCTTGCCCATGGTCACCGGCAAGGGCGAAGGCGCCTTGGCCGAACGCATGATCGCCGCCGCCCGCGCCGCCGGCGTACCGGTGATGCAGAACATCCCGCTGGCCCACTCGCTGTTTCGCGAGGCCGAGGTGGACCAGTACATCCCCACCGACCTGATCGAACCCGTGGCCGCCGTGCTGCGCCTGGTGCGCCAGCTGGCGCCACCCTCGGCCCCATGAAGCGAGCCACCGGCCCCGAACCCGAACCCGAGCCCCCAGAGGAGTCCCCATGCCTTTATCGAACGATCTGATCACCCAATGGGCCTCGCAGCAAGGACTGAATCCCCATGAGGCAGGCGCCCCGGGGCGCCTGAGCATCAACCTGGACCGGGTTCGCCTGCACCTGGTGGCCCTGGACGCCGAGCGCGTGCTGCTGGAAACGCGGGTACTGGACCTGCCCCTGGCGGCGCACGAGCGCGAACGGGCGCTGGAGCAGGCGCTGCGCCTGGCCACGGCCCGGCTGCGTGACGGCGCGGCGGCCCTGGCCGCCCACGAAGATGGCCAGTCGCTGTGGCTTCAGGCCACCCTGCCCGCCGAGGCGGGCAGCGCCGCGCTGACCGAACTGGCCGAGCAGGTGTGCAATGAGGCCGATCTGTGGCGAGGTGCGCTATGAGCCTGACCCGAATCCCTTTGCCAGGCTGGCGCCGTGCCGCCCTGCTGGCCCTGTGCCTGAGCCTGGGTGCCCCGCCCGGCCTGCTGGCCAGCCCGCCGCCCTGGCCCGACACGGCCTTCAGCTACTACGCACAGGCCAAGCCCCTGCAAGCGGTGCTGGCCGAATTCGCGGCCGGATTCAGTCTGTCGCTGGACATGCCCGAGGCCTTGAATGCCCCGGTCAGCGGCCGCTTCAACGGGCTCACGCCGACCGAGTTCATCAACCGGCTGGGGGGCATCTATGGCTTCACCTGGTTCACGCATTCCGGCACCCTGTACGTGGCCGGCAACCGTGAATCGGTGGTGAAGGCCATTCCCGCGCCGGCCTCGGGCGAAGACCTGCGCAAGGTGCTGACCAGCCTGCATGTGCTGGACCCCCGCTTTGGCTGGGGCGAGCTGCCCGGCCAGTCGGCCGTGATGGTGTCGGGCCCGCCCGCCTACGTACAGCTGGTGGAGAACACCGTGGCGGCCCTGCCTCGGCAGGCCAACAACGGCATGCAGGTGGCGATCTTCAAGCTGCTGCACGCATCGGCCGAGGACCGCACCATCACCTACCGCAGCCGTGAGCTGACCACGCCCGGGGTGGCACGCATCCTGCGCAGCCTGGTCACCGGCACCACGGAATCGGCCACCAGCCACTGGACGCCCGTACCCGGGTCGGCCAACGCCATGAGCGCCGCCGTGAAGCTGTCCAACAGCGGCACCGGCCTGATGCTGGGGGCTGGCGCGGGCGCAGACAACGACACCACGGCCAGCGCCGGCAGCAACGGCCCCCAGGCCGAGGCCGCCCGCAGCAGCGCGGCCCCGGAAGGACGCAACACCGGCCTGCGGGCCCGCCCCTCGATCCAGTCGGACCCGCGCCTGAACGCGATCATCGTGCAGGACCTGCCCTCGCGCATCCCGATGTACCAGAAGATGATTGCCACCCTCGACGTGCCCTCGCCGCAAATCGAGATCGAGGCCATGATCGTCGACGTGAACACCAATCGCCTCAATGAGCTCGGCATTGCCTGGAATCTGACCAGCCGCAATGGCGGCACGGTGCTGGGTTACGGCAACGTGAATGCCACCACGGCCGACAGCAACACCCTGTCGGTGTTCGCCGGCCCCAATGGCGCGGGCGCCAATGCCACCACACTGGCCTCCACCGCGGCGCGCTACCTCGTCACGCGCATCCAGGCCCTGGAGGAGAAAGGCGACGCCAGTGTGCAGGCCCGGCCCTCGGTGCTGACCTCCGAAAACGTGGGGGCCGTGCTGGACCTGTCGCAGACCGTGTACATCCAGACCACCTCGGTGGGCACGGCCCTGGTCACCCCCGTCACGGCGGGTACCTCGCTGCGCGTCACGCCGCGCCTGGAGGGCGTGGGCGATGACGCCCGGGTACGCCTGTATGTGGACATCGAGGACGGACAGGTGCAGACCTCGACCGTGGCAGGCACCCTGCCCGTCATCCAGAGCGGCACGGTCAGTACCGAGGCCAGCGTGGGCCGGGACGAGAGCCTGCTGCTGGGCGGCTACAACTCGATCCATTCCACCCAGACGCAGGACAAAGTGCCCTTGCTGGGCGATGTGCCGGTGTTCGGGGCGCTGTTCTCGAACAGCTCCAGGCAGGTGCAACGACGCGAGCGCCTGTTCCTGATCCGGGCCCATGTGCTGAGCCCCAGGGCGGCCCCCCCGGTCGCGGCCACGCAGCCGGCAGCGCCCGATCTGGCGGTGGGCGAAGAGCCGCTGAAAGCCCAACCGACCACCGCCTCCGAGATGTCGAACAGCCCGCGCGCCCGGATCGTGCCGCCGTCGGACAAGCAGTTGTCGGTGCTGCGCGAGTCGCTGGCCTCGGCCCCTGCGGCCCCCAAGCCAAGCGCGGCGGCGGTCCCCGCAGCCGACGACTCGGCGCGCCGGGTGGGCACGGCGACGCAGACCACGCGCGACCAGGAGGCCAGGCAGGTGCTGCGTCAGGAACTGGACAAGGCGCAGGCCGAGATGAAGTTGCAGCGCCAACGGCTGAGCGAAGGCTTTGCCCGAGATGCGAAACCCGAAGAGCTGCAGGCGCGTGCCGCCATGGCGCGCACGCAGGCCGACATTGACGCCCTGAGCCGTGAGCTGGCGCGCATGCCGGCCACGGTGGGGGGCAAACCTCAGGCCGCGGGCGACGCCGCTGCCACCCGCTGATGTTCAGCGCCGACGGTCCTCAGCCGCGTGCGGCAGCCACACGTGCCAGGGCGGCGCTGCGGTCTGCCTCGATGGGCATGATCTTGTCGAAGCCACTCATCTTCAACACGCCCAACACCGCGGAGTTGGGCCCGGCCAACACCAGGCTGCCGCCCTGCGCCTTGCAGGTTTTGAGCCCGACCAGCAGCACGCGCAAGCCGGCACTGCTGACGAAGTTCACGCCCGACAGGTCAAAGGCACAGTGCGGGCCGGTTTTTTCGATCTGCAGCAACAGGTCTTTTTCAACCAAGGCGGCGTTGTGCCCATCAATGCGGCCAAGGGGGGCGAAAACAGGTTCGTCGTTCAACATGGGGGCTCACTGTGACGCGCCAGCGCGGCGCGGCGCCATTATTGAGCCTTTTGCAGGCCCCACCAAGCTCGCGGCGCCATGAATGCATCGACCCAGCCCCCCGTGATCGAAAGCGCCCCTTTGCTGGCGCTGACGGTGGCATGCCATGGCGACTGGATGGCCCAGGTGTCCGAGGCCTTGTCGGCCTTGGCCCATCCGCCGGCATGGGGAGCGCAGCAGCGCTACTTTGTCGAATTGGTGCTGGAAGAGTTGATCCTCAATGCCGGTACCCACGGCCGTCCCCTGGCCGCCAGTGCCTGCATCGAGGCCCGGTTGTGGCAGGCCGGCGAGCTGGCACTGATCGAAGTGGTGGACGACGGCGCCCCGTTTGACCCGGGTCAGGCCAGCGACCCTGATCTGGAGGCCCCGCTGGCGCAGCGCCAACTCGGCGGCCTGGGCCTGTACCTGGTACGCCAGCTGTGCGACGGGTTGCACCATGAAAGGCGAGACCGGCGCAACCACGTCTGGGTCTGGCGCCGCGATCGGCCCGAGGGCCCGGCATGAGGACAGCTGAGTCCCCGCCGCGCGGCCTGGCACCGGGCCTGGCCTGGCCCTGGCTGCTGATTTGCCTGCTCGCATGGGCCCTGTACCTGGGCTGGGAGGGCTGGCGTCAGCAACAGGCGGTGGAGGCGCTGGTACGCGAAGCCTTCGAGGCCGTGCTCGATGACCTGCAGGGTTCCTTGAACCAGCATCAGGTCTGGCGCCTCGACGCGGCGCGCCGTGACAGCACACGAGCCCTGCTGGAACGCCAACGCAGCGAAACACCGGCGATCCGGCGCATCAGCGTGTTGACGCCTCAGGGACTGATCACCGACGACACCGACCCGAGCCAGATCGGTGCCCAGGCCCCAGCGCACTGGCTGAACGAGACCTGGCGCTCGGGCAGCGAGGTGTGGTTGCCCGAGCCGGGCCTGCGCGGCCTGGAGCGCCAGTTGCAGGACGCCACGGGCCAGACCCGGGCCATTGTGGTGGTGCTGGCCCGCTTGCGGGCCGGAGCGGACCTGATCGAGCGCTCGCGCACCGCCATGACGCCACGCGCCCTGGGCGCTCTGGGCCTGGCCTTGCTCGCCAGCGCGTGGCTGGGCCGACGCCAGGCCCGACGCCTGGCGCAGGCCTGGCAACCCTGGCGGCATGAACTGGCACAGGCCCTGCATCAGGCGCTGGCCCGGCTGGACCAGGAAGAGGCGGCACTCGACCAGCGCGCCGGGCTGATGCCAGCGGTCAAGGCACCCAGCCCTGTCCCGCAAGCCGGCATGGCCCCCCCCCACGAGGCGCCCGGGCTCTGGGGCGCTCTGCGCGGTGCGTGGGTACTGGCTGCCCTGGTGACGCTGTGTGCAGCCTGGATGGGGCAGGTCTTGCAAGCAGAGTCGGCCCGCACCTTGGCCGGGCTGCAGCGCAGCCTGGGCCAGCAATTCGAAATCGACCTGCAGCACCGGCTGGAGGCCCTGCCCATGCAAGGCGGCGACCGCCAGCAGGACAAGCGGGCGCGCTTGATCGAAGGCTTTCAAAGCGCCCACCCGGAGATCATGGATCGAGCCTGGGTGCTGCGGGGTTCGGACTGGCGCCTCGAATTCCAGCTTCATCCCAAGGCCTTGCTGGTGTCGGGCCACACGCTGGCGCACGGGCTGGCCTTGCTGGCCGTGTTCGCCGTGACGCTGCTGGCCGCGGCGGGCACCGGTCACTGGCAATGGACGCAAGGCTTCAGCCGGCCACAAGGCCGGCTGCGATCCTGGCCAGAACCGCTGCGTGCAGCCGGTGGCGACCAGCCCGCGGCCCAGCCCGCCATGCCGCGCTGGGCGCACGCGGCCCAGGCGGCAGCGCAGGCTTGGGGGGCCGGGCACGACCGGGTGCGCCAGCGCCGTCAGATGCTCGACTGGAAGCGCGCCCGACTGGACGCGGCCCCAGACTGGGCCGAGGCCACGCAAGGCAGCACAGCGCCGCAGGCCGGAGGCCCGGCATGACGCCCCGGCCAGACCTGCTCGGCCGAGCCTGGTGGCCGCGGGCGCTGCGCCAGCAGGTGCTGGCGTTGAGCGCCCTGGCCGCGCTGCTGCTGGTGCTCACCCTGGCGATTCCATCGCGCTGGCTGCAGGAACAGCAAACCCGCTTTTGGAGCGACCGCTCGGTGGCCGACACGGCCCAGATCTGGCAGCGCGCGATGCAAGGCCTGAAGCCCCTGATGGTGCGCCAAGCCCAGGATGTGCAAGGCCTGCTCGATGCCCCGGCAGCGCTGACCACCGCGGCCCTGACGGCCCAACTCAAGGACCACGGCCCCGGGCGCTGGCCGCTGGCACGCATCGATTGGCTGAATGCCGAAGGCGGACTGCTGGCCTCCAGCGAGGCCGAGGCCCGCACGCCCTTGTTGAACCTGAGCATGCTCAAGGCCCTGCAGGCCCGCCAAGGGGGCGTCTTCGGTCTGATACGGGCCGCGGGGTCGGGACATGGCGCCGGGGAGGCCTCGCGTCTGCTGCTGGTGCTGGGGCAAGCAATGGCGCAACAGCGCTGGCTGCTGGTGGCCATCGATGCCCGCGAGCTGGCGCCCCTGTTCGAGGCAGCGCCAGACGCGACCCTGGCCTTCGGCCTGAGCACGCTGCCCCATGCGGGTCAGGCGGCGCAGGGGCTGCTGCGCAGCGGCGCGGCACCGCTGGGCGATGGCGCGCTCGACTGGCCGGACCGCGAGGGGCTGCAAACCCGCAGCCATGGCGCGGCGCTGTGGGAGATCAGCTCGGCCGACCTGCCCGACGTGGCCGGCTACCCGGTGGCACGATGGCATGTGTTGCGGCCCGTCGACGCCCAGACGACCCTGATCGCCCGGTTGTTTGCCCTGGGTGCGGCCGCCACCGTGCTGGTGCTGCTGGGCCTGGGGCTGGGGCTGGACGCCGTGCTGAAGGGCTTTTTGCGCCCCGTGGAGCAGGCCACGCACACCTTGCAGGCGCTGGCCCAGGGTGACCTGTACAGCACGGCGCTGGCCCCCGCGCGTGGGCTTGAAGGGGCCCAGTTGGCCCAGGCGGTGGAGGTGTTCCGGCACCAGGCCGTCACGCTGGCGCAGCGGGATTTCGAAGCCGCCCTGGCCCAGACCCGCCAACGTGGCTTGATCGAGCAGCAACTGCGCCGCCTGGATGCCAGTTTCGCACCCGGCGGCGCACCGCCGGCCGCCCCGCCCCCCGCCGACTCAGCGACGGTGGGCGCCGCCTCGCTGGCAAGCGAGTTTGAGCAGATGACCAGCCGCGTGATCGCCCGGCAGCTGGCGCTGCAGACGGTGCTGGAAGAACGCACCCGGGACCTGGCCCTGGTGCGCCAGGCCTTGGCCGAGCGCGAGCAACTGCAGCGCCTGCAACACGACATGGAGGTGGCACGAGAACTGCAGATGAGCCACCTGCCCCGCCCGCAGGCGCTGGCCTGTGTGAGCAGCCTGATCGACATCGACGCCTTGATGCAGCCAGCCAAGGAGGTGGGGGGCGATCTGTACGATTTCCATCTGCTGGACGCCGACCACCTGCTGCTGGTGGTGGGCGATGCCTCGGGCAAAGGGGTGCCGGCGGCCATGTTTGCCATGATGGCCCGCTCGCTGCTGCGCGCCACCGCATCCCAGGGCCTGAGCCCCGGCGCCTGCCTGGCGCTGGTCAACGACACACTGGCCCAGAACAACGATGCCCTGCTGTTCTGCACCCTGTTCATGGGGGTGTTGGCGCTGCGCAGCGGGCACCTGCGCTATGCCAGCGCAGGCCACAACCCGCCCTGGCGCTTGAGCCGAGACGGGCAGAGCGAGCGGCTCGATGCCGTGTGCGGCCTGGTGCTGGGCGCCCTGCCAGGGCAGGCCTATGAAGAAGCGGTGTGCCAGTTGCACCCGCAGGACGATCTGGTGCTTTACAGCGATGGCATCACCGAGGCCCACAGCCCGGATCAGGGTTTGTTTGAGGAGGGTCGGCTGCTGGCTGCCGCGCAACAGCGGACCGACAGCGCTCGGGCCCTGTCACAGCACATCCTGCAACAGGTGCAGGCCTTCATGGCCGGCACCGAGCCCTTTGACGACATCACGCTGCTGACGTTGCGCTACCACGGCCCGGGCTGAGCCCGGCGGCAGGTTCAGGCAGGAGGCTCGTCCAGCACGGCGCGCAGCAGTTGATCGAGGTGCTGGATGTCGGGCGCGCCCGCCAGCGGCCGGTTGGAGACCTGGTCGAGGTACGCCTGCAGGGCCTGGAACGCGGGCCCGGTGTCCAGGCCCGACTGTCGAACCAGTTGCAGCAAGGCCTGGTTGGAGCGGCGCTTGTGCTCCCCGGCCGTGATGGCCATCGCCAGCCATCCCTTGCGCTCGAACATCGGCGTGCCACTGCCGGTGCGGGTGGCCACGCGGTACAGGTATCCCGAGCGCAACTGCTGGCTCTGCGGGTGCCTCAAATCAGCCACCAAGCCCTGCAGTTGTTCCCGAGCGCCGGCCACCACAGGCGCATCCTGTGAGACCGACGGCGGGTGCGACAGGGCCAGAGGACGAAGAAGGGTGAAGGGCATGGCCGAACTTGGTCGAGGTGTAACGGTGGCTCAAAAGGTCAAAACATCCGTGAACTCCAGCGCCCAGGGACCCGCGGTTTGAACCGCCCTCGGGTGGCGCACAGCACCACCAGAGCCCGCAGGCTCCAGGCCGATCAAGAATACCCGCGCACTGCGCACCACGGGGTGCCTGGGCCACGGTCGCCGGCGAATTGCAATGTTTTGACAGGTTGGGAACACCGGCTCGTCCTGGGATGTTCACCGCATAAATTGATAAATATGAATGTCGGATTTGGTCGTAATTGGTCGAAATCCGATGATGAAAATGAGATAAAGTTATTGTTATCATTTTTATATTGCACAAATAGCCATTTTTGAGGCGCCGTCGAGGGCACAGGCCCTGGCTTTCTCGGAGCATCCGGTGTGCCCCCCCCGTTCCTGACCTTCTGCCTGACACCCTCGCTGCGCCGCGGGCTGATGCTGGCCGCCCTGGCCACCGGCCTGGGCCTGCTTGGGTTCGAATGCTCGGCCCAGGCACTGGCTGAACAGGCCCCTGCGCTGTCGCCGCGCCCTTTGGGCCCGGCCCTGGCGGTCGACATGCCGGCCTGGCGGGATGCCCTGCTGGGTGCCCAGGTCATGGCCTTGCTGCTGGCCCTGGTGTCCTTCGTCAAAACACGGCAGCGGGTGTATGCCGGGCTGCTGGGGTACCTGGCGGTGTCGGCCCTGCTGGCCTTCTCTCTCCCGGCCGCCAAGCAGGACGCCGCGGTGTGGCAGGCGCTGCAAGCGCTGCAATGGGTTGCAGCGCTTCAACTGGGCCTGCGGTTGCCGGGCCTGCCATGGCCCGCCCACCAGCGTCATGGATTGCAGGCGCTGATGGCCCTGCCCCTGGCCGTGGCCGCACTGGCCTGGCATCCACCCTGGCAAGCCTGGAGTGCCGCCGTGCTGCCGTGGCTGGAGGCCGCGCTGGCGGGCGGCTTGCTGGCCCTGAGTGCACGCCGCGCGCTGCAGGCAGAACAGGCCAGTTGGGGCAAATTGGCCGCCTGGGCGTTGCTGTTGCTGGCCTTGCAAGTGGCCGACCGCTTGTTTGCTTGGGCGCCCGCTGACCTGGCATGGTGGTCTCACCACAACGCCACGCTGAGCCTTGCCCTGCAGCTGCTGGGGGTGATGGCCTGCTTTGCGCACCGGCAAGTCTTGAGTTCGCAGCTTGACCGCGATCGCCTGAGCGACCAGTTGGAGGCCCACGTCGAGCGGCTCAAGCGAGAGGAACTGGGGCAATTTCTGATCATGTTCGGGCACGAGGTGCGCACCCCGTTGGCAGTGATCGATTCGGCCACCCAGACTCTGGAGATGCTGCCCGGGGCAGACTCACCGCTGCTGCGGCAACGCCACCAGCGCATCCGCTCGGCCGTGAAGCGGCTGGACAGCCTGGCCAACGAAGCCCTCAGCCGCGAGCGGCGCGAGACGGTGCGCCAGGCGGTCCGGATGCGCCCGGTGAACTGGGCCGAACTGCTGACCGAACTGCTGGCCATGCACAGCAGCGCCTTGATCCTGCCAGAGCTGAGCGATGGGCTGGAGCTGCCCGTGACCATCGGTGACTGTGCCGACGGGCGCTTGCGCCTGGAGCTCCCGCAGGGCTGGCCCGCCCTGATGGCCGATGCCGAGCTGCTGCACTTTGCATTGAGCAACCTGCTCGACAACGCACGCAAATATGGGCACGCCCACACCACGGTGACCCTGCGCCTGGAAAGCGGTCCGGGCCAGGACCATGAAAGCCATCTGCGCCTGGTGCGCTGCAGTGTGACCAGCGAAGGCCCGGCCCTGACGCGCTCCGAGCTGGCCCAGGTGTTCCAGAAATACTGGCGCCGCCATGCCAGCGGGCCGGTGGGCGGTGCCGGTCTGGGCCTGCACCTGGTGCAGACGATCGCCAGCCTGCACCGCGGCCGGGTAGAAGCACAAAGCCTGGCGGGCAACCGCACCTGCTTCACCCTGATCTTCCAAGGCACCGAGGAAGCTGCGCGCAGCCCTGCCGCCGCCCCGGCGCTGGGCCTGGGCGAGGCGCTGGCCTCGTTGCAGGCCGCCTGAGACCGTCACCATGAGCCAGACCCCCTCCCCTTGCACGGCCCGCGTCGTGTTGGTCGAAGACAACGACGAACTGCGCGATGACCTGCTCTACCAGTTGCGACACATGGGCTTCAAGGTGCACGGCGTGGGTGAAGCCCAGGCGCTGGACGCCTGGCTGGCCCACGAGGAAGCAGACATCCTGGTGCTGGACGTGAACCTGCCGGGCGAAAGCGGCTACTCGATCGCCCGACGCCTGGTGGACCGTCAACGCCGGGGCATCATCATGCTGACGGCCAGCGATGGGATCGATGACAAGCTGCGCGGCTTCGAGCAAGGCGCCGACCTGTACCTGGTCAAGCCCGTGGACCGGCGCGAGCTGGCGGCCTACATCCAGGCACTTTACGCCCGGGTGGCGCCCACCCCGCCACAGGAAGGCGGGGCCCAGGACTGGCGCTTGAACCTGGACAAGCGCGTGCTGTTGAGCCCGGACGGGCGCAGCCTGTCACTGACGCCGCAGGACCAGTGCGTCTGGCTGCCCTTGCTGGAGCACAGCGCCAGCACAGTGGGCCGTGAAGCCCTGATCGCCGCCCTGAACATCGATTTTCTGGACTTTCCAGAAGGTCGGATCAACACCGTGATGAGCCGGCTGCGCCAGAAGTTGGCAAGTTTCGACCCCGATCTGCGCATCGTCACCTGGCGCAACCACGGCTACTCGTATGTCGGCCCGGCCGTGGAGCGGCGCTCGGGCCCGCCCTGAAGCCGTCTCAGAAGGCCCCAGCAGGCCGTCCTGCAGCAACACCCCATTTGCCAATCCATAGAAAGGTCAGGCCATGAAATTCACACTTCCCCCATCGATCCCGCTCGGTCGGCGCTCAGCCGCCGGTGCACTGGCCTGTCTGTTGAGCCTGAACGCCGCCTGGGCCGCCCCGGTGCCGGTGCGCCAGACGGCGACGGGGCAAGTCAGCGGCGTGGAGCGCAATGGTGCCTGGGAGTACCGTGGCATTCCCTACGCGGCGGCGCCGATGGGCGCTTTGCGATGGGCCCTGCCCCAGGCGCCGGCAGCCTGGGACGGGGTGCGTGATGGCAGCCAGTTCGGCCCGGCCTGCCCGCAACAGGCGCGCTTCAACCTGACCGAAGGCAGCACAGCCGAAGACTGCCTGAGCGTGAACGTGAGCACACCGCCCAACACCCATGCCGGTGCCAAGTTGCCGGTGATGGTGTGGATCCATGGTGGTGCGTTCGTGGGCGGGTCTTCCAATCTGTACCGCCTGGACAAGCTGGCCCGCGAAGGCCGCATGGTGGTGGTGTCGATGAACTACCGGCTGGGTGTGTTCGGCTTCATGCCGCACCCGGCCCTGGACGACGGCGCCCAGCACAACGGCAACTACGGGCTGGAAGACCAGCGCATGGCTCTGGCCTGGGTACAGCGCAACATCGCGGCCTTTGGCGGCGACCCGAAGCGCGTGACAGTGGCCGGCGAATCGGCTGGGGCGGGCTCGGTGTGCATGCACCTGGCCAGCAGCGAGAAGGTCAAGGGCCTGTTCCAGCAGGCCATTTTGCAAAGCGCGGGCTGCCTGCAGCCCATGAAGACCGTGACCGAGGCACAGGCCGTTGGCGTGGCCATTGCCGAGGCCCTGGACTGCCGCGGCAACCAGGCCGAGGCGGCCCAGTGCCTGCGGGGTCAGAGCGTGGAAGCCTTGCTGACCCAACAAGGGCACTACGCCGAGCAGCACCCTGGTGATTTCATCCCGTTCGCGCCCGTGGTCGGCAACCCTGCACAGCCCAATGCGACCGTGCCCCGCAGCACCCGCGAGGCGCTGGACCAGGGCCACTTCTCGCGGGTGCCGCTGTTGATGGGCGGGACGCGCCATGAGATCCGGCTCTACGAGGGGTACTTCTGGCAGGCAGCACAGGGCGGCCACGGGCTGCCGCTGGACGAGGCCAATCTGCCCACCTGGCTGGCACTGAACTACGGCAAAGACAAGGTGGATGCGGTGATGAAAGAGTACCGGCCCGAAGGCGGCTGGCCCACCACCCAGGCCTTGCGCGAAGCGCTGGGCCGGCTGGCTTCGGACTACTCGCCCCAGATCGGCATCAACAACTGCCTGTACCTGCACACCTCGGACGTGATCCGTCAGAAGCGCGCCACCCAGGCACACCCGGCGCCGGTCTTCCAGTTCGAGTTTGCCGATGAGAACGCGCCGGTGCTGGGGGTGGGCATCTCGGCGCCCTACCCAGATTTTGCGATGGGCTCGGTGCATTCGAGCGAACTCAACTACCTGTTCCCCAAGCTGTCGAACAAGGCCAGCATCAATGGGCCCGAGCTGACGCTGGAATCGCGCGGGCTGTCGGACCAGATGGTGCGCCAGTGGGCCGGCTTCGTGCACCGTGGCCAACCCAATGGCGCCGGCCTGCCCCATTGGCCGCGCTACCGCGGTGGCGCCTCGGTGATGCTGCTGGTGCCCGGCAGCTCCGTGGCCTACAACGCCGATGAACAGCACCGCTGCAGCGCGTTCTGGCAGCAGCACTTTCAACTGCCCTGAGCGCCATCGTGATGCCGCTGCAGCGCCGCCGACCCGATCGCCTGAGGCACCGCCTGCAGGCGTACTTTCGCCACGAGTTCCGGCGTGAGTTGCGAGGCTGGTGGCAGTTGCTGCGCTACTACGGTTGGAGCGTGCCGCTGACGCTGCTGGCCCTGATCGCGTTTCTGGCCTATCTGGACCCCTTGCCGCCCTCGAAGATCGTCCTGGGCACCGGGCAGCGGGGGTCTTCGTATTACCTGCTGTCTGAAAAGTTCGCCGACTTTTTCAAGTCGTATGGGGTAGAGGTGGAGTTGCTGCCCACCCAGGGGCTGGACGAGGGCCTGCACGCGCTGGTCGACGACGAGGCCCGCGTGAACGCCAGCTTCATCACGGCCGGCACCAGTGGCCAGGACCCGCCCGCCGGCATGGTGTCGCTGGGGAGCCTGAAGTACTCGCCCGTGTGGCTGTTCTACCGCGGCGCAGCCCCCGAACCGGACCACCCGCTGCAAGACCTGCTGCAACGCCGCATGGCCATCGGCATGCAAGGCACGAACACCCGCCTGTTCCTGAACCGCATGCTGAAGCTGCAGGGCACCTCCCTGAGTCCGGGGCCCCAGCGGTTCGAGATTCCCCACGAGGAAGCGGCCGACCGCTTTGCCCGCGGCCAATTGGACGCGGTGTTCATCGTGGACGGCATCGACTCCCCCACGGTGCAAAAGCTGCTGAAGGTGCCCGACCGGCAGATCGTGGAGTTCAAGCTGGCCCCGGCCTTCGTGAAGCGCATGCCCTACCTGGACCTGGTCACCCTGCCGCGCGGGGCCATCGACCTGGAGCATGTCTACCCCCCACAAGACCTGACCTTGCTGGCGACCTCGGTCACGCTGGTGGTGGAGAGCAAGACGCACCCGGCCCTGCAGTGGCTGTTTTTGCGTGCGGCCGCCAGCATCAGCCGCAATCGCGGCGATTTTTTTGCCAAGCCGGGCTACTTTCCGAAATACGTGGACCAACGCGTGCCCCTGAGCCCAGTGGGCGAACGCTACTTTTCGGGTGGCCTGCCCATGGTGTTCGACTACCTGCCCAACACCCTGGCAAGCCTGGTCGAAGGCACCTGGGGCACCTTGTTTGCGGTGATGGTGGTGGCCTGGCCGCTGCTCATGCAGCTGATCACCTGGCGCCAGCTGCCCACAGAGACCCGCATGACCGTGTACTGGTACACGGTGCACCGGCTGGCCCGTGACGTGCACGAGGCCCGCACCGCCCCCGAACTGGGCTGGGTGCTGGAGCAACTGGATGAACTGGAGACCGACATGCAGGCGCATTGGACCGAAACCGGCAAGATCTCCGACCTGTTCGACCTGCAAACCACCCTGTCCGAACTGCGTGAACAGGCCCGGCAAACCCAACAGGCGCTGAACGACCCATCCAGCGCCGGTCACTCAACCGATGAACCTCACTGAGCCCGCGCCTAGGTGAAAACGCCCCCTGCGCCCTCACCCGGCCTTCTGATGCACTGACTGGCCGGCCCCTCGGGGCCAGGGGCTGCCCGCTTCGGCTTCATCGACCTCGATCAGCGCAGTGAAGGCATAGCCCTGAGCGTGCACCGTGCTGATGGGCAGCATGCCACCGGTCTGGTCTTTGACCTTGCTGCGCAGCCGGCGCACCAGGATTTCAAGGCGGCGCAGGTCATAGTCCAGCGGGTTTTGCTTGAGGGCCCGCACGATCTCGGCACGGCCCACCACCTGACCCGGGGTTTTCGCAAGCGCGCAAAGCAGTTCCTGCTCAGAGTGGGTCAGGTCGATGGCCAGCCCCTGAGGCGAGATCAACCGCCAGTTGAGCGGGCTGAGCACCCAGCGCGGTGCGCGTTCGACGGGCTTGTGCAGGCGTCGCGCCAGGTTGTGGGTCAGGGAAGCCAGTTCTTCGAGCGACACGGGTTTGACCAGGTAGCCGTCGGCGCCGGTGCGCAGGCCCGCCACCCTTTGCTCGGTACTGCCCCGGGCGCTGCAAATGATCACCCCTTTGTCGCGAAGGTCACGTCCCTGCGCCAGCCATTCGAGGCCATCGCCATCAGGCAGGCCCAGGTCAAGCACCAGGATGTCGAAGGGGTGCCGCTCGACCCAGCGCTGGGCCGACTTCAGATCGGCCACACCATCGGCCAGGCAGCCTTCCATTTCAAGGTAGGTGACCATGGCCTCACGCAGATCCGCTTCGTCTTCGACGATCAACACTCGGCAGGATGGCTTGTCTTTGTTCATGCGCTGCAGACCTCGGATTCAGCGGGGGATGGGGACGACGACTTCAACACGGGCAGCCAGACGGTGAAGCAACTGCCGTGCCCCACCTCACTGCGGAGCTCGATCTGGCCGCCATGCACCTCGACCACGCGTTGTACCAGCGGCAAGCCCAGGCCCATGCCCCGGATCGGCCCCTCTGGCGCCACGCGAAAGAACTCGTCGAAGATGTCGGCATGCAGTTCAGGGGCGATGCCCATGCCCTGGTCAAGCACCGAAAACCCACCAAAGCCGGGTTTGGCACAGGTTTCAAGTGTGATCTGACTGCCTTCGGGCGAGTACTTGCCGGCATTGTCCAACAGGTTGGACAGCACCATCTCCAACAGTGAGGCATCGGCCAGCACCGCCGGCACGTCAGGGGCCCACCGCGTGCGCAAGAGGTGGTTGCTCACCCAATGGGGATTGAGTTCAAGCAGGTGCTGCAGCCACGGCGTCAGCACCAGCGGGGCTGGTGCAAGGTGTTGTAGGGCGTGGCCCAGGCGATCGGTGAGCATCCAGCGCTCGAACATCATGGCCAGGCGGCGCGTGGCACTGGCGATGATGGTGAGGCGCTTTTCGGTCTGATCGCGGCCGAGTTCGCGCTCCTTGCGCATCAGGCTGGCCTGGCTGTCGATGATGCCCAGGGGGTTGCGAAACTCGTGCGAAATCATCGAACCGAAGCGAACGTATTGCTGGATCAAGGCCTGCTCTTTGCGCAGGGCGACTTCGAGCTGAATGGTTCGCTCCTGAACCGCGCGTTCCAGTTGGTCTTCGGACACCCGCAGGGCCGCGAGCATCTGCCTGTGGGATTGCAAGGCCTCGTCCTGGGCCCGGGTGCGGGCTGCGCGCTCCTGATGAATGAGATCGGCCAGGGCGAAGGCCAGCAAAAGCATCTCAAAAGCGGAGGAAATCTGCAGCGCATACGAGGTGAGTCCATTGGTGGGCAGCCAGCTGAAGGCCCGCAAGGTGGCCACCAACATGCCCAACGAAAGACAGCACCACGCCAGGATGAAGAAACGCGCCGAGGCATGCCCACGGCGCAAAGCCAACCAACCGATGCCAAACGACGAGGCCCCAAGCATCAGGCCATCGGCCATCATGCCAAGGTTCAACCAGCGCACGGGCATGTCGGGCCAGAACATGCATGCGAAGAAGCCCAGGCTCAATATCCCGAAGCCGCCGCCACAGATTTTCAACAGCCTGTCGCAGCGGGGCAAACGCGTTTGGGTCTGCAGAAACTCACGGGAAAACTGAACCAGGAAAACAGCGGCCAGGGCCAGCAGCAGGTTCTGGCTGAATTCATCAAAATGAGCCGCGTCCGGCCACAGGACCATGCGCCCATAGCCATTGCCGGCAAAAATGCCCAGACCAAAAGTCGCGGCATACAGCGAATAAAACAAAAACCGGCGGTCATGCAGGGAGAGGTACAGAAAAAGGTTGTAGCTCAACAGCGCCAGCAGTCCGCCGTAGTACAAAAATTGCAGAATCAGCGTGTTTTGACGCTCGACTTGAAAGCGCTCGGCTTGCCATAAATACAAAGGCAGGGTCAATGCGTAATTGGATTGCACCCGCAGATAGACCTGAACAGGCTCCGGCCCGAGGTGCACTGGAAAAACAAAAAAATGGTCGGGATAGGCACGACTGCTCATGGGATGCTGGCTGCCGGTGCGCCAGGGCGGTCGGCCCGGCACCCAGACATCCAGGTGGTCCAGCGAGGCATAGGGCACCTCGAGCAGGTAATCTGATGTCGCCCCGGCGGGAGCGGCCAGGTTCAGGCGCACCCAGTAAGTCGAAGCCGTGAAGCCGAAGTTCAGGTCGCCCACAGGGTGGGGCACGGGTTGAAACCTGGCACGGACCTCGGGACGATCGAGATCGGGCCAATCGAGTTGGCCCTCCGGGTCCTCCAGCACCTCGGCGGCGGCGGCCAGACTGAGGCTCCGGGCACCGAAGTCGGGCGCCATCTCAAGTGCCCAGCCCCTGACCGTCATGACCAGCAAACAAGCCAGGATCAGACACCGGAAACCATCCGAAAGCGCCCTTGGACGAAGGATCTGAAGTCGATTCAGCAACAACCACGGCATGGAAAAACCTTGAGATTCGAGGAGGGCGGTCTTGCAACGCGCCGCATGCGGCTTGACCTTGCGGTGTGGATGGTAGCGCTGCGGCAGCGCCACTCCAAGGTCAACGCCCGCCCAGACACTCCAACTCAAACAAAGGCAGATCGGCCTGGCGGCTCAGCCAGACGCCACCACCCAACTCGACAAAGCCCTCCTGCAGGCCGCGTCGGTACAGCGCGGCGCGGTGACGGAACAGGCGGGCGTCGGTCAGGTCTTCGTCGATGATGTCGCGCTCATAGTCCTCACGGGCCACGGCCTCCACGTAGAGTGCGCCCTTGCACAGCCGGGCCAGATTGCGCAGCGCCAGGGTCAGATCGGCGGGGCTCAGGTAGGGCAACACGCCCTGGCAGATCACCAGATCAAAGGGCTGCGCGCTGGCGTAATCGACCACCGAACCCTTTTGCCATCCATAGCGCTGGCACAGGTAGTCGCTGTACTCCACGCCCTGGTAACTGGCGCCCGGAAAGTGGCGTGCGATGGCCTCGCGCCACAGGCCGATGCCGCAGCCCACATCAAGCACCCGGTGCACCGGTACCCGCAGGTACTGCAGGTAATGGCAGACAAAGGCCCCCAGACGCTCGGCATGACCGGCGTCCACCACACGGGTCTTCTTGTCAAAGTAAAAGCGCTGGTAATACGCCTCGTCAAACCACTGCTCACTGGCTGATTGCACAACGGATCCTTGTCACCAAAACCCCCAACCGCTGGGGGAGCCGGGAGTATGGCGCAGCGCCGCCCAGGTGAGGGCACGGCGGCTTGCAGTTTTTGACTTTCAAATTCAAATACGAATCATTCTCATACAATTCAGACTCTGACATCACCACCAGCCCAGCGGCCTGACCCATGCCCATCCTGAAACGCCCCAGGCGCAATGCCCTGTCCATCCTGCTTTTCACAACCCTGGCCCTGCCCGGCGCCCGAGCCCAAACGGCGCAGCCCCCGCGCGAAGGCGAACCCGAAGCCGCGCTGAAGACCGTGACCGTACAGCAGGCCCGCGCCGACGGGTTTGTGCCCGAAACCGTGGAGGCCGGCACCTTCCGGGGCGCCTCGGTGATGGAGGTGCCCTCCACCGTCAACGTGGTCACCCGCGAGGTGCTGGAGCTGCAAGGGGCCAGCGGCCTGTACGACGCCCTGCGCAACACCGCCGGCGTGACGCGCCAGCAAAACGGTGGCGAGACCTGGGATCAGTTGGTGATCCGCGGCATGCCGGTGGAAAACCGCACCAACTACCGCCTCAATGGCTCGATGCCGATCATGAACTTTGCGCAGATCCCCATGGAGGACAAGGAGCGCGTCGAGGTGCTCAAGGGCGCCTCGGCGCTGTACTACGGCTTCACCTCGCCGGCAGGCGTGGTCAACTTTGTCACCAAGCGGGCCGGGGCCCAGCCGGTGAACTCGGTCGGCATCACGCTGGACAACCAGGGCCGGGCCATCGCCAGCGCCGAGATGGCGCGCCGCTTCGGCAGCGAGCAAGAGTTCGGTCTGCGCCTGAACGCAGCCGGCGGCTCGCTGGGCTCTTACCTGGAGAACACCGGCAAGGGCCAGCGGCGGTTTGCCTCGGCAGCACTGGATTGGCGGGTCAACAGCCGCCTGAAGCTGCAGGCCGACCTGTCTTATGACAAGCGCCAGACCAACGAACAGATCGGCATCAACCTGCCCACGGCCGTGAACGGCACGATCACCCTGCCGCACCCGGTGGATGCGCGCAAATTGGTGGCGCCCGCCAACACCGCGTTCGACACCGAGTCGAGCCTGGCGCAGTTGCGGGCTGACTACGCCCTCAGCGACCAATGGGCGCTGACGCTGGAGGCTGGCCATTCGCAAACCCTGCGCGACCGCAACCTGGCGATCTTCCGCTTCAACGACCAGGCCTCGATTGCCACCGGCGCCGGGCGCATCACCGGCAACAGCCAGCACCTGGCCGTGGGCTCAGACCTGCTGCGCGCCGAGCTGTTCGGCAGCGTGCAAGCCCTGGGCCTGCGCCATGAGCTGACCCTGGGCCTGAGCCGCACCGACAAAACACAAGACCCGGTCTACCAGCGCAGCTACAGCGTGGCGTCGCAAAACCTGTACAGCCCGGTACCGCTCACCAGCGTGGTCTGGGGCTCTTTACCCACCAGCCCCACCACCGCCGGGCTCAAGACCAGCGACACCGGGCTGTACGCCGTGGACCGCATCGAACTGCGCCCCGGCTGGCAGGTGATCGCGGGCCTGCGCCATACCCGCTACCGCAGCGAGCAGGGCACGGCCCTGTACGACGTGGCCAAAACCACCCCGATGGCCGCGCTGATCCACCAGATCACCCCGCAGGTCTCGGCCTACGCCAGCTACGCTCAGGGCCTTGAAGAAGGCGAGGCAGGCCCCACTGGAACGGTGAACCAGAACGTGCGCCTGGCCCCCGGCGTGAGCCGCCAGCAGGAGCTGGGCGTGCGCTGGCAGCGCCCGGCCGGCCTGCTGCTGTCGGCCGCGGTGTTCGACATCCGCCGGCCCGGCTACTACACCAACAGCAGCAACGTGTATGTGGCCGACGGCCAGCAGCGCTACCAGGGCCTGGAGCTGGCCGCTCAGGGGCCGCTCACACGTCAGTGGTCCTGGCAGGGCTCGGCCCAGTGGCTGGACCCGCGCTTTCAGCATGTGAGCAGCGCCTATGAAGGCAAGCTGCCCGAGAACGCCTCACGCCAGACGCTGAGCAACTTCGTGTCGTACAACGTACCCGCCCTGCCGGGCCTGTCGCTCAACGCCGGGGCCTATACCACCGGGCGCCGGCCGGTGAACGACCTGAACCAGGCCTGGCTGCCCGGCGTGACCCTGTACAGCCTGGGTGCCCGCTATGTGGACCGCACCCTGGGCCAACGCAGCACCTGGCAGGTCAACCTCGACAACGCAGCCGACAAACAGTACTGGGCCGCCGGTGGCACCCGCCTTGCCGCGGGTGCACCGCGCACATTGAAGGCCTCGTTGAAGGTGGAGTTCTGATCTGTCGACACAGGCCCGAAGGCATCGCCAGGCTCAGACCCTGCGCCCCTGCGCATCCACCACGGCCTGACCGTCTTCCTTGGTGAAGGCGGCCTGCTGGGGCTGAGGCAACAGATCCAGCACCCACTCGGAGGGCCGGCACAGGCGTGTGCCCAGGGGGCTGACCACGATGGGTCGGTTGATCAGGATGGGGTGGGCCAGCATGGCGTCCACCAGTTGGGCGTCGCTGATGCCGGGGGCATCCAGGCCCAGCTCCTTGAACACAGCCTCCTTGGTGCGCACCAGCTCGATCACCGGCTGGCCCGTGGCGGCGATCAGGGCCAGCAGTTGCGCGCGATCAGGTGGCGTCTTGAGGTAAAGGATGACCTCGGGCTCGACGCCGCTGTTGCGGATCATGGCCAGGGTGTTGCGCGAGGTTCCGCACGAGGGGTTGTGGTAAATGGTGATGTTGCTCATGGGCGGTATTGTTTCAAACTTGGGTGAAGCTGGGATGGCAGCGGTGCACAAGCCCGCCCGGCGCCTGAACAAATTCAGCCCCGTCTGCCTGGCAGGCCGCTCCGGCGTCCACAATCGCCTCCCATGAACCTGCGATTCGTCGAAGCTTTTCACTGGGCCGCCTCGCTCAAAAGCATCACCCGTGCGGCCGAAAAGCTGCACATCACGCAATCGGCCATGTCCAACCGCATTGCCTCGCTGGAGGAAGAGCTCGGCGTGGTGCTGCTGGACCGGCGCGAGAAGCAGTTCCGGCTCACGGTGGCCGGACAGCGATTCCAGCTGCATGCCCAACGCCTGCTGGAGCTGCAGCGCCAGGTCAAACAGGAGCTGGGCTCGGGCAGTGGCGGGCCGATGGCGCTGCGCATCGGGGCCATCGAATCGGTGGTCCACAGCTGGCTGCCGGGCTGGTTGCAGGAGGTGCGCCAGCAGCACCCCGACTTCGAGCTGGAGCTGACGGTGGAAACCTCGCCCGTGCTGGTCGACCAGATCCGGCGCGGCGCACAAGACCTGGTGTTCACCTCGATCGCGGGCAGCGACAGCGAGGTGCACACCCGGCTGATGCCGGCCATGGAGATGGTCTTCGTCGGCCACAAGGCGCTGCACGCGCAGGCACGCTACACGCTGGCCGACCTGGCGCAGCACGATCTGATCACCTTTCAGCGCGGCTCTCAGCCCCACCAGAGCCTGCTGCAGCGCTTTCAGGAGGCGGGTCTGCCGGCCCCGCGCATCCATGCGATCTCATCGATTTCGGCGATGGTGCAACTGGTAGAAGGGGGTTTTGGCATTGCCACCCTGCCCCGCGCCGCCACCCGCCACCTGTCGAGTCGCCTGTTGCTGCGCATCCTGCGCTCGGAGGTGACCTTGGCGCCCCTGCCCATCCACGCCAGCTACCGCGCCGACCCCGGCTCGGGGGTGGCCGAATCGGTGCTCGAATCGGCACAAGCCTACGTAGGCCGCACCAAGCCGGTACGCCGCAGCCGCGCCGGCGCCTGAAATGCACCAGCCTGGCGCACCGGGCCCCTGGGGTAAGTCCTGATGGCCTTGGCACGCATTTCGCAATATCGAGAATTCTCTCGGCGTCATCGATTTTTTCGATGACAAACACAGCAAATTTTGCGTTGGATTCAAGGCGCGGTGGCTTCCACAATCCGCCCCATCGCCACTGATCACGCCCATCGCGTGATGGCTCTTGAAGACACGCACCATGAATAGCACGATCTCCGCCACCCCGACCACCGCCCCTCTGAGCGAGCTGCCCGGCCCCGACGCCAGCGCGCTGGAGGTGCGACTGGCCGCCCGCTCAGGCCGGCTGCAGAGTCACACCAGCGGCCTGGCCCGCGAGCACGTGCAGGTCAACCTGGCCATCCTGCCGCAAGCCCTGGCCGAGGACTTCAAGCGCTTTTGCGAACTCAACCCCACGCCCTGCCCGCTGCTGGCGGTGTCCGAACCGGGCTCGCCCGCCCTGCCCGCGCTGGGGCTGGACCTGGATGTGCGCACCGATGTGCCGCGCTACCACGTGTGGCGCCACGGTGAACGCGTGGCCGAGACCAGCGACTTGCGCGACTGGTGGCGTGATGACCTGGTGACCTTTGCGCTGGGCTGCTCGTTCTCGTTCGAGCACGCGCTGCTGGAGGCCGGCATCGCGCTGCGCCATGTCGAGCAAGGACTGAATGTGGCCATGTACCGCAGCAACCTCCCGACCCGATCGGTCGGTGTGTTCCATGGCCCCACTGTGGTGTCCATGCGGCCGCTGAAGGCGGCCGACGCGATCCGGGCCGTGCAGATCACGGCCCGCACACCGCAGGTTCACGGCGCCCCCATCCACATCGGCGACCCGGCCCTGATCGGCATCGCCGACCTGACCCGACCCGACTACGGCGATGCCGTGGCCGTGCACGACGACGAGCTGCCCGTGTTCTGGGCCTGTGGCGTGACGCCTCAGGCTGCGATTGCAGCCGCACGTCCGGCCTTCTGCATCACGCATGCACCGGGCCACATGCTGGTCACCGACCGGCTGAACCGCGAGCTGCGGCAAGCGCACTGAGCGCCGCGGGCCTGGTGCCCGCCCCCTGTCCGAACCTTTCAGGCCCCAACGCCCAGTGCGCGGGGGCCGGGACCCGCACAACCCGGATTTTCTTCACCCTCCCTCAACCCTCAATCAGAACCTCACCATGTGGCTACAACAAACAACCCCTTCTGAGCGCCGCACGCTCACCGCCACCTTTGCCGGCTATGGCGTGGACGGCTTTGACTACATGATCTACACCTTCCTGATCCCCACGCTGCTGGCGGCCTGGAACATGAGCAAGGCCGAGGCCGGCTACATCGCCACCGGCGCCCTGCTGACTTCGGCCGTCGGCGGCTGGGCCGCCGGCGTGCTGGCCGACCGCTTCGGCCGGGTGCGGGTGCTGCAATGGACGGTGCTGTGGTTTGCGCTGTTCACCTTTCTGAGCGGCTTCACCAACTCCTTCGGCCAACTGTTCTTCACCCGCGCCATGCAGGGCTTCGGCATGGGCGGCGAATGGGCCGTGGGCTCGGTGCTGATCGCCGAGACCATCTCGGCGCGCCACCGCGGCAAGGCCGCCGGCCTGGTGCAAAGCAGCTGGGCCGTGGGCTGGGCGGCTTCGGCGCTGGCCTTCTGGGGCATGTACGCGGTGCTGCCGCCCGAACAGGCCTGGAAGGTGCTGTTCTGGATCGGCATTGCGCCCGCCGTGCTGATCCTGTACATCCGCCGCAACCTCGGTGAGCCCGAGGTGTTCCTGGCCGAGCAAGCCCGGCTGCGCGCCAGCGGCCAGCGCAGCAATTTCCTGCGCATCTTCCACCCCAGCCTGCTGCGCACCACCGTGCTGGCCAGCCTGCTGGCCACCGGCATGCAGGGCGCCTACTACTCGGTGACCACCTGGTTGCCCACCTTCCTGAAGACCGAGCGCCAGCTCTCGGTGCTGGGCACCAGCACCTACCTGCTGGTGCTGATCGCCGGCTCATTCGTGGGCTATCTGACCAGCGCCTGGCTGTCGGACGCCATCGGCCGTCGACGCTGCTTCATCTTGTTTGCCGCCATGGGCGCCGCCCTGGTGCTGAGCTACACCCAGATCCCGATCACCGACAGCCTGATGCTGGTGCTGGGCTTTCCGCTGGGCTTCTTCCTGTCGGGCATCTTCTCGGGCATGGGGGCCTTCCTGTCGGAGCTGTTCCCCGGCGACGTGCGCGGCTCGGGCCAGGGCTTCAGCTACAACTTCGGCCGCGCCATCGGCGCCATCTGCCCGGCCCTGATCGGCCAACTGAGTGCCACCTTGCCCCTGGGCCAGACGATTGGCTGGATCTCGGCCTTCTGCTACGGCCTGGTGATCATCGCCGCCCTGGCACTGCCCGAAACCCAGGGCCGAGAACTGAGCCCCAGCGCCGCCCCGGCGCGCTGACCCCTTTCTGCCTATTTTTGACCGAGCACGAGCATGTCCTCCATGACCTCCCCACTTGAAAACCAGACCCCGAGCCACGCCAGCAACAACGCCCTGTGGGAGTTCTGGATCGACCGCGGCGGCACCTTCACCGACCTGGTGGGCCGCGACCCGGCCGGCGGCTTCCACACCCTGAAGATGCTGTCGGAAAACCCCGAGCAGTACCGGGATGCCGCGGTCGAGGGCATTCGCCGCCTGCTGCGCCTGCAGCCCGGCGAGGCCATCACGCCGCAGCGCGTGGCCTGCGTCAAGATGGGCACCACCGTGGCCACCAACGCCCTGCTGGAGCGCAAGGGCGACCGCACCCTGCTGGTCACCACCCAGGGCTTTCGCGACGCCTTGCGCATCGCCAACCAGGCCCGCCCCAAGCTGTTTGCCCGGCACATCGAACTGCCTGAGCTGCTGTACGAGCGCGTGATCGAGGCCCAGGAGCGGGTGGATGCCGACGGCGGCCTGGTGCAGCCCCTGGACCAGGCCGCCCTGCGCCAGGCCCTGCAGACCGCCTTTGACGATGGACTGCGCGCCTGCGCCATTGTGCTCATGCATGGCTACCGCTATCCGCAGCACGAACTGCAGGCCGAGGCCCTGGCACTCGAAATCGGCTTCAGCCAGATCTCGGTGTCACACCGTGTGAGCCCGCTGATCAAGTTCGTGCCGCGCGGCGACACCACCGTGGTCGACGCCTACCTGTCGCCCATCCTGCGCCGGTATGTCGAGCAGGTGGCCCAGCAGATGCCGGGCGTGCCGCTTTACTTCATGCAAAGCTCGGGTGGCCTCACCGAGGCCCAACGCTTCCAGGGCAAGGACGCCATCCTGTCGGGCCCGGCAGGGGGCATCGTGGGCATGGTGCGCACCGCCGTGGCGGCCGGCCACGACAAGGTGATCGGCTTTGACATGGGCGGCACCTCGACCGACGTGAGCCACTATGCCGGGGAGTTCGAGCGCACCTTCGACACCGAGGTGGCCGGCGTGCGCATGCGCGCCCCCATGATGAGCATCCACACGGTGGCCGCAGGGGGTGGCTCCATCATCAGCTTCGACGGTGCCCGCCTGCGCGTGGGCCCCGAATCGGCCGGCGCCAACCCCGGCCCGGCCAGCTACCGGCGCGGCGGGCCGCTGGCCACCACCGATGCCAACGTGATGCTGGGCCGCATTCAGCCGCAGTGGTTTCCGCAGGTGTTCGGCCCGGCGGCCGACCAGCCGCTGGACCGCGGCGTGGTGCAACAACGCTTTGAAGCCATGGCCGTGGCCATGACCGCCGCCAGCGGCCGCCCCACCCACGCCGAAGAGGTGGCGGCCGGCGCGCTGCAGATTGCGGTGGGCAGCATGGCCAACGCGGTCAAGCGCATTTCGGTGGCCCGCGGCTATGACGTCACCACCTACACCCTGCAATGCTTTGGCGGCGCGGGGGGTCAACACGCCTGCCTGGTGGCCGATGCCCTGGGCATGACCCGGGTGCTGGCCCACCCGTTTGCAGGCGTGCTGTCGGCCTATGGCATGGGCCTGGCTGACCAGATCGCCCTGCGCGAAACCTCGATCGAATTGCCGCTGGACGCCGCGGGCCTGGCCGATGCCGCACGACAGGCAGCCACCCTGCAGGCCCAGGCCGAAGGCGAGCTGAGCAGCCAGGGCCTGGGTGCTCAGGCGCTGCAGACCCGCGTTCAACTGCAACTGCGCTATGCCGGCACCGACACGGCCCTGCCCTGCCCCTGGGAGCCAGCGGCTGCGGCCCCCGAGGCCCTGACCGCGCTGCGCGAGCACTTCGAGACGGCTTACCGCCAGCGCTTTGCCTTTCTGATGCCCGAACGCGAGCTGGTGATCGAAGCGGTGAACGTGGAATGCACCCTGCCCGGCGTGAGCACCGCCGCGCCAACCCTGGCCCACGCCGCGGTTGAGCATGTGGCCAGCCCCGTCTCCAGCGTGCGCATGTACTGCCTGCAAGACGAGGCCCCCGCTGGCTGGCGCGACGCCGCCTTGTACCAACGCGAGGCCCTGGCCCCTGGCGCCACCCTGAACGGCCCGGCCGTGATCGCCGAGCGCAATTCGACCACCGTGGTCGAGCCCGGCTGGCGGGCGCAGATGGGCGCCGACGGCTGCCTGCTGCTGCAGCGCGTGTTGGCCCGCAGCACCGTGCACGCCGTGGGCACCCAGGTGGACCCGGTGATGCTGGAGGTGTTCAACAACCTGTTCATGAACATCGCCGAGCAGATGGGCCTGCGCCTGCAGAACACCGCCTACTCGGTCAACATCAAAGAGCGGCTGGACTTCAGTTGCGCGGTGTTCGACGCGGCTGGCCAGTTGATTGCCAATGCTCCGCACATGCCGGTGCACCTGGGCTCGATGAGCGAGTCGATCCGCAGCGTGGTCGAACGCAACCCCGACATGCAGCCCGGCAACGTGTACGTGCTCAACGACCCCTACCACGGCGGCACCCACCTGCCCGACATCACCGTGGTCACCCCGGTGTACCTGCAAGACGGCGACGCCCGGCCCAGCTTCTTCGTGGCCTCGCGCGGGCACCATGCGGACGTGGGTGGTACCACGCCCGGCTCGATGCCGCCCTTCTCCAGCCGCATCGAAGAAGAAGGCGTGCTGATCGACAACTTCTTGCTGGTCGAGCGTGGCGTGCTGCGCGAAGCCGAGATGCTGGCCCTGTTGCAAAGTGGACCCTACCCCAGCCGCAACCCGGCACAGAACCTGGCCGATCTGCGCGCCCAGATCGCCGCCAACGAAAAGGGCACGCAAGAGCTCAAGGCCATGGTGGCCCGCTACAGCCGTGCCACGGTGGCCGCCTACATGCAGCACGTGCAGGACAACGCCGAAGAGTCGGTGCGCCGCGTGATCACGGCCCTGAAAGACGGCCAGTACACCTTGCCCCTGGACAACGGCGCACAGATCCAGGTGGCGGTGCGGGTGGACGCAGGGCGCCGCGCAGCGGTGGTCGACTTCAGCGGCACCAGCCGCCAGCTGCGCAACAACTTCAATGCCCCCAAGGCGATCACCATGGCGGCCGTGCTGTACGTGTTCCGCACCCTGGTGGACGACGCCATCCCGCTCAACGCGGGTTGCCTCAAGCCCATCGAGGTGATCGTGCCCGAAGGCTGCATGCTGAACCCGCGGGCCCCGGCGGCCGTGGTGGCCGGCAACGTCGAGACCTCCAGCTGCGTGACCAATGCCCTGTATGGCGCGCTGGGCGTGATGGCCGCGGCCCAGTGCACCATGAACAACTTCACCTTCGGCGATGCCGAGCACCAGTACTACGAGACCATCTCGGGTGGCTCGGGTGCGGGCCCCGGCTTTGCCGGGACCAGCGTGGTGCAGACCCACATGACCAACTCACGCCTGACCGACCCCGAGATCCTGGAGCTGCGCTACCCCGTGCGCCTGGAAACCTATGAGATCCGGGCCGGCTCGGGCGGCAAGGGCCAGTGGCAGGGCGGCAATGGCGGCAGCCGGCGGGTGCGCTTTCTGCGGCCGATGACGGCCTCGATCCTGAGCAACAACCGCCTGCAGGGTGCCTTTGGCGCTGCCGGGGGCCAGGCCGGCGAGCCGGGCTGCAACCGCGTGCTGCGGGCCGATGGCCGCACCGAGACCCTGGACCACATCGGCCAGGTCGAGATGGGCGTGGGCGATGTGTTCATCATCGACACCCCGGGCGGCGGCGGCTACGGCGCGCCCACCTCCGCTGCCACCGCTGGCGCAGCCCCCCAGGCCCAAGCCTTGACCACCGAGGCCTGACGGGCCGCGCCCCTGCCAACGGCCCCAGGGGCGCTGGCAGGGGCCATCTGCTCTCCCCCCATCCCACCGTCTGGAGTCGATCACCATGCCTACTTTGTCCCTGCGTCAAAAACTCTGGCTGCCGCTGGTGCTGGCCTGGCTCAGCCTGCTGGCCCTCAGCGTGTTCCATGCCTGGCAATCGCGTGAGCTGCAGTTCGAGGCCCGGCGCGCCGCGCTGGCCGACATCACCGACATGTCGCTGAGCCTGGTGCGCGACCTGGCCCGCCGGGCCAGCGAAGGCCAGCTCAGCGAGGCTGAGGCACGCGAGCAGGCCCTGGCCCGCCTGGCCGCCCAGCGCTATGGCAAGGATGGTTATGTGACGGTGGTGGGTGCCGACTCGGTGATCGCCATGCACCCCATCAAACCCGAACTGAAGGGGCGCAACATGATCGCCTTCAAGGACGCCAAGGGCACGCCGCTGTACGTGAACATTGCCGCCGCAGGCGCCTCGGCCGAAGGCCACGGCTACGTGGACTATTGGTGGCCGCGCCCGCAAAGCGAGGCGCCCAGCCCCAAGATCGCCTGGGTGGTTCGCTTCAAGCCCTGGGGCTGGGACCTGGTGGCCGGCGACTATGTGGACGACATCGAGCAGGGCTTTCACCACGCACTGCTGCAGTCGGGGGCCGCCCTGCTGGTGCTGGGCCTGCTGATGTCGGCCCTGAGCGCGGTGCTGGCGCGCAGCATCGAGCGGGCTGTGGGCGGCGAGCCAGCCCTGGTGGCCCGCCAGGCCCTGAGCATGGCCGAGGGCGACCTGGCCAGCGAACTCGCCCCCCGTGGCGCCCAAGCCCACAGCCTGGCCCATGCCGTGAACCACCTGCGCCTGCAGATGGGGCACAGCCTGGCCCAGGTTCGCGAAGCCACCACCACCATCGACCATGCGGCACGCGAAATCGCCCAGGGCAACCTTGACCTGTCGCAGCGCACCGAGGCCCAGGCCAGCGCCCTGCAACAGACGGCGGCCACCATGGACCAGTTCAGCACCACGGTGCAACACAACGCCGACAACGCCCGGCAGGCCAAACAACTCGCGCTGGACGCCTCCGAGGTGGCCAGCCGGGGCGGCAGCGTGGTGGCCCAGGTGGTGCACACCATGAAAGGCATCAACGACAGCTCGCGCCGCATCGGCGACATCATCGGCGTGATCGACAGCATCGCCTTTCAGACCAACATCCTGGCCCTGAACGCCGCCGTCGAGGCCGCCCGGGCCGGCGAGCAGGGCCGCGGCTTTGCCGTGGTGGCCAGTGAAGTTAGACAGCTGGCCGGCCGCAGCGCCGAGGCGGCACGCCAGATCAAGACCCTGATCCACACCAGCGTGGGCCAGGTGGCCGAGGGCAGCAGCCTGGTCGACCAGGCGGGCCAGACCATGGACGAGGTGGTGAGCGCCATCCGCCAGGTCAGCGAGATCGTGAGCCAGATCAGCGCCGCCAGCGCCGAGCAGAACGCGGGCGTAGGGCAGATCGGCCAGGCCATCAGCCAATTGGACGAAACCACCCAACAAAACGCCGCCCTGGTCGAAGAAGCCAGCGCGGCCACGCACTCGCTGGCGGCTCAGGTGAGCGTGCTGCGCGAGCAACTGGCCTTGTTCAGGCTGGGGCCGGTGGCGCCGTCGCAGCCCTTGCGCCTGGCCAGGGCGTGACCCGCCCTCACACCCGCACCAAGGCCTCGCGCAGCTGATCAGCCAGGGCCGAGGCCCGCAGGCGACTGATGCGCTGCGCGTGCGCCACGATGCCCAGCGCACCGTCGGCGCAATCACCCAACGCAAAGCGCATGCCCACACCTGTCAGGCCCTGGGCGTGGATGTGAGAGTAGCCCTGCTGCCGGGTCTGCTGAACCCAGCGCCACAGGCGGGCTTCGCCGAGTTGCCATTGGGCGTACTCGCGGACGTGCTGGGCCAGGTGCTGGCGGATCTGATCATCATCGAGTGCCGACAACAGCGCAAAGCTGGGAATGCCCAGGCCCAGCAGCTTGGTGGCGCCCACGTGGTCGGCAAAACTGCGGATCGGGGCCTCACCCTGTTCCAGGTGCAGGCAAAGGCTGTAGTCACCGGCCCGCACCACCAGGAACACCGGCGCCCCACAACGCCGGGCCAGGGCTTTCATGGTGGGGGTCATGCGGGCGATCAGGGGCGAGTGCTGCATCGCCGCCAACCCCAGCGCCAAGGCCTGCAGGCCCAGGCCGTAGCGCTTGTCCTGCGCCCGCCGCGTGGCCAGCCCCAGGGCCTCCAGCGCCTTGATCATGCGGTGCACCGTGGTGCGGTCCAGCCCGCTGTGCGCCACCAGCTCGGCCATGCCCAGGCCCTGCGCCTGATGCTGGGCCAGCAGCGACAGCAGACCCGAGGCGCGTTGCAGACTTTGAGCGCCGGCCACACCCCTTCGGGCGGTCTCGATCGTCATGGTTTTCCCTTGAATGTGCATATTGTGAACATTTAAGAACTTCGAAATTGTCGCGCTCCAGGCCCTGCGCTGCAATCGACTCCGGCATCGAACCTTGCACACGGAGTCTTCATGAAACCCTTTGAGTCGCGGGCCGCCTTGAGCGGCCCGGTGTACGACCAACAGCGCAGCGGCATGCTGGCCCTGATCGAGCAGCTGCGCCAACTGGAGCAGCGCGCCGTGGCCGCCTCGGCCCGCTCGGCCGAGCGCTTTGCGCGCCGTGGCGCCCTGCTGCCACGCGAACGCCTGGCCCGCCTGCTGGACAGCGGCCAGCCTTTTCTGCCGCTGTGCAACCTGGCCGGCTACGGCATGGACGGCGAATCGCCCGAGCACAGCGTGCCAGGGGGCTCGCAGATCGCGGGCATCGGCGTGGTGGCCGGGGTGCGCTGCATGGTGGTGGTGACGGATTCAGGCATCCAGGCGGGCGCCCTGACCGAGGCCGGCAACCAGAAGCTGATGCGCTGTCAGGAGCTGGCCTTGCGCCACCGCCTGCCCCTGGTCCATCTGGTGGAATCGGCCGGCTCCAACCTGCGGCAGTACCGGGTGGAGAAGTTCATCCGGGGCGGCGCCCTGTTCTACAACCTGGCGCGCCTGTCGGCGGCCGGCCTGCCCGTGATCACCGTGGTGCATGGGCCTTCGACCGCTGGCGGCGCCTACATGCCGGGCCTGTCTGACTATGTGGTGATGGTGCGCGAACAGGCCCGTGCCTACCTGGCCGGCCCGCCGCTGCTCAAGGCCGCCACCGGCGAAGTGGCCAGCGACGAAGAGCTGGGCGGCACCGAGATGCACGCCAGCCAGAGCGGCCTGGCCGAGTATGTGGCCGACGACGACGGGCATGCCGTGGAGATCGCGCGCGACATCGTGGCCAGTCTGCCCCTGCCGCGCGTGCCCCCGCCCGCTGCGTGGCCGGCCCCGCTGCTGAGCACCGACGACCTGGCCGGTGTGATGGCGCTGGCGCCGCGCCAGCCCATGGACATGCGCGAAGTGATCGCCCGCCTGACCGACGACTCATGCTGGATGGACTTCAAACCCGACTACGGCCCGGCCACGGTGTGCGGCCATGGGCCGCTGGAAGGCCATACGGTGGGCTTCATCAGCAACAACGGCCCGCTGGACCCGGCCGGGGCCACCAAGGCGGCCCAGTTCATCCAGCTGTGCGAGCAAGGCGGCGTGCCCCTGGTGTTTTTGCAGAACACCACCGGCTTCATCGTCGGCCGCGCCTCGGAGGAGGCCGGCATGATCAAGCACGGGGCCAAGCTGATCCAGGCCCTGTCAAACGCCTCGGTGCCACGCATCACCGTGATGTGCGGAGCCTCGTTCGGGGCCGGCAACTACGGCATGTGCGGGCGGGCCTTTCAGCCTGATTTCTGTTTTTCGTGGCCCAACGCGCGCACCTCGGTGATGGGGGGCGAGCAGGCCGCCATGACGCTGGAGATCGTGGCCCGCCAGAAGGCCGAACGCAGCGGCCAGCCCGCCGACGAGGCCGCGCTGGCCAAGCAAAAGGCAGAGATCGTGGCGCACTTCGATCGCCAGGCCAGCGCCTTCTACACCAGCGGCCACCTGCTGGACGACGGCGTGATCGACCCGCGCGACACCCGCGCCGTGCTGGCCCTGGTGCTGGCCACCCGGCGCGAGGCCGAACGCCACACGCCACGCGCCCTTCAATTCGGCGTCGCCCGATTCTGAGATCCGACATCTGAGACCTGAACCCCGAGACGCCCCCGACACGGAGACACCCCATGATCTACACCCCCGCACACCAGGACCTGATGGACAGCCTGCGGCGCTTCATCAGCGCCGAAATCGACCCCCACGTGGACGAGTGGGAGGCGGCCGAGATTTTTCCGGCCCACGAACTGTTCGCCAAGATGGGGCGGCTGGGCTTTCTGGGCATCACCAAGCCCGAGGCCTTTGGCGGACTGAACCTCGACTTCAGCTACGCGCTGGCCGCCTCCGAGGCCATGGGCCATGTGCGGGCCCAGGGCGTGGGCATGGCGGTGGGGGTGCAGACCAACATGGCCACACCGGCGCTGGCCAGCTTTGGCTCGGATGCGCTGCGCCATGAGTTCCTGGCCCCCGCCATCACCGGCGAGCAGGTGGCCTGCATCGGCGTCTCGGAGCAAGGCGCGGGCTCGGACGTGGCCTCGCTGCAGACCCGGGCCCGACGTGACGGTGACGACTACATCATCAACGGCGCCAAGATGTGGATCACCAATGGCACCCAGGCCGACTGGATCTGCCTGCTGTGCAACACCTCGGACGGGCCCTCGCACAAAAACAAGTCGCTGATCGTGGTGCCGCTGAAAGACGACAAGGGCCAGCGGGCCCGCGGCGTCAGCGTGCAGAAGATCCGCAAGTTCGGCATGTGGTCGTCCGACACCGCGCAGATTTTCTTTGACGAGGTGCGGGTGCCCGTGCGCCACCGCATCGGTGAAGAAGGCCTGGGCTTCATCTACCAGATGAAGCAGTTCCAGGAAGAGCGCCTGGACGGTGCGGCACGACGCCTGGCCGCCATGACGCTGATCCAGGAGACGGCCGACTACCTGCGTCAGCGCCAGGCTTTTGGCCGCCCGCTGCTGGACAACCAGTTCATCCAGTACAAGCTGGCCGAGCTGAAGACCGAGCTGGAGGCGCTGCGCGCCCTGACCTACATGGCCACCCACACCTACATCCACGGGGGCGATGTGGTGGAGCTGGCCTCGATGGCCAAGCTCAAGGCGGGGCGCCTGTCGCGCGAGATTGCCGAGTGGTGCATGCAGTTCCAGGGCGGCATGGGCTACACCTGGGACAACCCCGTGTCACGCGCCTACCGCGACTACCGGCTGGGCTCGATCGGAGGCGGCGCCGATGAGGTGATGCTGATGGTGATCGCCCGCCACATGGGCCTGATGGGGGCACGGTCATGAACGCCCCCGAACCCGGCACCCTGCCGCTGCCCCCGACACCCGCAACCAGCGACACCCCTTTGCGGGTTCGCGAACACCAGGGCGTGCTGTTTGCCACCCTCAACGATCCTGGCACCCGCAACGCACTCTCGCCCACGATGGTGCAGGTGCTGGACCAGGTGGTGCGCCAGGCGGGTGAACAGCTCGAATTGCGCGCCCTGGTGCTGCGCGGCAGCCAGGGCTTTTTCTGTGCCGGCGGGCATGTGGGCAGCTTTGAGCAACGCCTGAACACGCAGCAGGCCCAGCCCCCCGGTGGGGCCGACCCGGTGGCGGCCCGCAACCGCGAGTTCGGGCATTTCATGCAGCGCCTGGCCGCGCTGCCCGTGCCCGTGCTGGCCGTGGTCGAAGGGGCGGCCATGGGCGGCGGCCTGGGCCTGGCCTGTGCCGCCGACCTGGTGCTGGCGTGTTCGGACGCCCGTTTTGCCCTGAGCGAGACCGGCCTGGGCCTGATCCCGGCACAGATCGCCCCTTTTGTGGCGGCCCGCATCGGCGCCCCCGCGACCCGCCGCCTGGGCTTGACGGGCGAACGCGTGGCCGGCGAGCAGGCCCTGCGCCTGCAATTGGTGGATGAGCTGGCCGCCGACTCCGCCGCACTCAGCGCGCGCCTGGCCCATTGGCTCCAGCTCATTGGCCGCTGTGCGCCCGGCGCCAATCGCAGCCTCAAACCCCTGCTGGGCAGGCTGCCCGGCCAGACCGCCGACGTGCCGGCCTGGCTGGATCAGGCCGCGCTCACCTTCAGCACCTGCATGGCCCACGAAGGCCGCGAGGGCCTGGCCGCCTTGCGTGAGCGCCGCGCACCCGCCTGGCAGGTGCATTTCAGTGCCGAACAAGTCCATGCCCTGACCCTGCCGGAGGCCCCATGACCCCCTTCACCCCGCCGCCGCTGCGGCCCTTTCACACCGTGCTGGTGGCCAACCGCGGCGAGATCGCCCTGCGCATTCTGCGCACGGCACGCCGCCTGGGCTACGCCACCGTCGCGGTGTACTCCGAGGCCGACGCCGGCAGCCCGCATGTGCTGGCGGCCGATCAGGCCATCGCCATCGGGCCCGCCCCGGCGCGGGACTCTTACCTGAACATCGAGGCCTTGCTGCAGGCCGCCCGGGTCAGCGGTGCCGACGCGGTGCACCCTGGCTACGGCTTTCTGGCCGAGAACGCCGAATTCGCCGAGGCCGTGGCCCAGGCCGGCCTGGTGTTTGTCGGCCCTCCGGCCCGGGCCATCCAGGCCATGGGCCACAAGGCGCAGGCCAAGCGCCTGGCCGAGGCTGCTCAACTGCCCTGCATCCCGGGCTACCAGGGCGAGGACCAGAGCGATGCCGCCCTGCTGCGCGCCGCCACACAGCTGGGCTACCCCTTGATGGTCAAGGCCAGCGCCGGGGGTGGCGGGCGGGGCATGCGCCTGGTGCACAGCGCTGACGAGCTGCCCACGGCCCTGGCCTCGGCCCGCTCCGAGGCCCTGAGTGCCTTCGGCTCGGGCGAGCTGATCCTGGAGCGGGCCTTGCACCACCCGCGTCACATCGAGATCCAGCTGTTGGCCGACGCCCATGGGCAGGTGCTGCACCTGGGCGAACGCGACTGCTCGGTACAACGACGCCATCAGAAGCTGATCGAAGAGTCACCCTCGCCCGCAGTGGATGCCGCTCTGCGCGAGCGCATGGGCCAGGCGGCGGTGCGCGGTGCCCAGGCCATCGGCTACCTGGGCGCCGGCACCATGGAGTTCTTGCTGGATGCGGACGGGCAGTTCTACTTCATGGAGATGAACACCCGGCTGCAGGTGGAGCATGCGGTGACCGAGGCGGTGACCGGCCTTGACCTGGTGGAATGGCAGTTGCGCATCGCAGCCGGCGAGGCGCTGGAGCTGCGCCAGCAAGACCTGCGCTGGCACGGCCATGCCATCGAGGTGCGGCTGACCGCCGAAGACGTGCCCGCCGGTTTTCTGCCCCAGACCGGCCCGGTGCTGCGCTGGCACGACCCGGCCACCGATTGGCCGGTTCGGGTGGACCATGCCCTGGCCGAGGGCGCGCTGGTGTCGCCCCATTACGACTCGATGGTGGCCAAGCTGATCGCCCACGGCCGCACCCGCGAGGAGGCCCGGCGCAAGCTGCTCAACGCCGTGCGCCATTGCGTACTGCTGGGCGTGCCCAGCAACCAGGGCTTTCTGGCCGACTGCCTGGCCGATCCCGTGTTTGCGGACGGCAGCGCCGTGCACACGGGCTTTGTGGCCGAGCGCTTCGGCCTGTCCCCGCGCCCGCCGGCCTTGCCCGGGGCCACCCAGGCCCTGACGGCCTTCGCAGCGCTGATGCACCCGAGCCACAGCCCCGGCCCGGGCCAGTTGCTGAACCCGCCGCCCCTGGCCGGAGCCGGCTTGGGCCAGACGATCACCTTGCAACAAGGCAGCCAGCGCTGGCGCTGGCGACTGCAGGCCCAGGGCGGCGACTGGCAGCTGCAGGGCGAGCGCTTGTTCTCGCCTTCCGCCCCCGGCGACTTCTCTCCCCTGGGGCCCTGGCGCCTGCGCGGCGCTGCCTGGACCGACGCCACCCGCAGGGGACTGCAGGCCGAACTGGACGGCCGCCTGGAGCGCGTCTGGCTGGCCCCCCAAGACAGCACCTGGCATGTGTTCCACCAAGGCCGGGCCTGGGCCCTGGAACAGGTGAGCGAGCGCCGTGAGCGCGCCGCCCCCACCCCCAGCGGGCGGGTGCACGCCCCCCTGGGGGCCCGGGTACTGGCCGTGGCCGTGCAAGCCGGCGATCGGGTGCAGGCCGGACAAAAGCTGGTGGTCCTGGAGGCCATGAAGATGGAGCATGTGCTGCTGGCACCCTGCGATGGCGTGGTGGCCGAGCTGGCCGTGCAAGCCCAGACCCAGACCCGCAAAGGCGCGTTGTTGATGCGCATCGAGGAGGCGTCAGCATGAGCGAACCCACACGGGCCCACCCTCGGTCATCGCGCCGGGTGCGCATTGGCGGCGCCAGCGGCTTCTGGGGCGATTCGGCCCTGGCCACACCGCAGTTGCTGGCCGTACCCGGCCTGCAGTACCTGGTGTATGACTACCTGGCCGAGACCACGATGGCGATTCTGGCCCGGGCCCGCCGCAAGCGCCCCGAGTTGGGCTATGCCACTGATTTTGTGCACGACGCGATGGCCCCGCACCTGGCACAGCTGCTGGCCCAGGGCGTGCGCGTGGTGGCCAACGCCGGCGGCCTGAACCCCCAGGGTTGCGCCGACGAACTGGCCCGGATCGCGGCACAGCAAGGGCTGCGGCCCCGCATCGCCGTGCTGCTGGGCGACGACCTGATGCCGGTGTTGCACCGAGCAGCCACCGACCAAGGCAGCGCCCCGGCCTGGCACGACCTGCAAGGGCAGCCCCTGCCCAAGGCACTGATCTCGGCCAACGCCTATGTAGGTGCTCAGGGCATCGCACTGGCCCTGGACCAGGGCGCCGACATCGTGGTGACCGGGCGCTGCGTGGACAGCGCGGTGGTGCTGGGCGTGCTGGCTCATGAGTTTGGCTGGTGCTGGGACGACTGGGACCGGTTGGCCGCCGCCACCCTGGCCGGCCATGTGATCGAATGCGGCGCCCAGGCCACCGGGGGCCTGTTCACCGATTGGCAGCAGGTGCCCGACTGGGCCGGCATCGGTTACCCGGTGATCGACGTGGCCGAAGACGGGTCGTTCGAACTCGGCAAGCCCGCGGGCACCGGCGGGCTGATCCACCCCGGCGCCGTGGCCGAACAGGTGCTGTACGAAGTGGGCGACCCGGCCCACTACCTGATGCCCGACGTGAGTTGCGACTTTCGCCAGGTGCAGGTACGGGCCCTGTCGGCCGACCGGGTGGCCGTGAGCGGTGCGCGCGGGCGCCCACCGACCGATACCTACAAGGCCAACGGCACCTGGCAGCAGGGCTACCAGATCCAGGTACTGATGGCCATCCGGGGCATCGAGGCGCCAGCCAAGGCCCGCAAGACTGCCGAGGCCTTGCTGCTGCGCACCCGGCGGCAACTGGCCCAGGCCGGCCTGGACGACTACAGCGAGACGGCCGTCGAACTGCTGGGCTGCGAAGCCCTGTACGGCCCGCAACGCCAGATGCTGCCCACCCGCGAGGTGGTGCTGCGACTGGCGGCCCGCCATGCCGAGGCCCGGGGATTGGTGTATCTGCAGCGCGAGTGCGCCTCGGCCGGTACCTCGATGGGGCCGGGCACACGCTCGTCTTTCTCGGGCCGGGCCGAGATCCAGCCGGTGATCCAGGTGCTGTCCTTTCTGGTACCCAAGACCGAGGTGGCGCTGCAACTGCGCCTGGGTGATCAGACCTGGCCCGTGCCGCCCGGGCCAGTGGCAGTGGCAGCGGCAGCGGCAGCGGCAGCGGCGCAGCCTGCCGCGCCCCTGGCCGCCGCACAGCGCCCGGATGACACGGTGGGCGATCCGTTGAACGACGATGGGCCTCCGGGCCCGTTGGTGAGCGTGCCGCTGCTGCGCCTGGCCTGGGCCCGCAGTGGCGACAAGGGCGACGACGAGAACATTGGCGTGATCGCCCGCCAGGCCCGCTACCTGCCCCTGCTGCGGGCCCAGTTGACGGCCGAGGTGGTGCGGCACTGGCTGGCCCACCTGGTGCGGGGCCCCGTGGAGCGCCATGAAGTGCCTGGCCTGCAGGCTTTCAATTTTGTGCTGCACCAGGCCCTGGGCGGCGGCGGGGTGTGCAGCCTGCGCTCTGACCCGCTGGGCAAATCATTTGCCCAGATGCTGCTGGATTGCCCCCTGCAAGTGCCAGCGGCCTGGCTCGATTGAGCCGCCCCCCGGCCCAGCCCCATGAACACCCCGGAGACCCGCATGACCCTGATCCACCAGGCCCCGCAAGGCCGACACACCCCATCCGGCCGCGGCCGCCGCCTGGCCCTGGGCGGGGCCCTGGCCCTGCTGACCACCCTGCAGGCCGTGGGCCTCCCGCTGCCCGCCCGGGCCCAGGAAAGCTACCCCAGCAAGCCGATCCGCGTGGTGGTGCCCTACCCGCCCGGCGGCGTGTCGGACGCGGTCACCCGCACGGTGATGCAAAAGCTGGCCGAGCGGCTGAACAACCCCATCGTGGTGGACAACCAGGCCGGCGCCAACGGGCAGATCGGTTCGGCCGCGGTGGCCCGAGCCGCACCCGACGGCTACACCTTGCTGGTGGTGGTGGCGGCGCACGCCATCAACCCCAGCCTGTACACCCGCATGAGCTACGCCCCGCTGAGCGAGCTGACAGGGGTGAGTCTGTTCGGCCACATCCCCTTGCTGCTGGTGTCCAGCGCCAAGGTGCCCGCCAGCCAGCTTAAGGACCTGGTGGCCTGGGGCCAGGCCCACCCGGGCGCGCTGACCTTTGCCTCCAGCGGCACCGGCTCAGGCGCGCATCTGGTGGGCGAGCTGTTTGCCCAGACCGTGGGCCTGCCCATGACCCACGTGCCCTACAAGGGCATTGCACCGGCGCTGCCCGATCTGTTCTCGGGCCAGGTGTCGATGATTTTCGACTCGGTGCAGACCATGGGGCCCCACGTGAAGGCCGGCAAGCTCAATGCCCTGGCCATGACCAGCGCGCAGCGCTGGCCCGGCGCCCCCGAGGTGCCCACCCTGGCCGAGCTGGGCTACCCCAGCCTCACCACGGGCAGCTGGATCGGCCTGCTGGCGCCGGCCAAAACGCCCAAGCCGGTGTTGCAGCGCCTGGCGGCCGAGACCCAGAAGGTGCTGGATGCGCCCGAGATGCGGCAAAAGCTGATCGACTACGGCATCGATCCGGTGGGAGGCACCCCGGCGCAGTTCGACGCCTTCATCCGCAGCGAGGCAGCACGCTGGGCCCAGGTGGTGCAGCAAGCCCATATCCACCTCGACTGATCCCCGGGAGCCACGATGACCCCCTCCATCCTGCAGCAGATCAAGGTGCTGGACCTGACCCGCGTGGTGGCCGGCCCCATGGCCACCCAGATGCTCGCCGACCTGGGCGCCACGGTCTACAAGATCGAGAAGCCCGGTGAAGGCGACGACACCCGCCGCATGGGCCCATTTGTGACGCTGACCCCGCCCGAGGGCGGCCCGGCGCGCACCGAATCAGCCGCCTACCACGCCTACAACCGGGGCAAGCAATCGATCACCCTGGACCTGGCCACCCCCCAGGGCGCCGCGCTGGCCCAGGCCCTGGCGCTGCGCTGTGATGTGGTGATTGAAAACTACAAGGTGGGCGCGCTGGCCCGCTACGGGCTGGACGCGGCCACGCTGCGGGCGCAGCAGCCCGGGCTGATCTATTGCTCGATCACCGGCTTTGGGCAGACCGGGCCCTATGCCACCCGGCCGGCCTACGACTTCATCACCCAGGGTCTGGCCGGGCTGATGAGCACCTGCGGCGAGGGCGACGGCCCCCCCATGCGCACCGCCATCCCGATCACCGATGCGGTGACGGGCCTGTACGCTACCGTGGGCATCGTCAGCGCGCTGTACCACCGCCAATTGACGGGCCAGGGCCAGACCCTGGACATGGCCTTGCTGGACGCCTCGGTGGCGCTCAACGGCCACCTGGCTCAAGGCTACCTGATGGGCGCCCGGGTGCCGCACCGTGCCGGCAATACGAACCCCATCGCCGCGCCCTCCGAGGTCTTTGCCTGCGCCGATGGCGAGCTGATCGTGGCGGCCGGCAACAACCTGCAATTCAAGGCCCTGACCGAAGCACTGGGCCGGCCCGAGTTGGCCGCCGACCCGCACTTTGCCAGCAACACCGAGCGCATCGAACACCGCGAGGCCCTGCGCCAACAACTGGCCCCCGCCATCGCCCGCTACACCCGGGGCGAACTCAGCGATCTGATGGCGCGCAGCGGGGTGCCCAGCGGCCCCATCAACCGCATCGACGAGGTGTTTGCCGACCCGCAGGTACAACACCGCGAGTTGGTGCAGCAACTGGGTGATGAGGGCGACGCACCCGGCGCAGGCTACCCCGTGATCCGCAGCCCGCTGCGATTTTCAAACACGCCGGTGCACCACGCGCCCTCGCCTGGCTTGGGGCAGCACACAGAGCAGGTGCTGCAAGGCGAGCTGGGCCTGTCCGCCCAGGAGGTGGCGCAGCTGCGTTCGCGGGGGGTGATTTAACGGACGGCCCCGCCCTCAAGCCACCTGCAAACCCAGCGCCGCCACCAGGGCCACCGCCTGGCGCACCGAGATCGTGGCGCCCTTGAACAGGGCCAGGTTGCCCGGTTGCAGGCCGCCCAGGTCCACCTCGCGCAGATCAGCCCCTTCAAAGCGGGCCTGTTTGAGGTGGGCATCGCGCAGGCTGCCGCCCTCGAACACCGCGTCGCGGAAGTCGCTGCCCGACAGATCGGCCTCGGAGAAGTCGATCTGCTCCAGGCGCTGCTTGCGAAACGAGAAACCCCGCAGGGTCGCGGCCACCAACAGGGTGTCGCGAAAGCCCAGGCCCAGCGTGCTGTTGTCGGCAAAGCGCGCCCCCGTGAGCTTGACACTGGCAAAGCTGGCCGAGGCCAGCTTGGCCCGACCCCACTCGGTGTTATTGAGGTCGCAGCCCACAAAGCGGGCATCGCTCAGGTCGGCCAGCCCGAAGTCGGCCTGCCTGGCGCGGCACCCCGACCATTGGCTGCCCTGCAATTGAGCCCGGGTGAAGTCGGTCTCGGCCAATTGACAGTCGATGAAAGCGGCCTGCCCGAGCGCGAGCTGGGCCAGATCCTGCTGATCAAAATCGCAGCGCTCAAAGCGCAAAGCGGCCCCATTCGCAGCCCGCAAAAGGGCCTGGACCTCATCGCGGCCCAAGCGCAGATCACAAAAGGTGGTGTGTGACGCAGGGAGGGGTTCAGAGGCAAACAACTCGGGCTGGTGCATGGCAGGTGACGGTGGCGCACAGAAGCAAAAAGGGCCACAGCTTGCCACAAGAAGACCGGCCCTGCGGCAGGCGTGTTGGGCCCGCCGTGTTCAGGCTGCCAGCAGTTGTGGGACGGGCCTCCGGGTTGAGGCAACGGTCTGGCGAACCGCTTCGTGGCTCAGTTTGAAGATGGACACGGCCGCCACCAACTGCTGTGCCTGGTGCTCCAGGCTTTGGGCTGCGGCTGCGCTTTCCTCCACCAAGGCGGCGTTCTGCTGGGTGGTCTGATCCAGCTGGGAGATGGCCAGGCCAATCTGGGCCACACCCGCGCTTTGTTCAGCGCTGGCGGTGCTGATGTCGCCCACAATGCTGCTGACCCGCGAGATGGCCTCAACCACCTCCCCCATGGTCAGGCCCGCCTGGTCGACCAGATGGGACCCCTGCTCCACTTGCGCCACACTGGCCCCGATCAAGGCCTTGATTTCCTTGGCCGCCTCGGCGCTGCGACCGGCCAGTTGGCGCACCTCGCTGGCCACCACGGCAAAGCCGCGGCCCTGCTCGCCGGCCCGCGCGGCCTCCACAGCGGCGTTCAGCGCCAAGATATTGGTCTGAAAAGCGATGCCGTCGATCACGCCAATGATGTCGCCGATCTTCTTGGAGCTGTGGTTGATGCCCTTCATGGTGTCCACCACCTGGGTCACCACCAAGCCGCCCCGGCTGGCCACCTCAGAGGCGGTGTGGGCCAATTGATGCGCTGTGTGCGAATGGTCGGCCGTGTGACGCACCGTGATGCTGAACTGGTCCATGGTGGCAGCGGTCTCCTGCAAGGCGGTGGCCTGTTCTTCGGTGCGCTGGCTCAGATCGATGCTGCCCATCGACACCTGCGCCGAGCCGGTGGCAATGGAATCGGAGGCACCGCGCACCTGGCTGACGATCCGGACCAGGCTCTGCTGCATCAGGCCGAGCGAATCCAGGACACTGCCCGAAGGCGCCGAAGCCACGCCCTCGACCGGGCTCAGATCGCCGTTGGCAACCCGTTGAGCAGCCTCCCCCAACAAGCCGGGCTCTGCGCCCAGGGCTCGGCCCAAGCTGCGAACAATCCACCCACCCGCCAGAATGGCCATGGCAAACGCCAAAAGGCAGGCCGCCATGAGCCAGTTGCGCTGTGTCACGTAATGCGCTTCAGCCGCATCGATCAGAGCGGCCGACCGGTGGGCGGTGACTTCGGCATAGGCATTGGTCTTGTCAATCAGCCTGGCCAGCAAGGGCCGGCACTCATCGTTCATTTTGGCAATGGCCTCTTCACGTCTGTTTTGCAGGCCCAGTTGCACGATGGCCAGGGCCACCGGCCCGTAGACCTGCTCAACCTGCTCGATGTCTGCGACCAACGCCTTGACGTTGGAAGGCACGTCACGGCCCGCCACCATCTCTTTCAAGGCCGCCAGATCCGTCTGGACTTGCTGATGGGCACGATGGACGGCCGCCTTCTCAAGCTCGAGGTCGCTGGCTTGGGTGACCAGGACCAGATTGCGGGCAGCAATTGCCCGCGCATCCACTTCTGAGCGGATGCGGGCCACCAGGATCGCGCGGGCATTGATGCCCTGCACAAAGGACTCAAAGGCCCCGTTGGCCTCCTGGAGCGCATTCACGGCAATGCCCGCAGCCAGCATGACCAGGACAGCCAAGCTGCCAAAGGCAGCGCACAACTGGGTCCGCACGGAGAGACGTTGTAGGGTCATCGGGCACCTCGGTACTGAATCGTTGAAAGAACATTGAATTGATCAAATTGTCCAGTCAAATACCAATTCAAGCAATTAATAATGATTACTCAGATGAAAATGCGGGTCACTATCAATTCATGGTGATTTCTGCTAAAAGTTCGCATCGCGACCACGGAAGGGATGACGCGCCATGCGCCACCCACCCAATCGATACCAAGCTCAAGGCCGGCCCACAGACCTTGCCCTGCCGAGAATCCAAGACGGTTGTCCCTTAGAACGTCCATCACCGACAAGTGCCGGTGCGCACGCAGTTGCACCGCCCCAGCCCCTTGAACCAGCGCGCCTTCTCTCCCTTGCAGGCCCCTCTCAGAGCGGCAGGGCTCGGACCTGGACGTTCGTCAGCGACACAATGACCCCGTTTAAATGCGGGATATGGCATTTAAAAAAGATTTATTTGATACATTTGGCAAAACCACTTTGACACCGGCCTGACATGCTGAGACAAGCCCTGCACGACACCCTGAGCCCGCGACTGCGCACTCAGTTGATCCGCCGTGCATGGGCCGGAACTGGCATCGTGGGTGTCTGTCTGGCGGCCCTCGCCACGTTCTGGCTTTACGCCAGCCAGGCCAGCCTGAAGGCCCAGGCCTTCGAGACCGCACGGGTGACGGCGCAGAGCCTGCAAAAAGTGATCGAGCTTGATCTGCTGCATCTGGACAGCCTGCTGACCGATGCCGAATGGCGTCGGCACGCTCGGCTCGCGACCGGGTCGTTTGAACAAGCCAGCGGACAGACCCTGCTGGCCCAGGGCCTGATGGCCGTGGGAAGGCTCGACCCGGCGGGCCGACGAATCCGATGGAACAGCCGAGAACCGATCGCAGGATTGCCCGCTCTGGAACAAGAAATCATCGGGGCCTTGCAGGCCGCCAGTACAACCAGGCTGTCGGTCCTGGCCTTGGTTCAACTGGCCCAGCCTGATGGGCGGTGGGTGCTTGTGTTGGGTCGCCAAGGGCTGAGCACGGCCGGGGACAACGATGGGGCGGTCCTTGGCTTGCTGCCCGCAGCGCATTTTCAATCCTTGATGGACACGGTCGCCATGGGGCCACAGGGCGCCATCAGCCTGCGCCATACCCCCTCGATGCGCCTGCTTGCCAGCAAGCGCTTCGGGCCGGGTGGCGAGGCACAAGACCCCTTCGGTGAATCAAGACTGTCCGACGACTTTCTGCATGCTCTGGCCCGCCAGACCGACACGGGCGAATTCACGGCTCGCAGCGACGTCGACTCCGTGGAACGCAACTATGTCTACCTGAGCGTGCCCGACCAGGCCGTGACGGTGATCGCGGGTGTGGCCACCGCAGGCTATCTGCACCTCTGGCGCCTTCAGGCGCTGCAGGTGATGGCGCTGGCCCTGCTGGCACTGAGTGTCATCGCCTGGTACACATGGCTGATCTACCAGGCCTGGGACCGCGAGTCGACCCATGCCCAAACCCTGGCTCGACAGGGCCAGCGCCTACAGGCGCTGCTGAGGATGGCCAGCGACGGCACCCATGTGCTGGATGCCAGGGGCACACTGATCGAAGTAGGGGACACCTTTCTGACGCTGCTGGGCTATCGGCGCGCTCAGTTGATCGGTCGCCCCATGTCCTTGTGGCTGCCAGGCTTCAGCCCGCGACACGTCCAGGTGTGGGGCCGGATGCTGGATCGGCGGCCCCATCTGCGCCGCGAAGCCCAGTTTCGAAGAGCTGATGGGCGGCAGGTCTGTGTCGAAATCTATGCGGCCAAGGTGACCCTCGATGGCCAGGCGCTGGTGTTCTGCTCGGCTCGGGACATGACCCACCGAAACGAACTGGAGGCACGGCTCAAGGCCTCCAATGACCGCGCACAAGACCTCTGGGACAACGCACCCTGTGCCTACCACGTCATGGACGATCAAGGTACTTTCCTGCAGATCAATGCCACGGGCCTGCGCTGGCTGCAACACCCCAGTGACGACCTGATCGGGTGCAGGTCGCTGGCCGACTTCCTGGCGGGAGACGATCGACAGGTTTTTGCCAGGCTGCTGGACAAGGTCCGGACAGAGGGCCTGGCCCAGGACATGGAGGTGGACCTGCTGGCCACAGTGGACACGCCCAGGCGCCGGGTCAGCCTCAGTGCAACCGCCATCCCCCAGGCCTCAGGCACGCACCGGCAGATACGCACGGTCATGTACGACGTCACCAGCCTGCACCACATGCAGCAACGACTCGATGGCCTCGTCAATGAGCAACAGGCCATGCTGGACAACGACCTGATCGGCATCTTGAAGCTGGTGGACCGCAAGGTGGTGTGGATGAATCGCGGGGTGACCCGGATCTTCGACTTTGAGCAAAGCGAGCTGGTGGGGCAACCGATTCGCGCCCTGTACGCGGATGAGGCCAGCTACGTCCGGGTGGGTGAGCAGGCCTACTCGGCGCTGTCGGACCGAGGACGCTATCGCACGGAAATCCAGATGCGTCACAAGAACGGCAACATCCTCTGGATCAAGGCTTTCGGCAGCCATCTGGCGGGCAAGGAAGGCGAGTCGCTCTGGTTGATCGAAGACGTCACGCAGGCCCACCAATTGTTCGAGAAGATCGAGGCACTGGCCTACCACGATGGGCTGACCGGATTGCCCAACCGAAGGATGATGACTGATCGGCTGGAGACGGCGATTGCCAACGCACGCAGAAACGGGCTGGTGATTGGTGTGTGCTTCATGGACCTCGATGGCTTCAAGGCCGTCAATGACCAGAACGGTCACGAGGCGGGCGATCTGCTGCTGCAAGAAATAGGTCGCAGGCTGGAGCGTGAGCTCAGGCCTGCAGACACGGTGAGCCGCACCGGAGGCGACGAGTTCGTGCTGATCCTGAACCCTCTGGGCACCAGGCGCGATCACGAGCAGGTCCTGAATCGCATCCTGGCCTGCGTGCGCCAGCCCATCGCACTGGGCAACGGCACCGAGGTATGCGTGGGCGCCAGCATCGGCGTGTCCTTCTTTCCAGACCACGGCAACGCGGCAGACATGCTGCTGCGCCAGGCCGACCAGGCCATGTACGAAGCCAAGGCCCAGGGCCGAGGTCGGATCTGCGTGGCAGCCCTGCCCGAAACGCCAACGAGCGACCCCATGGCGCCAGCGCCTCAGGCCATCCTTTGCACCAATTGAGGCGCCCCCTGCGCATCGCCTGTCTTGCCCGCCGTTCCCGCTGGACAGAATTGAGAGATGAACGGTATCCTGAGCGCCACAAGCCATGAATGCTTGGCCCAGCGTGGACTATCGACCCGCGCGAACGGCCACCATCAAAACATCAGGCTGAAGACTGTTCATCGCAGTGCACCGACCCTTGAGGGACGGCCAGAAAAACAATAAATGAGCACCGATGCCGTGTCGCACATCGACAGGCTTTGACGTCAACAGCTCAACCCTTGAGGGAGGGGTATGCAGGGTCTTGCAGGGTTCAATCCGTCTTGCCGCCATTTGCTGGACGCCACGCTGAACGTGGTGCCCCACGGCATGGCCTTGCTGGACACAGACTTCCGATATCTGAGCATCAACACCTGTCTGGCCCAATCGAACGGCCTGCCCGTCGACGCCCACCTGGGCCGGACCGTGCGCGAAGTGCTGCCCACGGCGGCCGATCGGATCGAAGAGTTGCTGCAGCGTGTGCTCAGCACAGGTTTGCCAGTGATCGACGAGGTCGTCATGGAGCCCGGCGTCGAGCCCGGCCCGGGCGCGCCACGTGAGGCGGCCCGCTGCTGGCGGGCCAGCTACCACCCCTACCGCGACGAGCAGGGCTCGCTGCAGGGCGTTCTCGCGCTCGTGCAGGACGTGACCCTGCAGCGTCAGAACGAGTTGCAGAACGAAGCCCATGAACGGCATCTGCAAAGGCTGCTCAACACCTTGTTCGCCTTTGTCGGCATCCTCTTGCCCGATGGCACGCTGATCGAAACCAATCAGGCGCCGCTGGACGCCGCCGGCATCGGCATGGACGCTGTGCTGGGGCGCAAGTTCTGGGACTGCCACTGGTGGAACTATGACCCCGGTGTGCAAGGGCAGCTCAGGGATTCGGTGGGCCAGGCCGCCCAGGGCGAGGTGGTGCGTTTCGATGTGGTGATGCGGTCGCGCGAAGATGGCCGCATCACCACCGACCTGATGCTTGCCCCCCTGCGCGACAGTGCCGGCGTCATCACGCACCTGATCGCCTCGTCGATCGACATCAGCAGCCGCCAGCAAAGCGAACAGGAATTGCGGCAGAGCGAGGAGCGCTTCAGGCAGGCCGTGGAGTCGTCGCCGGACGGCATGGCCATGGTCGACATTCACGGGCGCCTGCAGATGGTCAACGGAAAAATGGTTGCATTGTTCGGCTATTCGCGCGAGGAGTTTCTCGGCATGACCATCGAGATGCTGATGCCCGAACGCTACCGGGCACGCCATCCCAGCCTGCGCCAGACCTTCTTCGCCCAGCCCTCTGCCCGGGAAATGGCACAGCGGCGTGAGCTGTACGCACGCCGCCGTGACGGCAGCGAGTTTCCGGTGGAGATCGGCCTCAACCCGATCACCACCAGCCAATCCCAGCGTGTGCTGGCCACCATTGTTGACGTGACGGATCGCAAGGCGGCCCAACTGCAGATCGAGCGGGCCCTGGGCGAAAAGACCGCCCTGTTGGGGGAGGTGCATCACCGTGTCAAAAACAACCTTCAGGTGGTCTCCAGCCTGCTGAGCCTGCAGGCACGCCATGCCCCGCCCCAAGCCCAGGCCTTGCTGGAAGAAAGCCAGCGCCGGGTCAAGGCCATGGCCCTGATCCACCAACTGCTGTACGAGCGGCACGACTTCAACGAGATCGACCTGGGGACCTACCTGGAACGGCTGGCCAGCCTGCTGCGCGAATCGATGCTCCGGGGCAGACCGCATGTGCAACTGCTGGTGCACCACCGCCACAAGGTCGCACTCGACCTGCAACGTGCCGTGCCCTGCGGCTTGCTGGTCACGGAACTGGTGACCAACGCACTCAAACACGCTTTCCCGGACCAGCGGCCCGGCGAGGTCCAGGTCATCCTGGACCGTGATGCACAGGGCCGGGGCCGCATCGTGGTCAGCGACAACGGCATCGGCCTGCCTGAAGGACCGGCGTTGGGCCAGGCCCGGTCGCTGGGCTTTCAGCTGATCCCGCTGCTGGTGGAGCAGCTGCAAGGCCAGTTGCACATGGCAAGTGAGCAGGGAACCCGCTTTGACGTGGTCCTGCAGCCGTTGGACGACTCCACCCAGGAACACCGGGACGTGCCATGAAAAACACCCGCATCCAGATTGTCGAAGACGAACGCATCGTGGCACTCGACCTGAAGCAGGCCCTGGAGGCCCTGGGGTGCGAGATCACAGGCATCGTGGCCACCGGCCCCGCAGCGATCGAATTGGCACGGCGAAGCCCACCCGACCTGATCCTGATGGACATCCACCTGGAAGGACCGATGGACGGCACCGAGGCGGCCCGCGCGATCCGATCGGTCGTTCCTGTGCCCATCATCTTTCTGACGGCCTACGCCGAAGACGACAACCTGCGCAGAGCGGCGGCCAGCGCACCCTATGGTTACCTGGTCAAGCCCTATGAGATGCGCGAGCTGCGCGCCACCTTGCAGATGGCCCTGAGCCGCCGCACCGCCGAGCTGGACATCGAAAGCGCCGAGGAGCGGCTGCGGCTGGCGGTCGATGCCGCTGAGCTGGGTGTATGGGAGTGGGACACGGACAGCGGACACCTGAAGATCGGAGGGCATTTCTCACGCATCGTAGGGGGCGCCCCCACGACCTTTCTGGAAGGTGAGAGCGCCTTGCTCCATCAGGTCCATGGCGACGACCGCGCCGTGCTGGTCGAGGCCCTGCAACAACCTGGCATGGCCTGCGCCACCGTGCGCCTGCAGCGCGATGCCGGGGTGCATCTGTGGGCCGAGATCCACGCAAAACGGCACGGTGAGCACCGCGTTGTCGGGGTGCTGCGCGATGTGACAGAGCGCAAGGAAATGGAGGAAAAGCTGCGCCAGGCCAGCGTCGTTTTCCGCACCACGGCCGAGGGCATCGCGATCATGGACAAGCAACAACGCATCGTGTCGATCAACCCAGCGTTCACCCTGCTGACCGCCATGGAGCCCGACGAAGTGATTGGCCGCACGCCAGACGAGGTGTTGCACGCGCGTCGGCACAGCCCCGTCTTCTACGAACGACTGGAGGCTTCGGAACACGGCTACTGGAACGGTGAAACCGTGTGTCTGAGGCGGTCCGGCGAGCGCTTCACCGCCTGGGAACACGTGTGCGCCGTGCGCGATGACCTTGGCCAGGTGGTCCAGTACGTGCTGGCCTTCTCCGACCTGAGCGCCATTCGCGACGCTGAACTGCAACTCAATCACCTGGCCTTTCATGACGCCCTCACAGGGCTCGGCAATCGCAACCTGCTGGCCGAGTGCATGGAGAGTGAAATCGAGCGTTCCCGGCGCTCCGGCATACCGATTGCGTTGATCTTCATCGACCTGGATGGGTTCAAGACGATCAACGACACCCTGGGCCATGCCGTGGGTGACGAGCTGCTGAAACAGGTTGCGCAACGCCTGCGTGGAACAATCCGACGCGCAGACATGGCGTTTCGCCTCGGCGGGGATGAGTTCGTGGTGCTGGCACCCGACATGCTTCGCATCGAGGACGGAGCCGGCCTGGCCGACAAGCTGTTGCGGGCCGTGCGCGAGCCCCTGGACTTGAGCGGTCACAAGCGCCTGGTGGTGTCGGCCAGCCTGGGAATCGCGGTCTTTCCAGCCAACGGCGAGGATGTGGACCACCTGATACGGGCTGCCGACAGTGCCATGTACGACGCCAAGCGACGGGGTCGCAACCGCTATTGCTTCTACGCGCCGGAGATGGCAGAGCGGGTTCATGAACGCATGCGGATCGAGCAGGGGCTGCGCCACGCCGTCGAACACCAGGAGCTGATGCTGTACTACCAACCGGTCGTGGCGCTGCCAGGGCGGCAGATCATCGGCGTCGAAGCACTGGTGCGCTGGCAACACCCCGAGAACGGACTCGTGTCACCGGCCCGGTTCATCCCCGTTGCGGAAGAATCCGGACTCATCGAGGCCGTGGGACGCTGGGTCTTGCACGCGGCCTGCCAACAAGGTGCCGCCTGGCACCGGCAAGGCCACCCAAACCTGACCGTGGCGGTCAACGTCTCGGTCCGCCAGATGGCGGCAGAAAACTTCATACAGGATGTGACCGAAGCGCTGGAGGACTCTGGATTCACGCCGCAATTTCTTGAACTGGAAATCACGGAAAGCCTGCTGCAGGAGTTGGAGCTGAGCCGGCGGGTGCTGTGGCAATTGCGATCCATGGGCATCCGCATCGCGGTGGACGACTTCGGGACCGGATTTTCTTCGTTGTCTTATCTGAAGCATCTGCCCTTGGATCGCATCAAGATCGATCAGTCCTTTGTGCGGGACCTGCCCGGCAATGCCAACGACATGGCCATCGTGCGAGCCATCATCGGGCTCAGCAAGACCTTGGAGATGGAAGTGACGGCGGAGGGCATCGAGACCGAGGCACAACTGGCCTTTCTGTGTGCGCAGGGCTGCCCCATGGGACAGGGCTATCTGTTCGCGCGCCCGATGCCGCCGCAGGAGCTGGCCGTTTTGCTGGGGCCGGGCAGCCCTTGATGGTTCGGGCTCCGGCGTGCCTCCGGGCGCCGCGTCAGGCCCTGGGTGCGGTCGGGGGCTGCGCCCGCGGGGGAGGCACCAGCGGGAGGTGCACGCTGAACGTTGTCCCGACACCGGGTGTTGAGTCGACCTCGATGCGGCCCCCATGCTTCTGAACGATGGAGTAGGAAAGCGACAGGCCCAGGCCGGTCCCTTGCCCAACAGGTTTGGTGGTGTAGAAAGGTTCAAAAATGCGCTTCTGGACGTCCTCGGACATGCCGCAGCCGGTATCCGACACCGAAACCACCACCCAACCGTCGCGCAACTCGGTCTGAAGCACGATCCGACCTTTGTCCTGGATCGCTTGCGCCGCATTGACAATCAGGTTCATGAACACCTGATTGATCTGGGCCGCCAGGCATTTCACCCGTGGCAGGACGGCGTAGTTCTTGATGACTTCAGCCTTGTACTTCACCTCATTTCTGACGACGTTCAGCGTCGAATCCAGCCCCTGGTTGATGTCGGCCTCTGCCCACTCATCGTGGTCCACCCTGGAAAAATCCTTGAGGTCTTGCACAATCCGCTTCACACGGTTGAGACCGTCTTCTGTCTCGCTGAGCAGGTTGGGCAGGTCTTCGGCCAGAAACTCAAAGTCAAACCGCTCAAATGAGGCTGCGAGATCGGCCCAGGCGCGATCAGCAGGCGGGCGATCCTGCATTTTCAACAACGCCATCGCGGTCCGCCCGACCTCCAGCAGGTCTTTAGAATACCGACCCAATGCCCCGATGTTCGAACTGACAAAGCCAAGCGGATTGTTGATTTCGTGAGCCACCCCGGCGGCCAACTGCCCTATCGAGGCCATTTTTTCAGACTGAAGCAGTTGATTCTGGGCCTCTTCCAGCTTGTCATTGATATCCTTGATCCGATCAAAATTTTTCTGCAGATTTTCATGAGCAGTCTTGATATCGGTTCGATCCAGCAATAGCCACCACGAACTTTCGTCACCAGCGCCTGGTTGAGCCGGATATCCAATCAATTGAATCCAGCGCAGGTTTCCCAGATGGGTTTTCATTCGGGCTTCATAATTGAAAGCCGCCCCCGCCTTGAGCATTGGACGCGACATTTTTCGAATGAAGTCGTAATCATCGCGGCTGGCAAATATGTGCTCAACCCGCAATTGGTCGATGGGCAGATCTTGCAATTCGAACATTTCGACAAAGGTGTCATTCAATCTCGAAATCACACCGTCCTTGATCTTGACAATGCCAATGGGGGCATTTTCCAGCAGCGCCTCAATTTGCTGATGCTGCGCGCGCACCTCGGCCGTGCGTTCTGCCACCGACCACTCGAGCGCCAATTGCTGACGGCGCAGCGCGTCCTCGGCATCTCTGCGACTGGTGACGTCCTGCAAGGTTTCGATGGCCCCCACCAGCTGGCCCTTTGAATTGCGCAACGGCGCTGCCGAAAAATACAACCAGCAACCACTGGCGCCGATGTTCGGAAAGAAGTCTTCGGCCTCGACGGCATTCGGGATCAGGTTGGATTTCTTTCCGAGGCCCTTGTACAACACAGGCATCGCGGCATCCACCGAGCCTTCGATGATCAAATCGGCCAGAATCGGCCGAGCACTGACATAAAAAGGGCGCCATGCATCACGCCCGCCGACCATGGCCGCCTTGCTGACCCCGGTCAAATGCTCAGCCGCCGCATTCCAGTGGGTCACGACGTGGTCGGCATTCATGACCAAGGTCGCGACCGGGTCATTCTCGATGATCTGATTGAGTCGCTGCCCCATCTCCATCAAACTGTCCTGAACAATTCGAATGTCGCTCAGGTCCTGGCAGGTACAGATCACCACCGCCCGCTCTGCCATGGCATGTTTGACACCTGTGAGTTCGATGCATCGCGTCAAGCCGCTTGCGGAGCGGATGTCCAACTCGATCGACGGGGACGCCACGTTGCTGTCCAGGCAGGTGCGCAAGTAATGATTCGCCTTGGATGAATGCTCATCGGAGAAAAAATCAATGCCCGTCGTGGACTGCAGATCCGCCAGACTGCGGCCCAGCAAACGCAGCATCTTTTCATTGGCATGAACAATCCTTTGCCCATCGCAGACAAAGATGGGCTGACTGATGGCCTCAAGTATCTTCAATTCCAGAACACCCATCATCAACTCGCTGAAAATCCAGGTTGAACATCGCACCGTCCGGGACAGTTCCTTCAGTCGGAGGCGGCAGGTCTGAATTGAATCAGCCCCACACCAGCCAACTCCCTCTGATAGCGATCATCGGACGCCTTATTCAAAGCCATAGCAATATCTCGGCACAACTCGTCAGACACCCACGGCTTGATGAGGTATTTATATATATTCAACTCATTGACTGCAGTGCGCATGACTTCAAACTCTGTGGAGGCACTGAGCATCAGAAGAACGGCATCCGGCTGCAGTGCCTTGGCGATCTTGATGAACTCAAGACCACTCATGTCGGGCATCAAATAATCTGAAACGATGACATCGAACTCGATCTCACGCACCCACTCAAGCGCCTTTTGCAGGTCGGACGTGAAATAAATATCTGCCGTTTCAGACAGCGCCGGAAGCAGCACGCGCTTGAGTGCTGAAATGATATTGGGCTCGTCGTCGATGAAGATGATTCTTTGTTTCATGATCGATCCTCAGTCATTCTTGATGTGAAAAATATAATGACTCGATTCTCTGGCTTCACGCGACCGGATGCGTTTGATCAGGTCAGCATGAATCACATGACCGGCAGACAGCAGGATCAGCCCCTCGGGAGACATCAGATCCCGGGCCAGGCACATGCCGGCACGCAAGGCCTCTGAGCGCAGCTGCCGAGGTGGCTTTTCAGCTTGGGGTTGAGCTGCCAGCAGCATTTGCAGAAAGACATCAACGATTTCTGGATCAAACTGGCTGCCTCGCCCCCTGGAAATCACCAGCCGGGCATCCGCATCACTCAATCTGGCACTGGTGATGCGTCCGAAGCACAGGTCATCGTAGGTGTCGACGATTCCGATGATGCGGGCCCCCAGCGGAATCTGCGTGCCGTGCAGCCGATCCGGAAATCCCGCCCCGTCATGACGCTCGTGATGCGAGCGGATGATGCTGGCAACCCCCTGCTGATCATCCTGCGACAACAGGATCTGCTCACCAAAAGAAGGATGCTTTTCATAGCTCAGCAAATCGTCGCCCTGCAACAATGAAACCGGCTTTTCAATCACCGAATCAGGGAGCGAGATCAACCCGATGTCATGAATCAGGCCGGCAATGAAAATATCTTGAAGCTCTTGTTCAGAGCAATCCATGACTTTGGCCAGTTTTCGCGCCATGTCGGCCACTCGACGCGAATGCCCAGCCAATAAACCCTCTCGCCATTCAAGCAGGGTCGAGAATATTTTGATGGAATTGATGTGGCTTTTTCTGATTTGTTGCGCCATGCGTTCGACTTCTTTGGTACGAGCTTGCACACGCTCTTCCAAGGATTCGTTCAGGCGATTCAATTCCTCATTTCTGGAAAGAAGCTCCGCTTGCAGACGCAGATTTTCTCTCTCCATGCGATGACGTTCAAAGGCTTGGTTGATAACCCCCAGTACCTCAATATCATTCCAGGGCTTGGCAATATATCGGTAAATCTCGCCTTTATTGATGGCCTCGATGGTTGAACTGACATCCGAGTAGCCGGTCAACATGACCCGGGTGATCGAGGGCCACTTTTGCCGCGCAATCCCCAAGAACTCGGCGCCCTGCATGCCGGGCATTCGCATGTCAGATATGATCAAATCCACTTTTTCTTCTGCGAGCCGGGCAATCGCTTCCTCGGCACTGTTGGCGCCGAGAAATTGATAGCCACAGGGCTTCAGCAGCCTGCGCAGAGAACTCAGGATGTGAGGCTCATCGTCGACACACAAAATAGTCCAGCTTTCACTGGATTCTTGGGTCGAAGCAGTCATTGCGGGTCCTCTCTGCTGAGATATTCATTGGCCCGTCGCTCTGAAACCTGTCGCCATATTCTCAAAAGAAACGGTGCCTTGGTTCAGTCTACACAAGACCCGATCATTTTCAGGCTGGATTGACCCTGAATTTATCGACGACTGACAAAGCCTTTATGCCATTCAATGCGCGCAGGCATCGGCCCCTGCCGGCGTTGATCCGGCTGGTGTCTGCTGCAAGGCCAAGCAAGGCAACGCTGCTTATTCAGCGACCCACCGATAGCGCTGCCCCGCCCGCTGCACCCGCCCGACCGAGCTGCCCGGAAAGTGCGAGCTGAAGTACAGGGCCCGCCGCTCGCTGAGTTCGTGGAGCAAGGCGCTGCGGGTGGCGCCGGCCTGGACCGGGTCTTCGCAAAAGACCGAACTCAGCGCCGGCGCCAACACCTGCAGCGGGTGGTGCATCACATCGCCACCGAACAGCGCGTGCTGCCCCTCTGACACCAGCCACAGGCTCATGTGGCCGGCCGTGTGGCCCGGGGTGGGCACCATCGTCAGGCCCGGCGCGATGACGGTGGGCTCGAAGCCAATGGGCAGATGCAGGCCGGCCTGCACCACGGGCTCGATGCTGTCGCGCCAGACCGGGGCCAGGTGGCCGGTGTGCTGGCGAATGTGCGCCAATTCAGGGGCTGGGAAGCGGTAGCAGGCCCGGCTGAACAAAGGCTGCCAGCGCCCGTCCAGCCAGTGGGTGTTCCAGCCCACGTGGTCGGTGTGCAAATGGGTGTTGATCACCAGGTCAACCTGGTCGGGCTGCACACCACGGGCCTGCAGGCGGCTCAGGTAAGCGGTGTTGAGCTGATGGAAGATGGCCTTGCCGGGCCGCTCGCGGCCATTGCCGATGCCGGTGTCCAGCACCACGGTCTGGCCGGGGCGGCGCAACACCCAGCTGTGGATGCTCAGGCGCAGGCTGCGGCCCTCATCGGCGGTGGTGCTGGCATCGGTCCAGGCGGTGCGCGCTGGCGCAGTGGCTTCATCCCAGGCCGGGAACAGGAAGGCAGGCGCAAAGTTGTCGATGCAGCGCTCCTCCACCTTCCAGATGGACCACTCGCCCACCTGGTGGACGGGGCCGGTGGGGGCCTGGGTGCCGAACAACTCGCTCATTGCAGGTTCTCCACGGTGATGTTGCGGGCCCGGATCAGGCGCTGCCAGAACACGGATTCGGATTTTTGACGGCTCGCCAGTTGCTCGGCAGTGCCCCCCGCGGGCTCGACGCCGGCAGCGCGCAGGGCGGTCTGGGCTTCGGACGTCTTGAGCCAGGCGTTCACCTCACGGCCCAGTCGCTCGCGCAGATCGGCCGGCACACCCCGGGGCGCAAACAGCCCCACCCATTGCTCGACAGCGTAATCCTTGAAACCCAATTCAGCCAACGTGGGCAGGCTGGGGTCCAGCGTGCTGCGCTGGGCCGAGGTGACGCCCAGGATCTGCACCTTGCCATCGCGTTGGGCCGCCAGGGCCCAGGGCACCTGGGCCAGGGCAAACTCGATGTGCCCACCCAGCAAGGCGGCATAGGCCGGGGTGGCGCCCTGGTAGGGCAGGTGATTCAGGTCCACGCCGCTTTGTTGCTCCAGCAGCGCAAAGGCCAGGTGGGCCGTGCTGCCGATGCCCCAGGTGCCATAGCTGGCACTGCCGGGCTTGTCGCGCGCCAGGCGCTGCAGGTCTTGGGCGTTGCGCACGTTGACGCCCGCGCGCTCAACCACCGCCATGGGCACGCGGCCCAGTTCAAGCACCGGGTCAAACGCGTTGACCGCGTCGTAGCGCAGGGTTTTGGCAAACAGCAGGGGATTGACCACCTGGGTGTCCACATTGCCCATGAAGAAGGTGTAGCCATCGGCCGGGCTGGCGGCGGCATAGCCGGCTCCCACCATGCCACTGGCACCGGGCTTGTTTTCGACGATGACGGGCTGGTGCAGGCGCGCGCCCAGACCGCTGGCCAGGGCCCGCGAGGTGCCATCGACGGCACCGCCCGGGGCCCAGGGCACGATGAGGCGGATGGGCTTGTCAGGGTTCCAGGCCGGCGCGGTGGCGGCGGCCACGGGGCTGGCCTGGCCCAGCGTCGGCAGGGCCAGCGCGGCCATCAGGCCCAGCAACAGGGCAGAACGGCGAACCGCAGAGCGTGGATGGGTCAGGAGGCGAAGCGTCATGAGGGGCACCGGTTGGAGTTGAGGGTGCCATCCACTATGCTGAGCGAGAACCCACATCACAATTCATTCTTTTTGCTTGCTTGATGCCTCGAAAGCATCACCCGCACAAGGACACGCCCAACATGGAACTGCGCCATCTCCGTTATTTCGCCATGGTGGCCGAGCACCAGAGTGTGCGCGCCGCCTCAGAGCACCTGCATGTGACCCAGCCTGCGGTGTCGCGTCAGATCCAGGACCTGGAGGCCGAACTGGGCGTGAGCCTGTTCGAGCGCAGCAGCCGCGGACTGTGCCTGACCGAAGCAGGCCGTGCCTTCCAGGCCGATACCCAGCGCATCCTGGCCGCCGTGCAGGAGGCCAAGCGCTCGGTGCAGTTGCGGGCCGCCGGCCTGCTGGGCAGCCTGCGCCTGGGCCTGATCGAAAGCGCGGGCTGGGACGGCCTGGTGCCAGACGCCATCGGCCGCCTGCAGCAGGAAGCCCCAGGCCTGCGCATCCAGCTGTTTCCGATGAGCACACCGCAGCAACTGGACGCCTTGCAAGCGGGTGGTCTGGACGGCGGGTTCATCTATCCCTTTGAAGCCCTGGATTCGGCGTTGCAGTGCACGGCACTGGCCCGGCACGACGTGATCCTGGCCGTGCCCGAGGGTTCGCGTCTGGCCCAGCGCCCTCTGGTGCAGGCCAGCGAACTGGCCGACGAGCCCTTTGTGATGTTTGAGCGCCCGGTGTACCCGGCCTACCACGATCGGCTGATGGGGGCCTGCACCCAGGCCGGGCTGACGCCCCACATCGTGCAAGAAGTGGGCAGTGAATCGGCCGTGCTGTCGCTGGTGTCGGCAGGCATCGGCATCGCGCTGGTCAATGGCGCCAACCGGGGCCGGCCGCCGGCCCGGGTGCGCTTTGTGCCCCTGGCCGATGTCTCGGTGCCCCTGAGCTTGTCGTTTGCCTGCCGGCGCGAGGGCACCGGCCCGGGCCTGCAACGGTTTCTCGGTGCCCTGCAGCCAACGGCGCCTTCGCTCTTGTGATGCTTTTAATGCATCACAGCCAACAATCAACAGCATTGGCGGTTTCTGCGCATTGAATCGATAGTTCGGCTTCACGGGGCCGGCGGGTCTGCGGCGATGGGCGCTGCAGCGGTGGCCCCCTGAAACAGTTCACCTCCCATGCCCCCAGTTGACCCAGCGTCTGCACGTCCCTCCCTCATCAGCACCGACATCGACTTTGACCGACCCGGCCTGCAATCGGGCCACCTGCGCCTGCCCTACTCGCACGACCGATCGGGCTACGGCCACATCCCTGTGCCCATCGCGGTGCTGAATCACGGGCCTGGCCCCACCCTGCTGCTGACCGGGGGCAACCACGGCGATGAGTTTGAAGGCCCGATCGCCTTGATGAAGCTGATGCGGCGCCTGCCACAACTGCAGATCCGGGGTCGCCTGATCGTCATCCCGGGACTGAACTTTCCGGCCCTGATGCAGGGCACCCGCACCTCACCCATCGACCAGGGCAACCTGAACCGAGCCTTTCCAGGACAACGCAATGGCAGCCTCACCGAGATGCTGGCCCACTACGTGGACAGTGTGCTGTTCCCGCTGGCCGACGTGGCCTTCGATCTGCATGCAGGTGGGGCCTCCACCCACTACCTGCCCACCGTGCTGGCGGCGTGGCCCACCGACCCGAGCCAGGCTGAGCACTACAGCCGGCTGGTACATGCCCTGGGCGCACCGCGCACACTTGTGATGGACCTGCTGGGCGAAGACCGCACTTATGGTGCCGCGGCGGACCGCCATGGCCTGCTGTTCTTCTGCGGCGAATTTGGCGGCCAGGCCGTGTGCAGCCCTGAAGGCCTGGCCCTGGCTGAGGCCTGCATCGAGCGCCTGATGCAGGGCATGGGCCTGCTGCCCCCGACGCCAGCGCCGCAGCCCGACCCGGCCACCCGCCTTTACCGTGTGGACGGCGATGCCCACTATGTGTTCGCGCCCGAGCCCGGCCTGTTCGAGCCGGCCTTCCAACTGGGCGACGAAGTGCAGGCCGGACAGATCGCCGGCTGGATTCACGACCCCACCCGACCCAGCAGGCCAGCCACTGAGGTGCGCTTCAAGGGCTCGGGCCTGGCCCTGTGCATCCGCGCGCTGGCCCGGGTGGACGCAGGCGACTGCCTGGGTCACCTGGCAAGCCTGGTCCCCCTCGCTCGCGCCTGAGAGGCCGCTGCACGCCCGGTACCCACCCTGCAGTGCGACGGGGCGCGGCGGATCGATTTAAGTGTTAACCCTAGTTTTGTTTTTGATTCGTAAACTTATCATATGTATGCATATTGTATGTATGCAATAGATACCCCAATCGATCACAACAAAATGCCCATGACACCCACCCAAGCACCCACGCCACAAGACCCGCGCCGCATGCGCACGGTCTGGTGGATCCTGACCCTGGCCACGCTGGGCCTGATCTTTGACGGCTATGACCTGGTGGTCTATGGCGCGGTGGTTTCCACCTTTTTGCGCGATGACAGCCAGATCGGCAGCGTGACCCCGCACATCGCGGGCACCCTGGGCAGTTACGCCCTGTTCGGCGTGGCACTGGGCGCCCTTCTGGCGGGCTCAGTGGGCGACATCATCGGGCGGCGCAAGGTGATGCTGGCCTCATACGCCTGGTTCTCGGTCGGCATGGCCCTCACGGCCATGACCCACAGCACCGACGCCTTCGGGTGGATGCGCTTTGCCACTGGCCTGGGCATCGGGGCGCTGGTGGCGACCACGGCGGCGCTCGTCGCCGAGTACGCACCGCGTGACAAGAAGAACCTGTTCATTGCCATCAGCAATGGCGGCATTCCGTTGGGCAGCATGATGTCGGCCATGCTGGCCATTGCCCTGATGCAGCACATCGGCTGGCGAGGCATGTTCTGGATCGGCGCGTTGCCTGTGCTCACCCTGCTGCCGCTGGCGTATTTCAAGATGCCCGAATCGGTCGCCTGGCTGGCGGCGCGCGGGCGCACTGCCGAAGCCCAGGCGCTGTCGCAGCGCACCGGCGTGCCGCTGCCGCTGGCATCCACATCCACATCCACACCCTCACTCACGTCCACATCCACGCCAGGTTCCACGACCGTTGACCCCACGCAGATCCGCAGCGGCTTTGCCGGTCTGCTGGGTCGGTACTACCTGGGCCCGACCCTGGTCCTGGGCTGCATGAGCGCCACCGGCCTGCTGCTGGTCTACTCGCTCAACACCTGGCTGCCCGAGCTGATGCTGCGCGCCGGCTACAACACCAAGGGCTCGTTGGCGTTTTTGGCGGTGCTCAATGGCGGCTCGCTGTTCGGTGCCATGGCAGCCTCGCGCTTTGCCGACCGGTTTGGCCCCAAGCCTGTGGTGGCCGCCAGCTTTGTGACGGGCGCACTGGCCCTGGCGCTTGCCACGCTGAGCCTGCCCCTGGCGGCGCTGCTGGCGGTGGTGGCCATCGTGGGCCTGGGTACCAGCGGCACACAGACCCTGATCTATGGCTTTGTCGCCAACTACTACCGCACCCAGGTGCGCGCCGCCGGCGTGGCCTGGTGTGCCGGCTTTGGCCGCATCGGGGGCATCGGCGGCCCCATCCTGGGCAGTGCCTTGATTGCGGCGGGCTTGCCGCTCAACACCATCTTCTACGTGCTGGCCTGCCTGGCCATCGCCGGGGCCGCGCTCACCCTGCTGGTGCCTTTGTCGCGCAGCGCCCAAGCGACCTGAGCGCCACCGCACCGGACGACCGGCCCGCTTTCCGACTTTCGCCTTTCGCCTTTCGGCCCCCAGCAGCTTGCTGGGGGCTTTTTCGTTCGCGCCGGCCCGGCAGACAGACACCTGCACCCCAACAGCCCCAGCGGATTCAAGGTGAGCAGCCCCTGATCAGGTCCGGCAAATGCGCTGTTTGATTTATTTCTATTAGGGACATAGAACAAATTTAATTTTTGCTTTTATTGCCATTTCAGGAACAGCCAATTGCTTGGCAAACGGTTTCTCTGGCGAACTGATCTCCCTACACTGAGCCCACTTGCCCGACAAGCGGCCCGTTTTGATCGGGATCGGTGCCCCACCCCGCCTGACCTCCAGTGCCTGGGCAACCGCTGTCCACCCCCTGTTCCACACAAGGCCCCAACCATGAACCGTCTGCTCAGCATGCAGGTCTTCTGCCGCGTGGTCGACTGCCAAGGCTTTGCCTCGGCGGCCCGCACCCTCGACATGTCGCCGCCCGTGGTCACCCGTTTGATCTCCGATCTGGAAACCCATCTTTCGGCACGCCTGCTCAACCGGTCCACCTCACGCAAGCTGGTGCTGACCGAGGCGGGCCGCATCTACCTGGACCAGGTGCGCCGCATCCTGGCCGACATCGAAGAGGCCGAGGCCTCGGTGCAGTCGGCCACGCAGCGGGTGGGGGGCCGGCTCAAGGTGCTGGCGCCCCCTTCGCTGGCCACCTATGAGCTGGTGCGCATCATTCACAGCTTCAAGCAAAAGCACCCCAAGGTGACGATCGAGCTGACGACCAACGCCCAAGCCGAAACCCTGGACGAGGGCTTTGACGTCTGCGTCGTCATGACCCATGCCCGGCCCTTGAACGGCGACTTTGTGGCACGGCGCCTGGCGCACTCGCAGCTGGTGTTGTGCGGCGCGCCCGACTACCTGAAAGCCCATGGGCGCCCGCAGCACCCCAAAGACCTGATCAACCATGCCCTGGTGGCCCTGCCTTTTGTGCACGACCTGAGCTTTCGCCGGCCCCCCGCCAGTGCCCGAGACAGCCAGCCCGACGAAAGCTATGCCATGGCCTTCAACCAGGTCGCGCTCAGCACCACCCAGTTGGAGACCGCCCGCTCGGCCGCGCTGCAGGGCCTGGGCCTGGTGGTGCTGCCGTCCTTTGTGGCGGCACCGGCCTGCACCAGCGGTGAATTGCAATGCGTGCTGGGCGACTGGCGGCTGCCAGCCCTGAACCTTCACGCGGCCATTCCGACGCGTGAGCACGTACCGGCCAAGACCCAGGCTTTTCTGGACCACCTGACGCAGGCCTTTCCCGACAGCGAAAAAGACCCGTGGCTGGGTCGCTGCACCCAAAGCGCCCATTGACCGCTTGCAGTGGACGCTGAAGTCCGCTGCGCCAAGAAAGAACCCATGACAATGCCCAGCGGGCGGGAATGGCTGTTTTCCGTCAAAACCTTTGCAGCCTCGATGCTGGCGCTGTACATCGCGCTGGCGCTGGGCATGCCCAGGCCCTACTGGGCCATGGCCACGGTGTATGTGGTGTCGCACCCCCTGACGGGCGCCACCCGCTCCAAGGGCGTGTACCGGGCTGGCGGCACCCTGTTGGGCGCCGGCGCCGCGGTGCTGCTGGTGCCCTGGCTGGTGAACCAGCCGGTGCTGCTCAGTGCGGTGGTGTCGTTGTGGACAGGCAGCTTGCTGTACCTGTCCCAGCTGGACCGCACGCCGCGCAACTACCTCTACATGCTGGCCGCCTACACGCTGCCCATGATCGCCTTCGGCGCCGTGGGCTCACCAAGCGAGGTGTTCAATATCGCCGTGGCCCGCACCCAGGAAATTCTGCTGGCCATCACCTGCGCTAGCACGGTGGCCGCCCTGGTGTTTCCGGGCCGGGTGGCCCCGGTGCTGGACCAGCGCATGGGCGTGTGGTTGCGCGACGCCGCGGCCTGGGCCACCGAGGCCTTGCAACCGGGTCGGTTGCCGGGCGCCAGCCGCCACCAGCTGGCCACCGACATCCTGGCCCTGGACCAGTTCATCGGCCAATTGGCCTATGACACCGCCAGCGTGGACGTGGTGCGCCATGCCCGCGAACTGCGCTGGCGCCTGAGCCTGCTGCTGCCCATGCTGTCTTCACTGCAGGCCGCGCTGGCCGAGCTGCGCCACCTCTCGCCAGGCCTGCCAAAGGGCCTTGAGCAAGCCCTGGCGCAGGTGGTCCACTGGATGCAACACCCTGACACCCAGGCGCCCGCTGTCCCTGAGCTCCAATGGCTGAACCACGATGAAGGTGGCGCGGCCGGCCCTGATTGGCCTGCGGTGCTGACGCAGCACACCCTGGCCCGGCTGCACACCCTGGTCTGCCTGTGGCAAGACTGCCTGGCGCTGCGCCAGCGCATCGCCCGAAACAACCATGGCCGCACCGGCATGGACGACTGGGTGCCGGCCTACCGCCGCCAGCACCTGGACAGCGAGGCCCGCCATGTGGACCACGGCATGGTGATGTTCTCGGCCCTGTCGGCCTCAGCGCTGAGCTTTGTGCTGTGCCTGCTGTGGATTGAAACCGGCTGGCAGCAAGGCGCCAGCGCGGTGATCATGGGCACCATCACGGCCTGCTTCTTTGCCGCTCAGGATGAACCTGCCCAAGCTCAACGCAGCTTTTTTGCCTGGACCTGCGTGGGCATGCTGTTGACCAGCGTGCTGCTGTTCTACGTGATTCCGGCCACCCATGATTTCGAAACCCTGGTGCTGGCCCTGGCCTTGCCTTTCCTGCCCCTGGGCACGCTGGCCTTGCGCCCAAGCTTTGCCCCCATGGCGATGACCTTGACCGTCTGCACCGCCTCGTTTCTGGGCCTGTCGGGTGCCTACGACGCCCAATTTTCAGACTTTGTGAACAGCAATCTGGCCGGCATCGCCGGGGCCTTCGGCGCGCTGGTGTGGACGCTGCTGACCCGCCCCTTTGGCACCGGCCTGGCCTTGCGCCGCCTGGTGCGCAGCCTGTGGCGCGACCTGGTGCGCCACGCCTGGGGGCGCCATCCGAGCGAACACGCCGCGCCGAGCGCCATGGGCGATCTCATGCTGGATCGCCTGAGCCTGCTGCTACCGCGCCTGGCCGCCAGCGCCCATGACCGGGTCACCGATGGTTTCAGTGAGCTGCGTGTGGGCTTCAGCGTGCTGGATCTGCAAGGCAGCGGCGCGCCCGCCGGCCCTGTTGCGCAAGCCTTGCGCCGGGTGCTGGGGGCCGTGGCCGCCCACTACCGGGCACGCCTGAACCAGACCCCCCGCCCCCACGCAGCACAGGCCTTGGGCCAGCGCATCGACCGGGCCCTGCACACACTGGCCAGGCAGGACAGCCCGCAGGCCCGCCAGGCGCTGGCCGAGTTGCGCATCACGCTGTGCCCAGGCCGGCCGGCACCCGCACGGCCCCCGGTCACGCCCGACCCAAACGGAGCCCCACTGCATGAATGCCGAGATTGACCTGTACGGGGTGTTTGTCCCCAGCTTGCTGCTGCTGACCGTGCTGGCCCTGGGCCTGACCACGGGGCTGCGCCTGCTGCTGGCCCGGCTGGGCCTGTACCGATGGGTGTGGCACCGCTCCCTTTTCAACTTCTGCCTGTTCGTGGTCGTGCTGTCGGCCTGCGTGCAAGCCAGCCTGTGGTGGAAAACCTGAACCCATGAACCCCAAGCGCCCCATGCCCCTCTTGCCTACCCTGAAGCGCCGGGCCGTCCCGGTGCTGCTGACCCTGTTGATGGCCGCCGCCGCGGTCAAAGCCGGCGAACACCTCTGGGCCTATTACAACGATGCCCCCTGGACCCGCGACGGCCACCTGAGGGCCGACGCCGTGCAGGTGGCCCCCGATGTATCGGGCCTGCTGACCGAGGTACGGGTGCACGACAACCAGCCCGTGCACCGGGGCGAGCTGCTGATGGTGGTGGACCGCGCACGTCACGAGCTGGCGGTGCGCCAGGCCGAAGCAGCCTGGCGCGCGCAACGCACCGTGGTGACCCAGGCCAGGCTGGAGGCTGAGCGCAACCACCGCCTCAGCGACCTGGTGGCCCGCGAAAGCCAGGAGCAGGGCGACGCCCGGCTGGAACAGGCCGAGGCCCAGTTGGCCAGCACCGAAGCCACCCTGGCCCTGGCGCGCCTCAACCTGGCCCGCACCCGCGTCACCAGCCCGGTGGATGGTTATGTGAACGACCGCGCCCCCCACGTGGGCGACTACGTGAGCACCGGCCGGCCGGTGCTGTCGGTGCTGGACCGGGCGTCCTTCCATGTCGACGGGTACTTTGAAGAGACCAAGCTCGACCACATCCACCTGCAGCAGCCGGTAGAGATCCGCATCATGGGCAGCGAGGTGAGGCTGCGCGGCCACGTGCAGAGCCTGGCCGCCGGCATCGAAGACCGCGACCGCAGCAACGGTGCCAGCCTGCTGCCCAATGTCAACCCGACTTTCAACTGGGTGCGGCTGGCCCAGCGCATCCCGGTACGCGTGGCGCTTGATGAGGTGCCGAGCAACTTCCACCTGATCGCAGGACGCACAGCCACGGTGTCGGTGCTGGATGAGCGGCCCACCTCGCAAGCAACGCCAACCCGCCCCGGGAGGCCGTCATGATCGCCCAGCCCCCGCCAACCCACCGCGCCGCGAGCCTGCACCGCTGGCGGCGCAAGGCCCTGGTGCTGGCCTGCACCAGCGCACTGGCCGCCTGCTCACCGCTGCCGCGCGCGCCCTTGCTGGCCGATCAGACCGTGGCTCGGCAGAGCCTGGCCCAGGCGGGCTTCGAGCAGGCGATGGGCCCGGCTGTGTCGCTGGGCCCGTTACCCGATCACTGGTGGCAGCTGTATGCCGACCCCGCACTGGACAGCCTGGTGCAGCAGGCATTGCAGGCGAACACCGGCCTGCGCGAGGCCCGGGCCCACCTACAGCGCGCCCATGCGATGGTGCAGGCTGTCGAGGCCGAGGCCGGCCCCCACGCCAGCGCAGAGGGGGCCGCCAAACGAGCCCAGGAGGCTGGTGAGACCTACTTGCTCAAAGAAAAGCTGCCCGTGATGAACGAGGGCAACCTGGGCTTCAGCGTCTCGTACCAGATCGACCTGTTCGGCCAGTTGGCCCGCGCCGAAGAGGCCGCCCACGCCAGCCAGCAGGCCACGGCCGCCGCGCTGGACGTGGTGCGCGTGAGCGTGGCCGCCGCCACCGTGCGCGCCTATGTGCAGGGCTGCACGGCCACCCATGAACTGCACAGTGCCCAGGCCGCGCTGGCCGTGCAACAGCGCCGGCTCGATCTGGCCCAGCGCCTGGTCGAGGCCGGCCGCAGCCCCCGCACCCTGGTGCAGGCCGCGCAGGCCCAGACCCTGGCACTGAAGGCGCAGCTGCCTGCCTATGTGGCGGCTCAGGACGCCGCGCACTACCAGTTGGCCGCCCTGCTGGGCTTGCCCCCCCGGGCGCTGGACCGCGAGCGCACCCGTTGTGCGGCGCCGCCACAGCTGGACCGACCTCTGCCGGTGGGCGACGGAGCCGCCTTGTTGCAGCGCCGCCCCGATGTGCGCGAGGCCGAGCGCCAGTTGGCCGCCGCCACGGCGCGCATCGGCGTCGCCACGGCAGCGCTGTACCCCAGCATCCACCTGGGCGCCTCGGCAGGCCTGAGCGGGGTGCTGGGTGACCTGGGCAACGCCTCCACCGCGCGCTGGGGCCTGGGCCCGCTGATCAGTTGGCAGATTCCGGACAACGCAGCGCGTGCCCGCGTGCAGGCCTCGCAGGCCGATGCCCAGGCCGCCCTGGCCCGCTTCGACGGGGTGGTGCTGAAGGCGCTGCGCGAGACCGAGACCGCCCTGAGCCGCTATGTGCATGCGCTGGACGAGCAAGCCCAGTTGGCACAGGCCCGCGAGCAGGCGGATCAGGTGGCCCAGGACAACCATCGGCTGCATGAGAGTGGCCGTGCGCCCTTGCTCAGCCAGTTGGAGGCGCAAGGCACACTGACCCGCCTGGATCAACAAGTGGCCCAAAGCCAGGGCCAGACTGCGCTGGATGAAGTCGCCCTGTTCCTCGCCCTGGGCGGCGGGTGGCAGCAGCAGGCCACCCAGCCAGGCAGTGCGCACTGAAGAAGTGCGCTGGCGCAGTGGGCAGCATGCGCCGGCCAAACCACACCAACACGGCGACCCGTGCGCAAAAAAACCCCGTCACAGCGAAGTGACGGGGTCAATGCAATGGAGAAAACCGCTGATGCGTCAGGCGCTGGCGCGCCTGACGGCTTCAGAACCGATGCTGCAGGCCGACAGCCACACCGGTGTTGTTGCTCTTGCCGCTCGCGGTCTGGGCCGCCGCCACGTTGTTGGCCTTGGTGTAGTCAAGTTCGGCATACACATCGGTGCGCTTGCTCAGCGTGTAGCGGGCACGGGCCACGTAAGTGTCGTACCGGTTGGACGACAGGCCGTCAGCCGAGTACTTGGTGTTGTAGTAGGCCCCCACCACCTTCACCAGATCGCTCACGTTGAAGGTCACGCCCACATCGGCCACCTGGGCCTTGAGGCCCGTGGTGCTGGCGCTGGCGCCATTCAAGAACTTGTACAGCGAGGTGCTGGCACTCGAACTGGTCAGGATCGAGGTGTTGCTGTTGGCAAAGTTGGCGTCGGCCTCCATCTGCGTGTAGCCGGCTGTGACGCGCAGGCCATTGAAGAGGTAGTTGCCACCCAGGGTCCAGGTGGTCTGATTGCGGCCAGCCACATCACGCAGGCGGTCGTAGGCCGCGCCCACTTGCACCGGGTTCATGTCGTACTTGAGCATGGCCTGCACCGACGAGTTGGCCGCGGTCGAACCCGCCACATTGCCGAACGAGTAGGCCAGGCCCAGCGAGGTGCCGGCCCAGACGGGGCTCTGGTACTTGACCATGTTGTCACGACGCGAGGTGTCCAGGCTGCCGCCCACCAGGGTGCCCAGCGGGTTCACGGTGGTGGCTGCCACTGCGGCGTACTGCTTGTTGTTGGTCAGCTCCTGGCCCAGCGGGTCGTTGATGTAGCCGGCTTGCAGGTCGTAGTTGAAGGTGGTGTTGCGCCCCAGGTCGACACGGCCCCATGCGTTCTCAAGGCCCACGATGGCGCGGCGGTCAAAGATATTGCTGGTGCTGGAGGTGGCGCCCGTACCGGTGTTGAAGCCCGACTCGAGGTTGAAGTTGGCACGCAGGCCGCCCCCCAGGTCTTCCGTGCCCTTGAAGCCGAAACGCGAGGTGTTCAGCACGCCCGACGAGAACTGGGTCTGCGAGCCGGTACCGGCGCTGGTTTTGGCCGCGGCACTGTCGCTGCGCACGCCAGCGTCCACCAGGCCGTAAAGCTGCAGACTGGAGCCGGATTCGGCATGGGCGGTGATGGAGCCAGCAAGCGCACTCAGCGCAGCCAGGGCGATCAGGGATTTTTTCATCATGGTCATCCAATGGAAAAGAAAAAAGGAAACAGGGCGGCGCCACAGCCAGGCGCACGCCCTCAGAAGCTGGCTTCGCCGTGCGGCAGCAGGCCGGCACGGTTGGCGGCCGCGGCCGCCGCACGCACGTCCTGCCGGTTCACGGCCGACTTGACGACGGGCAAGCCTTGGGACATGGGGTCGACATCGGCCCCATGGCGGGCGGCCTGCACCGCCTCGGCGCGCACCTCGGCACGGCTGCGCTGAGCCACATTGGGTGCCGTCAACTGAGCCTGGTAGGTGTCGGCCTCACCCGCAGCAAAACTGCTGGAAGCGGCAAGTGCGGTCACGGCCAACAAGGCGGCGGAAAAGAAGGTGCGGTGCATGGCGAGGTTCCTTGATTGGGTTGGCAGGCCGGGCACAGGCCCGGCTGGACGGAGAAAGCGGAGCGCTGAACGCGCTTGCGTCTTCGATGCGTGACTTTAGGACACCTAAATCAGCAATAAAACATGTTTTTCAGTAATTGGTAATTTCTATTTCAGAAACAAATTGTCGGCGCCGCAGGTCCCATCAACGCCCTGTTCCGGTTTTTCGCCATCGTTACTTGTTTCGTTTTTAGAAATTTCCAATTTCTATTTAACTTGTTTTATTGTTGTTTTGGAAAGAATAAAGTTCACCCATCGATGCGCCAGAGCCGGCCTCCCAGGCCGCAGCAGGCCCAGCGAGTGCCGGATGCACAGGCACCCGACAAGACCCTCTGATCACCCCTGAAAGGATTTCAAAATGAACCGCTCCCTCATCGCCATGGCCTTGTTGGCCACCAGTGCGGCCCTGACCGCCACCCCCAGCTTTGCCACCGGCGAAGCCGACACCTACGCCGAACAATTTGCGCCGGTGGTGTCGCAGCGAAGCCGTGCCGAAGTCAATGCCGAGGCGGTGGCCGCGGCCCAGTTGAAGATCGCAGACCCCAGCCTGCTGGAGATGTCGCGTGTGCAGCCCTTGCTGAAGTCGACTTTGACCCGGGCCGAGGTCAGCGCCGAGGCCGCCCGGGCCAACCGCCTGGGCCTGATCCCGCATGGCGAGCTGAGCTACTGATCAGCAGGCCCCGGCAGACCGTTGCGAGCTGAGCTCAGCGGTCTGCAAACAGCTCGATCAGCAACTGCCGCAACCACAGATTGGCGGGGTCGCGGTGGTAGCGCCCGTGCCAGAACAGATTGATCGCAATCTCGGGCAGGCGCACCGGATGTGGCGAGCTGATCAAGCCGAAAGGCTGCTCGCAACGCAGCGCAAAACGCTGCGGCACGGTGGCGATCAAGTCGGTGCTTTGCAGGATGTGGCCCACCGCAATGAAGTGCGGCACCACCAGGCGCATGCGGCGCTGGATGCCGGCCCGCTCCAGTTGCCCATCGACCTCGCCATGCCCGGTGTGGGCGGCCACCACGCCCACGTGCTCCAGCTCGCAGAACTGCTTCAGGCTCATCGGCGAGCGTGCCGTCGGGTGGCCCTGGCGGAACATGCACACATAGCGGTGTCTGAACAAGCGGCGCTGAAAGAACCCGCTCTGCAGTTGCGGCAACAAACCCAGGGCCAGATCCACCCGACCCTGGGCCATGTCCTCTTTGAGGTCGCCGGTGTGCGGGCGCAAGGTGCTGATGCGCAGGTGCGGAGCGCGCTGGGCCAGGGCCTCCATCAGCGTCGGCATGAAGTACATCTCGCCAATGTCAGTCATGGCCAGGTGAAACAGGCGGGTGCTGCTGGATGGATCAAAAGCATCGCGCGTGGCCAGTGCCCCCTGAAGGGTGCTCAGTGCCTGGGCCACCGGATCGGCCAGGTGCAGGGCATACGGTGTCGGCGACATGCCGTGCGAAGTGCGAGTGAACAGCTCGTCCCCCAGCCCGGCCCGAAGGCGCTTGAGGGCATTGCTCACCGCTGGCTGGGTCAGGCCCAGATGCTCGGCAGCGGCCGACACACTGCGGTCCAACTGCAACTGATGGAACACCACCAGCAGGTTCAGGTCGATGTGGCGCAGGTCCATGGCGGGCGAGTGTTGGAGGAAAAAACCCCAAACATAGCAGCAGTCGCGGCGCTGGCATACGCGCACGGTCTTACTCAGGCGGGGCCCCGCAGGCCACAGGATGACAAACGTTGCCTGAGCACGCTCACTGCACTGTCAACAGTGCTCAGGACCTTGACGCCTGTAGCTACTTCGCAGGCGTCGCGGGCCCTTGCCATGCTGAACTGGGCCAAGGCCAGCAGATCGCAGCCTTCCTCGACAAGGCGACGGGCACACGCCACGATCAAGGCATCATGCGTGTCTGGGTCACCGGCATTGAGAGCCGTCAACGCCCCCTCAGCCAACCCGATTCGCAAAGCGACATGACCAGGAAATTCGAGCGGCATGGATTCAAGGGTCGGTGCAAATGTGGCGATCAGGCCAATGCGCCTGCCCACGCTCACGGCCTCAGCGATCATGGCCTCATTCGGTTTGAGCACCGGTATCGGTGAATATCTGCGCGCCACCCGTTCAATGCAGGGCCCAAAGGCCGAGCAGGTAAATAGGATCGCATCTGCGCCCGAGTTGACGGCATAGCCTGCCAGAACGCCAAAGCGGTCGTACATCAGCTCATCCAGCCCCAAACCTTGACTCGCCAGATCTGCGGAAAGGCTGTCGTCGAGCAGGTTCATTCGTCGGGCCTCTGGCCAGTCGCGGGCAAGGGCCAGGTTGATGGGGGCCACAGAATGGCTGAGGGCATGAATCAATGCAATGCGCGTCATGGCGGATTCAGATGCCTTTGGAAGACGGGTTGGTGAAGGCGTCACGCGTCTCGGCATTCATCGGATAGTTGATGTTGATGCCCTTGGGAGGAATGGGTGACATGAACCACTTGTTGTAGAGCCGCTCCATTTCGCCAGACTTCATCATGCCGGTCACGACGCGATCCACCAGCGCCTTGAATTCAGCGTCATCCTTGCGAAACATCAGTGACTGATTCTCAGTGCGCAAACTTTCACCCACGATGGCGAAATCCTTGGGATTGCGAGCATTGGCAATCTGCCCCGCCAACAGGATGTCGTCGAGCACGAAGGCGGCAGCCCGCCCGCTGTCCACCAGCAGGAACGATTCGGCATGATCTTTGCCGGCGAGTTGATTGACGTCGAGGTTTTGCCCTCTGTCCGCCAGGCGCAGCAGGCGAAATGATGTTGTGCCGGCCGTGGTGACCACCGCTTTTCCCTGCAGGTCAGCAATGCTTTTGATGCCCGAACTGACTTTGACGGCCATGCGCACGTTGTAGCGAAAGATGTCGGGCGAAAAGGCAACATCCTTCTGGCGCTCGATCAGGTTGGTCGTGGAGCCGCATTCGATATCGACCGTACCATTGGCCACCAGGGGAATCCGGTTCTGTGACGTCACGGGCTGGTACCGCACTTCGAGATTGGTTAACTTCAGGTCGCCCTTGATGACCTCCAGGATCCGATGGCAGATATCCAGGCTGTAGCCGATGGGCTTGGGCCCGCCGTCCACATACGAAAAGCCGAAGGAAGCCTCTCGATAGCCCACGGTCACGGTCCCGGTCTCTCGGATTTTCTTGAGGGTAGAAGTGCCTTCGGCCTGAGCTGTGATGGCAGCGAGGCTCATGGAAGCCAGGACAAGCCACGAACGCAGCAAGGCATTCAGCAGAACGGATCGGCGGTTGATCATGTGTGTACCTCTGGGTTGAAAAATCGAAGGTGAAATCAGCTCGCCAGCGAAGGCACGACGGCCTCCACGGCCTGGGCCAGCAAATCGGCGATCTGCTGCAATTGATCAAGGCTTGCGATATAGGGCGGCGCCAGCAGCACGTGGTCGCCTTGGAGGCCGTCCACCGTTCCGCCGAAGGGGTAGCAGAGAAGGCCCATCTCCATGGCCTTTTTCTTCAGTCGCACGTTCACCTTGTCGGAGGTCGCAAAGGGCCGCTTGCTCGCACGATCCGCGACGAGCTCGACACCCCAGAAGAAGCCGCGCCCTCGGATGTCTCCGACATGGGGATGCCCCCCCAGGGCGGTGTGCAACATCTGCCCGAACATGACGCCGTCGTGCCGGACCTTGGCCAGCAAACCATCACGCGCGATCACCTGCTGAACCGCCAACGCCGCAGCGCAAGCCACCGGGTGCCCGACGTAGGTATGTCCGTGCTGAAAGAATCCGCTGCCAGCCGACATGGCGTCAACAATGTGCTTTTGCGCCAGCACCGCTCCGATGGGTTGATACCCGCCCCCCAGCCCTTTGGCAACGGCGATCAGGTCGGGCACAACGTCCTCTTGTTCACAGGCATGCAAGGTTCCGGTTCGACCCATGCCACACATCACCTCGTCAAGAATCAGCAACACACCGTGACGCCTGCAGACAGCCTGCACGGCTTTCAGATATCCCGGTACGGGCGTCAACACCCCTGCAGTGGCCCCGCCCACGGTCTCGGCTACAAACGCCAACACGCTTTCGGGACCTCGTGCCAGCAAGGCGTCCTCCAGCTCCTTGGCAAGACGCAGTCCATAAGCCTCAGGGGTCTCGCCCTCACGCAGGTCACGATAGGGATAGCAGGCAGACACATGTGTGGCCTCGACCAGGAGTGGTGCAAATGGAGCTCGCCGCCATTCGTTGCCACCAACTGCCAGGACGCCCAGTGTGTTGCCGTGGTAGCTCTGCCGACGCGCTATGAAATGAGTCCGCTGGGGCTGGCCGATCTCGACGAAGTACTGCCGCGCCATCTTCAGCGCGGCCTCCATGGCTTCCGATCCACCGCTGACGAAATAGGCATGGCTGGTGCCCTGCGGCGCCGTCCGAACCAACTGATCCGCCAGTAACTCAGCCACTTCCGTGGTGAAGAAGCTGGTGTGGGCATAAGCGATCTGATCGATCTGGCGATGCATCGCGGCCATGACATCCGGGTGGGCATGCCCTAACGACGAAACGGCAGCGCCCCCCGAAGCGTCTAGGTATTCGCGCCCGATGGCATCGCGCAGGTACAGACCGCGGCCGCCGACCGCCATCGGCGGGAGATGGTTCAGATGACGGTGGAAAACGTGGGTCATGGCCTGGCTTCATTGAAGAGTTGATTTGACGCAAATGTACCATTTATTTTTATTTTTGGAACATTTGATCCACAAAATCACAGAACCCACGAAATCCGGTCAGCCGGACATCCGTTACAGTGAACCCAACGACAAGTCAGCTCGCACAGGGCGCAGGGCAGCATGGGATTCAGAGAAACACTTCGCCACCAATTCGACAGCCTGACCCCCGCACAGCAGCAAGCGGCAAGGTATGTGCTGGATCACCCCAACGAGGTGGTGACAAGCTCGATGCGAGCCGTGAGCACGAGCATGGCCATGCCGCCAGCCTCCCTGGTCCGATTTGCTCAGCACCTGGGCTTTGAAGGCTGGCCCGCGCTCAAGGAGGCGCTGCAACAGGATCTGGGACTGGATGTCGAGCCCTACGCGAAAAAGGCACAAGGACTTCTCGGAAGAGCCCGGGACACCGGTCTGGTGGCCGAGATCTTCAAAGTTCACCAGGCCAATCTGGAGATCACCGAAACCCAAAATACAGGCGGGCTGCAACGTGCGGCCACGTTGCTGGAGAACGCCCGGGTTGTGCATGTGGCGGGCTTTCGGGCCTGCCTGCCAGTGGCCTATTCGTTGATGTACGTGTACCGCCTGTTCCGCGACTCGGTGACCCTGCTGGATGGCATGGGGGGCGCCCTTGAAATGCAGATGCGAGCCATCCAGGCGGACGACGCTGTGACGATAGTGAGCTTCAGCCCCTACTCCAGAGAGGCCATTGCCGTGGCAAAGCAGGCCAGGGAGATAGGCTGCAAGGTGCTGGCCCTGACGGATGCCCCGTCTTCGCCGCTGGCCTTGCTGGCGGACGAGGCCTTGTTTTTCTCAACCCGAAGCCCTTCATTTTTCCCATCGATCGCAGCGGCACAGGCCCTGTCAGAAGCCCTGCTGGAGCTTCTGGTGAGCCGTGCTGGCAAGGCGGGTGTCTCGCGCATCGAGCAGGCAGAGCGGCGCCTGTTCGAGTCCGGGGCCTACCAAGGCCTGTAGCACCCGCAACGACTCGCCTGAACAGGCTGCGAGCCCTGCGACTCTGGGATCGTCATGAAGAACCTATGGCGGCGCGAGCGGCCGCCTCTGACGACGGGGCGAGCGCGGCATCCTGGCTCCATGCGCGAGGTGGGCGCCTGCGCGAATCTCGGGGCCATTCCATTCTGACGCGGACAGCATCTGCCAAATCAATGCTCAACGCACTGACGCGGCAGGCAGCCAGCGAAACGCCATCGCGCCAAGCATCAACAACGCTGCAATGCACACCAGCACCCCCGCATAGGGGTCGCCCCCCAAGGCGGTGGACCACGAGGCGGCCAAGCCGCTCAGGCTTTGTACGATGGCCACGCCCAGAAACATGGACATGGTGAACACCGACATGGCACGCCCGCCGATTTCGGTGCCATAGGAAGCGCGCACGTTGGCGTATTGAAGGACACCGGCACCTGACAACACTGCCAGGGCCACCATGCCACCGACGCCGACCCAGGACGAGGGGACAAAGGCCATCACAGCGGACACAGCAGCCATGAGCGTCACGGCACGGATGATCCACTGTCGCCGCCGCGCCGGGCCTGGATCAAAGTGCCCGAACAAGGCAGGGGTGAACAGCGATATCAAGGACACCAACAAGGCGACGCTGCCGGTCTGCACCAAGGTCATGGCATGGCGGTGCATCAGCATGGGCCCCAGCCACAGGCCACGCAGGGTCAGGAACGAGGCGTAGTTGACCCCGGCCAGCGCCAAGATGCCCCAAGTCTGCGGCAACAAGAAAATGGCCCCCACGCCTCGCAGGGCACTGCCGAGCGTCTCCGGCCGCTGCTGAGTGGCGGCCGGTCCCTCGTGCAACTGGCGATAGACCAGGACCCACGAAATGCAAGCCAGCACGGTCAGCACCGCAAAACCCACGCGCCAGGAACTGACGTCGATGAGCCAGGCCAAGGGGGTTCCCGTGAGGATCAGCCCAAGCCCCCCCAGACCCATGGCCGTGCCTGAGACCGCGGCAAAGCGCTTGACGGGAAAACGCCTGGCGATGAACAGCGTGCAGACCACGAAGGCTGGCGAGCACCCCATGCCCACCAGCGCCTGCCCAACGACCAACACGGCGAAATTGGGGGCCAACGCAGAAATGAGGGCGCCCACGATGGCCAGGGGAAAGGTGACCAGCCAGGTACGGCGCAGCCCGTAAAAGTCAAGCGCAATCCCGACCGCAAACTGGGTCAGCCCGAAGGCGAATGCAAAGGTGGCGGCAAAAAAGCCCAGGTCCTGCGAGGACAGCCCAAACTCTTGCTGCAGGCCGGTCGCCATCATGGCGGTGACACTGCGAAAGGCCTGGCTCAGTGCGAAGGCACTGACCAACGTCAAAAGGGCTGGCCAGGGCAAGGCGGCTTCGGATTCAGGGGAGGATTCATTCGGCGAGGACATGGGGGCTATTGCTTGGGCGCGGGACCTTGACGGATCTTCAGCGCACTTTTGTCGGGGTGAACTGTTCATTTTGACTTGCTTCGGATCTTCGTGCGTGAGCCGGACCAGCGAAGCTGCGCCAGGATGCAAGCGCGGGGCGACGCACGCCGCATCACCTGTTCCGCTGCGGTATATCGCCCCGGATTTGGCGCAGGGTCAACCCACTGGGGGTAGTCATCCCTCATACGAGCAGCCGGAATGCACCTGATGTGAGTTCGCGGCGCCTCAAGACCTGGGAATCGACCCGATGTAGCGCCCCCGTGGGCGAAATGTCTGTCGTATTTCAAGCTGCTCGAAACAGTGCGCGAGCAGCCCGATGCTGCGTGACAAGGCAATGAGGCAAAAGCCTGAATCAATGGGCAGGTCCAGGTACTCCACCAACGCGGCGATCGCCAGATCGATGTTGGGCGCCAGCCCGGTGAGTGCAGTTCCTCGTTCGATGAATCGCGCAGTGGGGGAGGCGGGTGTCCACAAGTCGAGCAAGGCCCGTGCGCGAGGATCTCCTTCGGGATAGAGGTGGTGCCCAAACCCAGGAAGGGCGACCCCGGCAAGCAGATGTCGCTCCACGACCTGGTCGGCTCCGTATTGTTTGACCTCGGCCAACAGGGTCCGAATCTGACCCGAAGCATCGCCGTGGCGTGGACCGGAGAAGGTGCACAGGCCGGCCAGCAGGCTGGCTGGCAGTGAGGCCCCCGTGGAGGCCGCGATGCGGGTGGCGAAGGCCGAGCTGGTCAGCTCGTGGTCCACCGTCAACACCATGGCCGCGCGCAAGAGCTCGGCCGCGGCCGGCCCCTGCTGCCAGCCCTTGGCCAGGCGAAGGTGCAGGGCGCGTCGCGGCCCCTGGGCGCCCAGGGCATTGGCCAGATGGCCCACCAGCTTCTGCCCTTCCTCATGCAGCACACGGGGCGTACGGCCACTGGTGGCCAGCCCGGTCGCGGCGAGACCGCCCAGCAAGGTGAAGGCAGCCACCCGGCCCTTTTCGACAGGCGCCGGCCCGGGCACCTGGAAATCGACAGGGCCCTGGGTGGCCCAGAGCAGGCCAGCCAGGTCCTCCAGGCTGGCGCTGCGCGCCAGTTCCACCGCATCTTGCCCACGGAACAGCAGCCGACCCCGGTGGAAGGTGGACAGTGCGGTCGGAATGCTGGGCTCGACCCCCGAGAGCGCCTGCGTCACCAGGGTTTCGCGCTTGCGACCAGCCTGTTTTCGCCGGGCCAATTGCTGCACATCCTCGGCCCGGTAAAGGCTTTTGCGCGAGTCGCCGGGGTCGGTCATGGCTTCGACCTTGCCTCGGCTGGCATAGGCATACACCGTCTGCTGCTGTACGCCCAGGAGACGGCAGGCCTCCGCCATCGAGATCCAAGTGGCCATCGCAGGTCCTTTTTATGTTGATTATGTGATTCAAGATTGCCAATCAAATCAACTATATACAAACTTCAGTCCATCTCAGAAACAGGGCACTCAGCCCGCTTTGATGGAACCCTCATGCAAGCCCTCATCCTGCAACTCAACCCCATCCTGGTCCCGGCCATCAACCAGCAGTTGGCGTCGCTCTACGAAGTTCACCGCTACTTCGAACTCAACAACCCGGAAGCCTGGCTCGATGAGCATGCCCATGCCGTCCAGGCCGTGATCACCGGTGGCCACACCGGCATCTCACGGGCTCTGCTGGAGCGGCTACCGGCACTCCGGGTGGTGGCGGTCAACGGCGTCGGCACCGATGCCGTCGACCTGGCCTACTGCCGCGAGCGTGGCCTGCCGGTGACCGCCACCCTCGGGGCACTGACAGAGGATGTGGCCGACATGGCGATCGGCATGCTGATCTCGATCTGCCGCCAGTTGGGCGGCGGCGATCGCTTTGTGCGGGATGGCCTTTGGGAGCGGTTCCCTCAGCCCAGTGCCATCCCCTTGGGACGGCGCTTCAGCGGCATGCGCATCGGCATCGTCGGCATGGGCCGTGTGGGCCGGGCCGTGGCCCAGCGCGCGTCGGCCTTCGGTTGTCCGCTGGCCTACACCGACCTGCGCCCCATGGACGACGTGCCGCATCAGTTTGTGGCTGATCTGGTGGCGCTGGCACAGGCGTCTGACGCCCTCGTGCTGTGCGCGGCAGCCGAATCAGCCCGGGGCATTGTCAACGCGGAAGTTTTGCAGGCCCTCGGTCCCGAGGGCTTTCTCGTGAATGTCGCACGGGGCAGCTTGGTCGATGAGGCGGCCCTGGCCGAGGCGATCGTCACTGGGCGCATCGCCGGGGCCGGCCTCGATGTGTTCGTCGACGAGCCCCACGTGCCCCTGGCCTTGCGCGGCTCCGAGCGGGTGCTGTTGCAGGCGCATCGCGCCAGCGCCACCTGGGAGACCCGCGCGGCGATGGGCCAGATGGTGCTCGACAGCGTGGCTCAAGCCCTGGCGGGCCAGCGCCCGGTCATGAGCCTGACCACCTGAGCACGCCAGCCGAGTGCCCGGTGCAGCCCGCACCGCTCAGTTGGGTGTTCCCTATTCGGTGTTCCAACAAAAAAAGGAGACAAACATGTTCAAGCGCCGTCGCGCAATTTTCAGCTTTGGGCTGGTGGCCTTGGGGGCTCTCAGCCTGAGCAGCCCACCGGCCCTGGCGCAGGAGTACCCGGCCCGGCCGGTCACCCTGGTCGTCCCCTTCCCGCCAGGTGGGGGCACCGACACCGGGGCCCGTATCCTGGCCGAGCAGCTCTCTCGGCGCTGGGGTCAACCCGTCATCATCGACAACAAGGGCGGGGCCTCGGGCCAGATCGGGGCCGACTTTGTGGCCAAGGCCAAGCCCGATGGCTACACGCTTTTGCTGGGCAATGTCGGCACCCAAGCCATCAACCCCTCACTGTTCGCGCGCCTGCCCTATGACGCCGACAAGGCCTTTGCACCGATCTCCCTGGTCGCCGAGCTGCCCCTGGCCATGATGGTGAACCCGGCGGTCCCGGCCCACTCGGTGGCCGAGTTCATCGCGCTGGCGCGGTCCCGCCCGGGGCAGTTGAGCTACAGCAGTTCAGGCCCGGGCAGTGGCCCCCATCTGGCCGCCGAGATGTTCAAGGAGCAGACCAAGACGCAGATGCTTCACGTGCCCTACCGCGGGGGCGGGCCGGCTGTGGCCGACCTGCTCGCGGGCCATGTGCAGCTCTCCTTCATGACCGTGATGGAGGCCTGGGGCCACCTCAAGAGCGGCAAGCTACGGGCCCTGGCGGTGACAAGTCTGCAGCGCGTGCCAGCCCTGCCCGAGGTTCCGACCCTGGCCGAGTCGGGCCTGCCCCGCTTCAATGCCACCTCCTGGATCGGCGCATTGGCCCCGGCAGGCACCCCGCCCCGGCTGGTCGAGCGGATCGCGGCCGACATCCAGGCTGTTCTGGCCAGCCCGGCCGTCAGCGAGCGTTTCTCCAGCGCCGGCGCGATCCCACGCAGCACCGCCCCGATCGATTTCGCCAAGCTCATCACGGACGATCGCCAACGCTATGGCCAGATCATCCGCAGCCAAAACATCAGCCTGGAATGACTCACTTCGTCATCAACCCACCGCCGGTGCATTCTCTGGCCGTCGCCGACACATCGGCACGGTTCCCATTGGCGCGTGTCTTTTGCATCGGTCGCAACTACCGCTGGCAGGCCGACGAACCGGCACCCGTGGGCCCGCCCTCGTGGTTCATGAAGCCGGCCAGTGCGGTGCTGGATGCCCATGAGCCTCTGCACTACCCGCCGCAAACACGCGACTTTTGCCACGAGGTCGAATGGGTCGTGGCCCTCGGCGCGGGCGGACGTGATCTGCCAGCCCAGGAGGTCGAGGCCCGCTGCATCTGGGGCTATGGCGTGGGCCTGGACCTGACCCGGCGCGACCTGCAGCAGGAAGCCAAACGACAAGGGCTGCCCTGGGAGCCGGCCAAGGCCTTCGACCAATCGGCCATGTGTTCCCCACTGGTGCCGGCGGCGCGCTGCGGCCACCTGCGACGGGGCGCGATCTGGCTCGACGTCAATGGCCAGCGGCGTCAACAAGTCGACCTGGCCGAGCTGCTGTTCGGCGTCCCTGAACTGGTGGCCCTGCTGTCGCGCTCGGTCCGCCTGCAGGCAGGCGACCTGATCTTCACCGGGACCCCCGTCGGGGTCGGCCCACTGGAGGTGGGTGACACCTTCAGCGCGGGTATCGAGGGCCTAGTAACGTTTTCAAGCACGGTGCTGGCACCGACCAAGGAGTAGGAACATGACACAACACACGACACAACACACGACGACATCCCGCATCGCCCTGGTCACAGGGGCTGGCAGCGGCATCGGGCGCGTGGTCGCCCAGGGGCTGCTGCAGGATGGCTTCACCGTGGTCGCAGTGGGCCGTCGGCCCGAGCCCCTGCACAGCCTGGTCGAGGAGGCCCGCAGCGCCGGGCAGCAGGCCGTGGCCATGCCCACCGATGTGAGCGATCCAACCCAGGTGCAGGCCTTGTTCGACAACGTGGAGCAGCAATTCGGACGCCTGGATCTGCTCTTCAACAACGCCGGGGTGAATGCCCCGGCCGTTCCGATGGACGAGCTGCCGCTGGAGACCTGGTTCAAGGTCATCAACACCAATGTCACGGGCGTCTATCTGTGCGCCCGTGCGGCCTTCGGCCTGATGCGGCGCCAGGTGCCGCAAGGTGGACGCATCATCAACAACGGCTCGATCTCGGCCCACACCCCGCGCCCCTTCACCGCGCCCTACACGGCCAGCAAGCATGCCGTCACCGGCCTGACCAAAGCCCTGGCCCTGGATGGCCGGGCCTTCCACATCGTGGCCAGCCAGATCGACATCGGCAATGCGCTGACCGAGCTGTCGGAGCGCATGACCCGCGGCGTGCTGCAGGCCAATGGCAGCGTGGCCCCCGAGCCCATGATGGCGGCTGCGCATGTGGCCGATGCCGTGCGTCACATCGCGGCCATGCCGCTGAGCGTCAACATTCTCAACATGACCGTGATGGCCAGTGCCATGCCCTTTGTCGGACGCGGCTGAACGCCGCCACGCGCCCCGTTTTCGCATTTCCAACCACCCCCACAAGACCGGTGCGGCGGCCCCGGGGCCGGTCAGCACCTGCACGGAGACCACCATGAAGCCAATGTTGCAACGGGCCCTTCGGGCCACACTCGTCATGGGCCTGGGCGCAGGCCTTTGGGCCACCGGCTGTTTGCCTGCCCAGGCGCAGAGCTACCCGAGTCGCGCCCTGAAGATCATCGTGCCCGCCCCGCCAGGCGGGGCCATCGACACCCTGGCCAGGGTGGTGGGGGACAAGCTGGCGGTGGCCCTGGGCCAGCCCGTGATCGTCGACAACCGGCCCGGGGCCTCGAACAACCTGGGCACGGAGGTCCTGGCCCGTTCGGTACCAGATGGCTACACCATCGGCATCGTGGGCGGCAGCCACACCATCAACAAGTTCCTGTTCCATCATCTGAGCTGGGACCCCGAGAAAAGCTTTGAGCCCATCGTCTACACCCACGAAGTGCCTTTGGTCTTTGCCATCCCACCCAAACTGCCGGTCAAAAACCTGCCCGAATTGATGGCCTGGATGAAGGCTCATCCAGACGAGGCCAAAGTGGCCACCTCGGGCCGGGGCAGTGCGCAGGAGATGGCCGCCGAGATGTTCCGCCTGGCCAGCGGCCTACCTTTGCTGCTGGTGCCCTACAAAGGCTCCTCGGCTGCGCATCCCGATCTGTTGGCGGGCCGCACGGTGCTGTTCATCGATACCCTCAGTGCCGTGCAGGCCCATGTGAAGGCAGGCAGCCTGAGGGCGGTGGCGGTCTCAACCCTCAAAAGGGCCTCCCAGCTGCCGGACGTACCGACCGCGGCCGAGCAGGGACTGGCGGGCTATGAGGCCAACACCAATGGCGGCTTCCTGGCTCCGGCGGGGACGCCCAAAGCAGTGGTCCAACGGCTGAACCAGGAGATCAACACCATCCTGCGCTTGCCCGAAGTGCTCGCCAAGCTCGATAGCATGGGCATTGAGGTCAAGGGTGGAAGCCCTCAGGAATATGCAAACTTGATTCACATGGACTTGGCCAAATGGAGCAAGGTCATCCATCAAGCGGGTATCTCACCCGAGTAGCAGATTCAAATATCAGCCGCTCAGCTGGAATTCAAAATGCTTGGCAGATTGAATTCCATCCACGCCAAAATACTTGAGCCACTTCAGACTCGGTTGCCGATCATGGGAGATCAACGATTTCCACCCAGTTTGGATTCTTGCCGACCGGTATCCCACGAAGGGCGCCCAGGGCCCCGTTGGCAGGATCCAAGGTGTGCAGTGACACGCTGTGGGAGTCCTGGCCTGCAGCGATCAAGTAATGGCCACTCGGGTCGATGGCGAAACTGCGCGGCGTTTTGGCGGTCGGCGTGTGACCTTGGGCCTGGAGTCGCCCGGTTTCCTGATCCACGCGGAAGGTTGCCAGGGTGCTCGTGCTGCGTTCGGAGGTGTAGAGATGACGGCCATCGGGCGAAAAATGCAGATCCGCAGCCCAGGGTTTGCCGGAGAAGCCGGGAGGGAGCGTGCTGAGCCGTTGCTTCTCACGCAAACTGCCAGAAGCTGCATCCCAGTCATAGACTGTCAACGAGGCATCCAGTTCGCCCAGCAGATACAGGTGCTGTTGTGCAGCGTCCCAAACGAAATGGCGCGGCCCGGAGTGCGCCGTGACCTTGATTCGCGAATCCTCCGAGGCATTCAAACGCCCTCTTTCCTGATCTAATTTCCAGACAGAAATCTCATCGCCTCCAAGGCTTGTGGCCAGCACAAAGTGGTTCTGCCGGTCTGCATGAATGGCATGGGCGTTCGGTCCGGTCTCGATCAGTTGCCGAATCGGCCCGACAACACCATCCTTGCCAATTTCATTGATCGCAATCCGTCCGCCGCCATAAGAGGCTGAAAACAGCCAGCGGCCTTTCACATCCGTGTCGATGTTGGCCATGCTCTCTGCCAAGGCTGACTCCGCCAGCTTCTTGAGGCGGCCACTGGCCGGATCCATGGAGAAACTCACCACACGATAGGGTTGGGAGCGCAAGGCGGCGTAGAGGTAGCGCTTATCCGGGCTGACCGCCATCGGCATGACCGTGCCCCCCACCGCCACCGTCTCGACGGCTTTGAGTTGACCTTGGGCTCGGTCCAGCTCCAAGACTGAAATTTCCTGGCTATCGGCATTGGACACGTAGACCATCGTGCCCGCATGACTGACGTGGGTCATGGCAAGAAAAAGGCTGGCGATACCCATGGCCATGTTGGACAGGGATGGGTGAACAGGCGTTGGGTGGTGCGGCATGGTGCAGGTGGCTTGAGGGCTGCGCAGGGCTGAGCCAGCGCAAATTGACATACGACATCGTACAACTTAAGCAGATTAACCCATGCAGTTGAAGCAAAAAGGGGGTTTTCCCGGGATTTATCCATGATGAAACGCCCGTTGTCATACATCTCGTGTCGAAAGCCACTGATATTCACAACCGTGATTCGATCTATGTATTCGGCTGCATGGACTGATATCACCGCGCTGCGCAGAATGGCCGCAACAAGAGACAAGCCTGCCCACCCACAGGCCAAAAAGCATGAGCCAACCTCACAGCGCCGCGGTACCCGCCTGGCCGGGCCCCGACACCAGCCGGATTCCCTTCTGGGCTTACACCCGCCCCGATCTTTACCAGCGCGAGCTTGAACGCCTGTTCTACCAGGGCCACTGGTGCTACGTGGGGCTGGAGGCCGAGATCCCGCAAGCTGGTGACTTCAGGCGCTCGGTGATTGGCGAGCGCTCGGTGATCATGGTGCGCGACACCGACGGCGGCATCAACGTGGTCGAGAACGTGTGCGCACACCGCGGCATGCGGTTTTGCCGCGAACGCCACGGCCGGGCCCAGGATTTTCTCTGCCCTTACCACCAGTGGAACTACAGCCTCAAGGGCGACCTGCAGGGGGTGCCGTTTCGCCGGGGCGTGAAGCAGGACGGTCAGGTCCAGGGCGGCATGCCCAAAGACTTCAAACCCGAAGAGCACGGCCTGACCCGGCTGAAGGTGGCATGCCGCGGGGGCGTGGTGTTTGCCTCATTCGATCACGCGGTGGAGTCGCTGGAAGACTACCTGGGCCCCAACATCCTGCCCTGGTTCGACCGCGTGTTCAGCGGCCGGCCGCTGAAGATCCTGGGCTACCGGCGCCAGCGCATTCCAGGCAACTGGAAGCTGATGCAGGAGAACATCAAAGACCCCTACCACCCGGGGCTGCTGCACACCTGGTTTTCCACTTTCGGGCTCTGGCGGGCCGACAACCGATCGGCCCTGAGGATGGACGCGCATCACCGCCATGCCGCCATGATCTCGACCCGGGGCCAGGGCGGGCCACAAGGTCAAGGGATGGCCAAGGAGGTGGCCGAGGTGGTGGCCGGCGTGGACAGCTTCAAGGAGGGCATGCGGCTGAACGACCCGAGCCTGCTCGACATCGTGCCCGAACCCTGGTGGGGCGGGCCGACCGCGGTGATGACCACGGTGTTCCCCAGCCTGATCATCCAGCAGCAGGTCAACAGCGTGTCGATGCGGCACATCCAGCCGCAGGGCCCGGGCTCGTTTGACTTTGTGTGGACGCATTTCGGCTTCGAGGACGACAGCGCCGAGATGACGCAGCGCCGCCTCACCCAGGCGAATCTGTTCGGGCCCGCCGGGTTTGTGTCGGCCGACGACGGCGAAGTGATCGAGTGGTCGCAACAGGGCTTTGAGCAAAAGCCCGAGCACCGCACCCTGGTGGAAATGGGCGGGCGTGACATCGCAGACAGCGAGCACATGGTGACCGAGACCCTGATCCGTGGCATGTACGCCTACTGGCGTCAGGTGATGGACGAGTGAGCGAGGAACGAGCCCCATGCAAGCCCTTGATTTCGAGACCTTCCAGCAGGTGCTGGCCCTGCACACCGACTACGCCCTGGCCTGCGACTCGGCCGACTGGGCGCGCTGGCCCGACTTTTTCACCGAAGACGGCCGCTACCGCCTGCAGCCGCGCGAAAACCACGAACAAGGCCTGCCCCTGTGCCTGCTGGCCCTGGACAGCCAGGCCATGATGCGCGACCGCGTGTATGGCGTGAAAGAAACCCTCTACCACGACCCCTACTACCAGCGCCACATCGTGGGCCTGCCCCGGGTGCTGCGCACGGAGACCGGCCCTGATGGCCAGGTGTGCGCCTGGCACACCCAGGCCAACTACGCGGTGTTCCGCACCAAGCTCGATGGCGAATCCACGGTGTTCAACGTGGGCGTGTACCACGACCACATCGTGCGCACCCCCGAGGGCCTGCGGCTGCGCACACGCCTGTGCGTGTACGACAGCGAAATGATCGCCAACTCACTCATCTACCCCATCTGAGCAGACCCATGACCACACCCTGGATCGATGCCCTGGCCCGTGACGACGTGTTCGAAGGCGAAGTGCTGGGCCTACGCGTGGCAGGACACGACATTGCCCTCTATGAATGCGAGGGCGAGGTCTACGCCAGCGACAACCTGTGCACCCACGGCGCGGCCCGCCTGAGCGATGGCTTTCTGGAAGGACGCGAGATCGAGTGCCCGCTGCATCAAGGCCGTTTCGACATCTGCACCGGCCAAGCCCTGTGCGCACCCCTGACGAAAAACCTGCGCACCTACCCGGTGCGCGTCGAGGGCGGGCGGGTGTGGCTGAGGCTGGGTTGATGGCCACGCTCGTCAGCGCACCATCAACGCCGCCACCAGCCCCAGCACGGCCAGGGCGAGCAGCAGGCTGAGCACCTGCCAGAACACCACCGGATTGCGTTCGATGAGGGGGGTTGCACGGGCGGTCTGGTAGTGGGCCGCAGGCTGATGAAGATCGTGCACGAACTCGGACAAGGCCTCCTGGCGCCGCGCTGGCTGCGGATGCAGGGCACGGCGCAGCACGGCATCCAGCCAGGGCGGCAAGTCGGGACGCAGTTCACGCACCGACACATAGCGCAGGGTGCGCAGATCGGCGGGCGAGCGCAGGCGTGTAACCTGCAGACCATACGGCAGTTGGCCCGTGAGCATTTGGTAGGTGACCACGGCCAAGGAAAACAACTCGGATTGCACACTGCCCGTACCGCCCACGAAGTACTCTGGCGCGCTGTACTGCAACGAGCCCAGCAGGGCCTGCGGCCGGCCATCGACTTGCCCCTCGGTGAGGCCGGCCACGTGGGTCGACGCGAAGTCGATGATCTTGAGCGTGCCGCCGGCCGCGATCATGAAATTCTCGGGTCGCAGGTCCTGATGCAGCATCTCCTTGCGGTGAAAGGCCTGCAGCCCGGCGGCGGCCTGTTCGACCAGCCGGCGCACCGCCTCCAGCTCGGGCCGCGGGTGGTCACGCATCCACTGGGCCAGGGTCTGGCCTTCAACGTATTCCAGCGCCACGAACAGGTGCTCACGCCGGCGCTCGCCGGCAAAGGCCTTGACCACGTGCGGGCTGTCCAGGCGGCGGGCAATCCACTCTTCCAGCACAAAGCGGTCCAGGTAGTCGGCGTTGTCGCGCAAGTCCACCGAAGGCAGCTTGAGTGCCACGCACTGGCCGCTGGCCGTGTCCTGGGCCAGGAACACATGGCTGCGCGAGCTGGTGTGCAAGGCCCGCAGCAGCACGTAGCCCTCGAAGTGCATGCGGGCCTGCAGCGGTGGCGGCAAGCGCAGCCCTTCGCGCTGGGCGAGCAGCCGGGGGGCTGCGACCAGAGGCAGCTCGTCCACCCGCACCAATTGCACCGTCAGGTTGTCCTGGCTGCCGCGCGCCAATGCCAGCGCCACCAGGGCGGCGGCGGCCGCATCCAGATCGGTGGGGTGGGCCAACAGGGCGACGTGCACCGCGGCGGCGTCCAGGAACTCGTAGGCCCCATCGGTGGCCAGCAGATAGACCTCGCCCGGCTCGGCGTCCCACTGCTGGTGATCGATCTCGACTGCCGGGCCGGTGCCCAGGGCGCGGCCCAGGCAGGTCTGGCCCGAAGACACGCGCACACGGTGGTCCTCGCTGAGCTGCTCCAGGGCCTGTGGGTGCAGACGGTACACGCGGGCGTCTCCGACATGCAGCAGGTGCACTTGGGTCGCCTTGAAGACCAGGGCGCTGAAGGTGCAGACGTAGCCACGGTCCAGGTCGAAGCGCGCATCGCTGCGCTGGGTCTGGGCGTGCAGCCAGGAGTTGGTGGCGCTCAGCACGCACTGGGCCGATCGGCGCACCGACCACGCCTCGGAGGTGCAGTAGTAGTCCTCCAGAAAGCCTCGCACCGCGGCCGCGCTGGCCACCTGGCTGACCGCGCTGCTGCTGATGCCGTCGGCCAGCGCCAGCGCGATGCCCTTGCTGTCCAGCAAGGGCTGGGGCGGCACCACCGCACCATGGAAGTCCTGGTTGACCGGCTTGCGACCGGCTTCGGAATGCTGGCCCAGCGTGAGGCGCAGACGCGTGCTCATGGCCTCGGGGCTCAGCCGCGCTTGGGTGCCGTCTTGTAGTGGGTGGAATACAGCGTGGCGCCCACAAAGGTCAGGCCGCCGATGGCATTGCCCAGCACGGTGGGGATCTCGTTCCAGATCAGGTAGTCCATGATGGTGAAATGCCCCCCCAGCATCAGGCCCGAGGGAAACAGGAACATGTTCACGATGGAATGTTCGAAGCCCATGTAGAAGAACACCAGGATGGGCATCCACATGCCGATGACCTTGCCCGACACCGTGCTGGACATCATGGCCGCCACCACACCGGTCGAGACCATCCAGTTGCACATCACCCCTCGGATGAACAGGGTCAGCATGCCGGCCGCGCCGTGTGCGGCATAGCCCACGGTACGGCCTTCGCCGATCGAACCGATCTTCTGGCCGATGGCATTGGGAGCCTCGGAGAAGCCAAAGGTGAAGATGATGGCCATGAAGACGGCCACCGTGAGCGCCCCGGCAAAGTTGCCCATAAAGACCAGGCCCCAGTTGCGCATCACGCCACCCCAGGTGGCGCCCGGGCGGCGATCGAACACGGCCAGGGGCGCCAGGGTGAAGACGCCCGTCAACAGATCGAAGCCCATCAGGTAGAGCATGCAAAAGCCGACCGGAAACAACAACGCACCAATCAAGGGGTTGCCGGTGTTGACATTGACGCTGACGGCAAAGGCCGCTGCCAGCGCGAGGATGGCGCCTGCCATGTAGGCACGGATCAGGGTGTCGCGGGTGGACATCAAAAGCTTGGATTCACCGGCATCGACCATCTTGGTGACGAATTCGGCGGGGGCGAGGTAGGCCATGGCACTTCCTTGAAAAGCAGTCTGAGGAGCGCGAAAAAAAGGCGTCGCCGTGGGGTCTCCGATCAAGATCGGGACTCACGGGACGCCATCATCCGCGGGATCGGGGCTCACACCCGGCGGGGGCCGGTGTGGTGGAAGTCAAGCCGCCATTAGCTTGTTCACCGCGAACCATGCAGGTTCCATGCCTGCGGCAGGGTGCCTGGGCCCGTCGGCCTGCACCAGACCGGTGCAGCAAGCGCCTGTTGACGATCCCCATGGGGGCTCAGCACGGCCGATGGGAGCGAGATCGTCCACCGGCGCCCAGGCTCACTTTTGTGGCGCGCCACGCTGCGCCGGTGCCACCATGTCGGGCAGGCTGAGCGTGGCCTCGGCCACGTCGAGCAGGCGCCGGTTGTGGTCCATCGAGGCCTTTTGCAGGGCGCGAAAGGCCGCCTCTTCGGTGAGGCCCAGGCGGGCCATGAGTGCGCCCTTGGCGCGCTCGATGATCTTGCGCTCATGCAGGGCCCGGCGCGCTGCGTCCAGCTCAACCTCCATGCGGGCCAGGCGCTCAGACTGGGCCTGCAACAGGCCGGCCAGCGAGGCGGCCGAATCGGGGTCGGTGGTGCCTGCAGGGGCCGCAGCCGCAGGAGATTGAGCCTGTCCACTGGCTTGAAAGAAGCGGTCAGCCTCATGAGCGCGAGGCGGAGGGTTGTCGCGCAACTGGCGCAGCAGGCCAGCCGAATCCTGCAGATCGTTCTGGGCGCGCTGGATCTGGCTTTCGCAGGCCTGGTGCAGGCATTCGAGCAGGGCCTGTTGCAACTGCCAGAGTTGGGCAATGCGCTCGCTGGCCACGTCAAACCAGGTTTCGCTGAGGGGGGGCTCGAGGGCCGCACCGTCGCGGGCCATGCACAGGGTCCGGCGCAAGCGCTCCAGCATCGCCACATTGGGGCTGAGCTGCAGTTGCTGCCAACGCTGGCGCAACTCGGGCTCGGCAAACTCTTCAAACAGGCGCAGGCTGCGTTCCTGCGCATCAATCAGGTGCACGATGCGCTGCTGCTGGTCGTCACGGCACAGGCCCGAGGCGAACAGCTGTGCCCCCACGGCGCGCTCCTGGCCGGCAGTCTCCTTGCCCTGCACCAGGTGCACGAAAGCCACCAGCAAGCGCGACACCTCAGGATAAGGGGCCGCATCGGCCATGTAGAACACCAGCTCCAACAGACCTGCAATCAGGCGGCTGTAGGCGCCCACGGCGTCGCTGGCACTGAAGGCCCGACACGCGATCTGATGGCGCAGCGCGGCCAGGGCCTCCAGGTCGAGCAGGGCCCAGGCCATCAAGGACAGCAAGCGTGCCGAGGCCCCCTGCTCAGGCGCCATCTGGGCCTCGACCTGGGCCCGCAGCAAAGCCTCCAGGGGTTGGCTGGCAGCACAGGCGGCCTCACGCTCGGCGCCAAAGCGCGCCCCTTCCGAAGCCAGGAACACGCTGCTGGCCCCGCGCTCGCGCTGCAGGGCGTCGATCAGCTGACCGACCACGCCCGCCAGCTGGACACGGGACTCCAGGTGACGCAAGGCCTCGATCTCAAGTTGCTTGGCGCGCAGGACGAGGTGAGAAACAGACTGGTGCATGGAGCCATATTGTGTTGCCAAAACAGCGGGCTCGGCAGGCTCCATCGCGGCTTTCGTCAGCATGGGAGGGGCCACGTGCCGACCCGCCGTTCAGGCCGCGGCCAGGAGCACCTGGTCCTGGTCCAGACGCACGGCATAGGCGCGCACCGACAAGACCGGGTCTTCCAGGCACTCGCCATTGCGCAGGTCGAAATGTTGCTTGTACAAGGGCGAGGCCACCACGGTGCGTTCACCCAGGCTGCCCACCAGACCACGCGACATCACGCTGGCGCGTGACACGGGGTCGACGTTGTCGATCGCATACAACTCGCTGTGGCCAACGCGGAAAATGGCCACGTGGCGCTGCCCCAGGCGGGCGCACACGCCGGTGTTGGGCAGGATGTCGTTCACCGCGCAGACGGCGGTCCAGTTCAGGGTTTCGGTGTTCATGGCTGAAGTTCTCCGGTTGGGTGGGTGTCGTGCCTGGAATGGGTGCGATGGGTTCAGGCTGGCGTGCCAGCGCGCTCTTCGGGGCGGGCAGGCCGGATCTGGCCTCGCTCTTCGACGAACACGATGTGCTCGTCGGGCTGCTCGCTGTTCACGAAAGACCGGAAGCGCTGACGCGTGACCGGGTCGCTGACGGCCGCCTTCCATTCGCAGGCGTAGGTGTCGACCACCTGCTGCATCTGGGCTTCGAGCTCGGCGCCCAGGCCCAGGCTGTCCTGCAACAGCACATCCTTCAGGTAGGCCAGTCCGCCTTCCAGGCTTTCGCGCCAAGTGCTGGTGCGCTGCAGGCGGTCGGCGGTGCGCACGTAGAACATCAGGAACCGGTCGATGGTGCGGATCAGCTCGTCCTGGCTCAGGTCAGAGGCCAGCAGTTCGGCGTGACGCGGTTTCATGCCGCCGTTGCCGCACACGTACAGGTTCCATCCCTTGTCGGTGGCGATGATGCCCACGTCCTTGCCCTGGGCCTCGGCGCATTCGCGGGTGCAGCCCGACACACCGAACTTGATCTTGTGCGGTGAACGCAGGCCCTTGTAGCGGTTTTCCAGCAGCACGGCCAGGCCCACGCTGTCGCCCACGCCGTAGCGACACCAGGTGGAGCCGACACAGCTTTTCACGGTGCGCAGGGACTTGCCGTAGGCATGCCCCGACTCGAAGCCTGCGGCGATCAGCTCTTCCCAGATCGCGGGCAGTTGCTCGACACGGGCGCCGAAGAGGTCCACCCGCTGGCCGCCGGTGATCTTGGTGTAGAGGCCGTACTTCTTCGCCACCTGGCCCACGGCGATCAGGCCGTCCGGCGTGACCTCACCGGCCGGCATGCGGGGCACCACCGAGTAGCTGCCGTCTTTCTGGATGTTGCCCAGGTAGTAATCGTTGCTGTCCTGCAGGCTGGCCAGGTCCTTCTTGAGCACGAACTCGTTCCAGCACGAGGCCAGCATGTTGGCCGCCGCGGGCTTGCAGATGTCGCAGCCCAGGCCTTTGCCATGGGCGGCCAGCAGCTCGTCAAAGCTGCGGATCTTGCCCACCCGGATCAGGTGGTACAGCTCCTGGCGCGAGTAGGCAAAGTGCTCGCACAGGTGGTTGTTCACGGCCAGGCCCTGCTTCTTCATCTCCAGCTTCATGACCTGGGTGGCCAGGGGCACGCAGCCGCCGCAGGTGGCGCCAGCCTTGGTGCAGGCCTTGAGCTCGCCGATGCTGGTCACGCCGCCGGCCACGGCATCACAGATCTGGGCCTTGGTGACGCTGTTGCACGAGCAGATCTGGGCGCTGGCCGGCAAGGCGTCCGGGCCCAGGCCGGGTTTGGCCTGGCCTTCGCTGCTGGGCAGGATCAGAAACTCGGGGCTCTTGGGCAGTTCGATGCCGTTCAAGGCCATTTGCAGCAAGGTGCCGTACTCGTCGGCATTGCCCACCAGCACCGCCCCCAGCAGGCGCTTGCCGTCCGCGCTGATCACGATCTTCTTGTAGACCTGGGCGATCTCGTCGCAGTACTGGAAGCTGCGGCTGCCCGGGGTCTTGCCGTGTGCGTCGCCAATGCTGGCCACGTCCACCCCCATGAGTTTGAGCTTGGTGCTCATGTCGGCCCCGACAAAGGCCACGTCGTCCTGCCCGGCCAGATGCCGGGCGGCCACGCGGGCCATGTCGTAGCCCGGGGCCACCAAGCCGAAGGTCTGGCCGTTCCAGGCGGCGCATTCGCCGATGGCGTAGATGTCCAGGTCGCTGGTGCGGCACTCGCTGTCGATCTCGACGCCGCCGCGCGGGCCCAGGGCGAGGCCGCTGGTGCGGGCCAGTTCGTCCCTTGGGCGGATGCCGGCCGAGAAGACGATCATGTCGGTCTCCAGGTGGCTGCCATCGGCAAACACCATGCGGTGGCGCGCCGTCTCGCCGTCGATGATCTGCAGCGTGTTCTTCTGGGTGTGCACCTGCAGGCCCAGGTCCTCGATCTTGTGGCGCAGCACGCGGCCGCCACCCTCGTCGACCTGCACAGCCATCAGGCGCGGTGCAAATTCGACCACATGGGTCTGCAGGCCCAGGTCGCGCAAGGCCTTGGCGCATTCCAGGCCCAGCAGGCCGCCGCCCACCACCACACCGCTCTGGGCCCGGGCACCGCACTCGGTCATGGCCTCCAGGTCTTCGATGGTGCGGTACACAAAGCAGTCGGCCCGATCATGGCCCGGCACCGGCGGCACGAAGGGGCTGGAGCCGGTGGCCAGCACCAGCTTGTCATACACCAGCACCTGGCCATCGACCAGGGTGACGGTATGGGCATCGCGATCAATCTGCGCGGCCCGGGCCGCCAGGCGCAGGCTGAAGCCGGTGCGCTCGAAAAACCCGGGCTCGACCAGCGACAGGTCCTGGGCCGACTTGCCGGCAAAGAACGCCGACAGGTGCACCCGGTCGTAGGCCGGGCGTGGCTCTTCGCACAGCACCGTGACCTGGGCCCCCTGCAGGCCGGCTTCGGCCAGGCTCTCGAGGAATTTGTGGCCCACCATGCCATGTCCGACGACGATGATTTTCATGTTGCGTGCTCCTGAATGAAGTGCGCAGCGCGGCGCACCGGCGGGCCGGGCCTCAAGTGCCGTACCTGCCATGGATGAAAAAATCAAAGGGGTTGATGCCGCGTCGGTACAGGCAGCGAGCGGGCCCAGGCCCGGCGCTGTGTGCGACGCGTGTCCGCCGTCGTTAGCGGTGCAGAAGGGGCCGGTGAAGCGTCGATGCTGCCGGCCACGGCCTCATACAAGCAGCTTCCGTGCCTGCCAAAAAATGCCCCTCGGATCGGCTTGGCGCTGCACGATGGGCCTCACCGCACCAGATCAGGCCGGCAGAGCACCGATGCGGTGCACAACAGCACGGCGGCGCCCTCAAACGTCGATGGCCGAAGGGGCCGCCTGGCGGATCAATTCGATGAAGCGGCTCAGGCGCGCAGGGATCAGCCGGCTGTAGGGGTAGACCAGGTACACCGGCAGGGAGGGCGCCTCCCAACCGGGCAAAAGGTGCCGCAGGCGGCCTGCGGCGATGTCTTCGTCCACCAGCCAATGCGAGAAGATGCCCAGGCCCAAACCACGCAGGGCGGCATTGCGCAGGGCGTACAGGCTGTCGGTGCTGAAGCGGGGGCGGATGGCGAAGCTGAACGACTCGGCTGTGGCGCGCTGGTTCAAAACCACTTCGTTCTGATAGAAGGTACGCACTGCCATCCAGGGCAAGGCCGCGAGGTCGCGGGGGTGGGCGGGTGGCCTGGCCGCATCCACCCATTGCGGTGCGGCCACCACCACCCGCCGCACCTCACCCAGTTTGAGTGCCACCAGCGAAGGGTCTTCGACCGTGCCCACACGGATGGCGCAATCCACCCCCTCGGCAATGAAATCGGGCAGGCGGTCGTTCAACAGCCACTCCAGCGAGACCCCGGGGTAGCGCGCCAGGTAGTCAGCCACGGGGCCGATCAACTGCTGCTGGCCAAAGGCGTGCGGGGCCAATACGCGCAAAGTGCCCTGGGGCTGGGCCGCCTGGCCGCGCAGCCCCTCGTCCATCGACTGCCAGGTCTCCAGCAGCCCCCGCGCCAGCGTCAGGCAGCGCTCACCATCCTCGGTGAGCTTCATGGCATGGGTGCTGCGCTGCAAAAGCTTGAGCCCCAGCTGCTGCTCCAGCGCCGTGAGGCGGCGGCTGATGGTGGGCTGGGTGCTGCCCATCTGGCTGGCCGCCGCTGACAGACTGCCCGCCTCGACGATGCGGACAAAGGTGTCGAAGAGCTCGATGCGATCGACCTGGCGGCTGGCGGGCGGAGTGGTTTTCATGCGCCAAGCGTATATCAATTGTTCAAATCAGGGCACTACACGGGCTGATTCGGCGTCATTACAGTTCAAGGCATCGATCTTCACCGGAGAAATCCATGGATTCCATACCCGTTGCGCATGAACCAAAACCCCCAGCAGCCCCCCTCCCCGAATGGCGTCAGAAGCACCTGGTCTTGCTGGCCGCTGGCGCGGGCTTCAGCGTGGCCTCGCTGTATTACAGCCAGCCCATCCTGGGCGTGCTGGGCGCCGACCTGCAGGCCAGCGCCAGCCACATCGGCCTGGTGCCCACCCTGACGCAACTGGGCTATGCCCTGGGCATCCTGCTGCTGGCCCCCCTGGGTGACCGATTGAACCGGCGCCGCTTGATCCTGGCCAAGGCCTTGGCTCTGACGGCGGCCTTGCTGCTGAGTGCCTTCGCCCCGTCAGTCCCCTGGCTGTTGCTGGCCAGCCTGCTGATCGGCCTGTCGGCCACGGTGGCGCAGGACATCGTGCCCGCAGCGGCCATCCTGGCGCCCGAGTCCAGCCGGGGCAAGGCGGTGGGCTCGGTGATGACCGGGCTGCTGCTGGGCATTCTGCTGTCGCGGGTGGTGAGCGGCCTGGTGGCCGAGCAACTGGGCTGGCGTGCGGTGTATGGCGCGGCCGCAGGCTCGGTGGCGATCCTGGCCCTGGCCCTGTGGCGCGGGTTGCCCGACTTCGCCCCCACCACCCGGGTCTCGTACACCGCCCTGATCGGTTCGATGGGCCAGCTGTGGCAGCGCTACCCAGGGCTGCGCCATGCCGCGCTGGCCCAGGGCCTGCTGGCCGTGGGCTTCAGCGCCTTCTGGTCGACCCTGGCGGTGATGCTGCACGCCGAGCCCTTCCACCTGGGCAGCGGAGCCGCCGGTGCCTTCGGCCTGGCAGGCGTGGCGGGCGCGCTGGCCGCGCCCTTGGCCGGACGCATCTCGGACCGCCGAGGCCCCGAACTGGTGACCCGCCTGGGCGCCGGCCTGAGCGCCCTCGCCTTTGCCAGCATGGCGGGCGCCGCCTGGCTGCCACCCCAGGGCCAGTTGGTGCTGATCGTGGTGAGCGCGGTGGCCTTCGACTTTGGCGTGCAAGCCACCCTGGTGGCCCACCAGACCCTGGTCTACGGGCTGGAGCCGGCCGCTCGCAGCCGGCTCAACGCCCTGCTGTTCGTGGGCATGTTCATCGGCATGGCCACCGGCGCCTGGCTCGGCAGCCTGGCCCTGGCCCAATGGGGTTGGCTGGGGGTGGTGGGCCTGGCCACGGTGGCCGCGCTGGGGGCCTTGGCGGTGCGGCTGGTGGTCAGCACCCGGCCGACAAGTCTGACCAAGACAGGTCTGGCCCAGGCCTGACGCTGAAGTTGGCGGGGCTGGCAACCGCCTCGCTGCGGTCCAGGCCCAAGAACCAAGGGGCAACAAAACGGGCCGTCAGGCCATTACACGCCGGATGTTGTCGTCGATGCGGCCCTGGATCAGGCGCAGGGTGTCGGGGGTGATTTGCCCGGCGAGTTGGCTGTGCGCCGTGGTGGTGAAGGTGCTGGCCACGCTGCAGACCCGCCCCAGGACAGCGGCAACCGCCTGGGCGGAGAGTTCAGCCTCTCTGAGCCCCAGTTGCAGCAGGTGGCTGCGGCCCACTTCCAGAGCCTCGCCCATCACATCCATCTGGTGGTACCCCCCCGGGCCTTCGCAGAAGGTGACATCGTAGGCCGGCGCCAACTGCCATTGACCTGTGGGCTGCATCAGGTAGGCGAAGTTCTTGGGGTGGTCGTCGCGGTTGTTGAACACCACGTTGAAGACGACCCGCTCGAAAGCCCGGGCTTTCTCCCGCATGTCGTTGGTGCACAACTGGGTGGCCCGCAAAAAGTTGACGCTGTCGAGCGCGCCGGGGATGCGGAAGTCGGCCCCGGTGAAGGCGGCGAGGCTCTGCTGGGGGATGCGCTGGCCTGCCTGCCGATCGAAGCGTCGCGAGCCAAAGGCGGCCTGGCCGTTGGGCAGTTCGAAATAGGCCGTCTCGGGCGTTTCGATGCCGCAGGCTCGCAGGCACTGGGCGTAGATGGCCTCTACCGCACACACCTCAGCGGGCTCATGCCGCCCCGGAAACTTGATCAGCCAGGCATCCAGACCCGGCGCATCGACCGTGCTGAACCCACCGGACCCAGGGTCGCGGTACAGCATGGCCTTGGGTCGGGCGCCCTGAGGCGAGCCACCCATCCGCAGCAAGCTTTGCAGAAAGGCCCCGCCCTCGCCTCGCAACACTTGCTGGACCTGCGTGGCCAGGTGAGCCAGGACCGGGGTCTCTTGCGAGCCCTGGGCCTCTGGCGCCGCAGGCACAAAGCTCATGGCGCCCATGGCGCTCGCGCCGACATAGGCCAGACGCGCCAGCGGGCCGACCCGGGCTGCTGGCAGCCCCTGCCGTTTGAACCAGCGGTCCATCAGAAGCATGCCCCAACCATCGGGCAAGGCGTCATAGACGGGGCCGGGCAAGCCGGCTTGGTGGGCCGGGAGGTCTTTTCGAAAGCGCGGGCCCATGAGCGGCAAACGCAAAGCCGACAGCTCAAGCCCCCGGGCCAGCGCCTCATCGCTGTACTCAAAGGCCACCAGGGGGCGGCCGGTGATCACATCCGTAGAGACCAGCCGGCCCCAGCGCCAATGCTCGCCCCATCCGTTGTAGAACACATCGATATGCTCAGGCACGGCTCGCCTTTCGCTTGACACGGCGGCGTTGGGCGCCGGCCTCGTAACGCAACATGTCGTCCAGGCTGTCCAAACGGGGCTGGAACAGGGCCTCCAGCTCTGCCGACCGCCCCAGCACCATGGCAACGCGAACCACGCTCTCAAAGCTCGTGTTGCGACCCGATTCGAGGTTGGACAGGGTGTTCACGCCAACACCGGCACGCGCCGCCACCTCGGCCTGCGTCATCTGCTGAGCCAGGCGCTCTTGCCGCAGACGGGTGCAGAGCTGGCTCACGATCTCGTCGGGGCGACGGTAGATTAAATCCATTTTTTTATGTGTTAAGTCTAGTTAATAGACCTAACACCCAATATTTTAGATTTATGAATCCATTCCGTCAAAACCATTGAGGATCATCCGAGCCCATCGAACTTGGGTTGCAGCAGGCCCAACGGACACCCCAGCCTCCATCGATCTTCAGCGCTGCCTACAGCACATCAATGAAAGCGCGCGTCTTGCTGGGTATCAGGCGCTCAGCACACGTCGCACATGCGCGCTGCGCACAGGGGCCTGGGCCATGGCATCGGGAACGACCTCACTGCCCCCAGGGCTACCTGGCCAAGGTGCTGACAAATTGCTCGTACATCGCGTCGACGGCACTCGAACGTTGTGAGCTTTTGCTGCGGAACACCGCCACCTCCATGCCGCCCAGGGCGGGCAGCTCAAACCCCTTGGGCAGGCCCTGGAGCGGCTGCAAGCTGGCTGGCACGCTGCAGCGCGTCAATACCGCCACCGCCAGCCCGCTCTCCACGGCGGCCACCTGGCCGGCCAGGCTGGAGCTGTGATAGACCACCCGATAGGCGCGGCGCCTGGCGGCCAAGGCGGACATGGCTTCGATTCTGGCCAGGCTGCCTGATTCGTAGACGGCAATCGGCATGGGGTTCTTGCGCCAGACTTCAAACTGGGGGGCACCGACCCACACCAAAGGCTCATGGAACAGGAGCCTGCCGCGCTGGGGCTTGTCACGGGAGACCAGGGCCAGGTCCAGGTCGCCACGCAGCACCTTGGGGATGAGCGAGGTCGACTGCTCGCAGGTCAACTCAATCTCCACCCCCTGGTGACGAGCCGCAAAACTGCGCAGCACCGGCGTCAGGTAGGTGGCCGCATAGTCATCGGGCACCCCCAGGCGAATGCGGCCTTCCAACTCGGGGCCGAACATCACGGCCTGGGTCTGGGCCTGCAACTCCAGCATGCGGCGCGCATAGGACAGCAACTCGGCTCCGGCCGCCGTGATGTCCATGTGGCGCGGGCTGCGCACCAGCACAGCTTTGCCCAAGGCGCCCTCCAGCTTCTTGATCTGCATGCTCACCGCCGACTGCGAGCGGTGCAGCAAGGGGGCTGCCGCCGACAAGGAGCCGGCATCCACCACCGCCACAAAGGCGCGCAACCAATCGATTTGAAGATCCGGGTGTTTCATCGCGACAGCCATTCATTCGATAAACGCATGGTAGCTGTCAGAACTATGCGCTTTACTGAATTCTTGCGCCCCGGGAACATCGCCCCATGCACAGCAAGACCGCCCTCACCACCGCCTCAACATCCACATCACGCACCACCGGCGAGCAGCGCGGCCTGGGGCTCATGGTGGCCGGTGGCCTCTTGCTGGGCACCCTCGGCGTGTTTGTGCAAGAGGCGGCTCAACACCCGCTGGTGACCGTCTGGTTTCGCTGCGCGATGGGTGCGCTGGCCCTGTTCTTGTGGTGCGCAGCCACAGGGAATCTGAAGGGCCTTCACCTACAGGGCAGGCGCCTGGGCGTGGTCTGTGTCATGGGCTGCCTGATGGTGCTGAACTGGGCCCTTTTCTTTGCCGCCATTCCACGCACTTCCATGGCAGTGGCCACTGTGGTGTTTCACATTCAGCCCATCTGGGTCATCGTGTTTGGCGCGTTGTTTCTGCGCGAGCGGGTGTCCTGGGGCCAGTGGATGGCGACGCCGGTGACCCTGTGCGGTTTGGCCCTTACCACCGGTTTGCTGGATGACCTGGCCATCTCCCACACAGCCCGCAGCGGCTATGCCCTCGGGCTGCTGCTGTGCCTGGGAGGCTCGCTGAGCTATGCCGCCGTGACCCTGCTGGCCAAGACCCAGCAGGGCATCGCGCCTTTGACGCTGGCCTTCTGGCAGTGCGCGGTGGGCAGCCTGGTACTGGTCTGGGCACCCTGGGTTTTTGGCTTGCCCCAACAACCCGGCACCTGGGCCTGGCTGGCGGGCCTGGGCGTGTTGCACACGGGCCTGGCCTACGTGGTGCTTTTTGCAGGCATGGCCAGGCTCCCGCTGGGTCGCATTGCCGTGCTGCAGTTTGTCTACCCCTTGGCGGCCGTGCTCTTCGATTGGGGCCTGTATGGCACCCGCTTGAGCCCCACGCAGCTCGCAGGCATGGCCTTGATGGGGGCTTCGGTTTGGAGCATTGTCAAAACCAGGGGCGCAGCGCAGCCGGCGCTGGATGACTGAGTACGGCGACTCACGGTGATCCAGTCCACCCCTGCAGCTCAATCTCGCTGTAACGCCGCCTGCAGCATCTCGATGAAAGCCCGGGTCTTGCTGGGCATCAGGCGCCGGCCCAGAAACACCGCCCAGGCCGGCTCGGGGGGCAGGCACCAGGCGCTCAGCACACGGCGCAATTCACCGCTGCGCACACGGGCCTGGGCCATGGCATCGGGCACCGCCACAATGCCACAGCCGCCCACGGCCATCTCCAGCAACAGGCCAGGGGCATTGGCGACAAAGCTGCTTGGGGGGGCGCCCTCCCAGCGGGTGTCGCCGTGCAGCAGCGTCCAGCGGGCAGGCTCCAGGTTGCGCTTGAGCAGCAGCACGCTCTTGTGCTGCGCCAGGTCTTCGGGGGATTGCGGATCACCATGCTCGGCCAGGTAGGCCGGTGCGGCGTACAGACCGATGGACAGCGTGGCCAGCCGTCGCGCGGTGAGCGAGGCATCGTCCTGCAGTTCGCCAAAGCGCAGGGCCAGGTCAAAGCCTTCGCCCACCAGGTCGACCCGGCGTGGTGACAGGTCCAGCTCCAGCGTCACCGCCGGGTGCAGGGCCACAAAGGCGGCCAGCATGTCGCGCAGCATCAAGGTGGCCACTTCGGGCGGCATGGAGACGCGCAGGCGCCCCGTGGGTTGCAGCTGACGGTGTTCGCTGAGGGCGGTGACGGCATCGACTTCTGCCGCCACCTGGCGCGCATGTTCCAGCAGTTGCAGGCCGAACTCGGTGAAGGTGGAGCGGCGGGTCGAGCGTGACATCAGGCGCTCGCCCAACTGCTCCTCCAGGTGCGCGACGCGGCGCGACACCGAGGATTTGGGCAGGCCCAGGCGCTCGGCCGCCTTGCTGAAGCTGCCCGCCTCGGCCACACGGGCGTAGATCAGCAGATCGTTGGGGTTGAGGGATTCCATGGGCACTGCGGCGGGTGTGTCGCGGGCCTCAGCCCGGTGTGGCTTCGAGCGCCGATTCGATGTGGATCTCGCCGCTGAGCAGGCGGTGGATGGGGCATTTGTCGGCGATCTCGAGCAGGCGCTGTCGCTCGGCATCGGTCAGTGTGCCCTCGATGGCGATGCGACGCTGCAGCTGGTAGCGCACACGACCGTCGGCAGCCTTGTCTTCCACATGATCCACCGTGACCCGCAAGGCCGTGACGGCCAGCTGACGGCGGCGAATGTAAAGCTCCAGCGTCAAGGTGGTGCAGGCGGCCAGGGCCGAATCAAGCAGGTCGTGCGGATCGGGGGCCCGATCCTGCGAGCCCAGGGTCTTGTCGATGTCCGAGTTCCAGACATGGCGGCCGTTGCTCAGAGTGGTGAGCGCGCCGTTGGCGCGCTGCAGGGTGGCTTCGATGGTCATGGTCAGTCTCCGTTCAATCCAGAAAATCAGGGCTGCGGCGCAGCCTCAGGCGGCTTCTTCGCCCAGGCGCCCATCGCGGAAATCGTTCAGGGCCTGGTAGATCTCTTCCTTGGTGTTCATCACGAAGGGGCCGTACTGCACGATGGGCTCCTTCAAGGGCTGGCCTGCGATCAGCAGCACACGGGCATCGGCCGTGGCCTCGATGACCACACCGTCGGCCTGCGCCTCATTGCGCAGGATGGCCATGCGCTGCAGCGGCACGGCCTGACCGCCCACCGACACCTCGCCCCGGTACACGTACACGAAGGCATTGTGCTGCGGTGGCAGCACCTGATCGAAGCGTGCGCCCTGGGGCAGGTGCAGATCCAGGTACAGCGGCTGGGTGATGGGGCGCTGCACTGCGCCCTGCACACCGTGGCTGCTGCCAGCGATCACCGTCACCGCCACGCCGGCGGGCGTCACGAAATGCGGCAGGTCGGCGGCCTGGAAGTCGCGGTACCAGGGGGTGTTCATTTTTTCGCTGCTGTGCAGATTGAGCCAGAGCTGAAAGCCCTCCATCACGCCCTCCTCCTGTTGCGGGATCTCGGAATGGATCACGCCCTTGCCGGCCGTCATCCACTGCACGCCGCCGTTTTGCAGCAGGCCCTCATGACCGGCGCTGTCGCGGTGCAGCATGCGGCCGGCAATCATGTAGGTGATGGTCTCGAAGCCGCGGTGCGGGTGGTCGGGAAAGCCGGCAATGTAGTCGTTGGGGTTGTCGCTGCCAAAGGCATCGAGCATCAGGAAGGGGTCGAGCCGATGCTGCAAGGGCTGCGTCAGCACGCGGCTGAGCTTGACGCCCGCGCCATCCGAGGTGGCCTGGCCGCGCACCAGTTGCTCGACGCTGCGCGATTGGGTGACCGGGGTGATCTGAACAGAGCTGGATGTCATGGTGAGCCTTTCGGTGTTAGAGGGGTTGAATCGAAGGCTAGACTTTATTGTTGCTAATAGTTTTATGGAATAGCCTTTTGAGCGCCTCTTTGTTGCTTAGACGGAACAATGGCGCCGCAACTGACCCAGACAGACTGGGCAGCGGATTCTTTTCAGGCGGGATCAGCGGGGAACAGCGAATGACGGCTCAAGCAATCGGTGCAGCGCGGCGGTCACCTCCTGAGCCTGCGCCTGCAGGCACTGCACCAGGGCCTGCGTTTCTGACATGGCCGGCCGGTACAAAGGGCGCAACAGGGTGATGCTGAATGGGATGGAGAATGCCAGCCTGCGCAACACAAGCCCCGACCCCGCCATGGCCAGGGCGGTAAAGGGATTGACGATGGCCAGCCCCAGACCTTGCTGCACCATGGCGCACACAGCCACTGCACTGTGGGTTTGCAGGTGCAATTGGCGCACCACGCCCTCCTCGGAAAAAAGCTGGTCTATTTGACAGCCGTAAGGGTCATCGGCAGCCAGACTGATGAACTGCTGGCCTGCAAAGTCCTGCAAACGCAGTACCGCATGCGCAGTCAGGGGATGCCCGGCTGGCAACACAGCCACTTCATCCAGTGTCAGCAGCGGAAGGGCCTGCACACCCACAGGTGTACCGGGCTGCTCGCTCAGGCCCAGGTCAAAGCGCTGGGCGCTCATCCATTCCTCCAGCAACGGTGACTCTTGCGGGGTGATGGACACACGCAGACGGGGCTGCGCCTGAAGCAGCCGGGCCATGGCGCCAGGTAACAAAGCATGGGCGAGGGCCGGCAGGCACAGCACCGAAAGCTGTGCCTCCTGCGATTGCCCCAGGGCCACGGCCCGCTCAACGACACGCTCCAGCCCCCGCCATGAGATTTGCACTTCGTCCCACAGCGCCAGAGCGCGGGCATTGGGGCGCAGGCGGCCCTGCGAGCGTTCAAACAGTGGGTAGGCCAGCAGGTGCTCAAGTCGTGCCAATTCGCGGCTGACAGTGGGCTGAGAGCTGCTGAGCAAAGCGGCAGCATGGGTCACGCTGCCGGCAGTCATCACCGCGCGAAAGACTTCGATGTGCCGGTGGGTGATGAGGGCGCTGCGGGTGCTTTGCGGGTCCCTGATGGAGGGCTGGATCATGTCAAAAGCATATCAAGAATGAATGATTAATGGACAAATTTCCATTGGACTGAATATCCCCGTTTCGGCAGGATTCCAGCGGTGTCTCGCCTTGGCGTCCTATTTGTGTTTCTCATCCTTTTGAAGCCCCACATGTCCACTCTCTTTAACCCCGCCCAGTTGTGGTCACTGACCGAGCAGTTCGGTACACCGCTTTGGGTGTACGACGCCGCCACCATCGGCCAGCGCATTGCCCAGCTTTCCAACTTCGACACGGTGCGGTACGCCCAAAAGGCCTGCTCCAATATCCACATCCTGAAGTTGATGCGCGAGCAAGGCGTCAAGGTCGACGCGGTTTCACGCGGCGAAATTCTGCGGGCCCTGGCTGCGGGGTTCCAGGCAGGCGATGAGCGGTCAGAGATCGTGTTCACTGCTGACTTGTTCGATGCCGCCACACTCGACTGCGTGGTGGAGCACGGCATTCCCGTCAACACGGGCTCCATCGATATGCTGCACCAGTTGGGCCGTCGGTCCAAAGGGCACACGGTATGGCTGCGCATCAACCCCGGCTTTGGCCATGGTCACAGCAACAAGACCAACACAGGCGGCGAGCACAGCAAGCACGGCATCTGGCACACCGATGTGACATTGGCACTGCAAACCATTCGTGAGCAGGGTCTGACGCTGGCGGGTCTGCACATGCACATTGGCTCGGGCGTGGACTACAGCCACCTGTCCAAGGTATGTGACGTCATGGTGGACTTGGTGCGACAGGTGCACGCCCAAGGGCATGACCTGCGTGCGATCTCGGCCGGCGGTGGGCTGTCCGTCCCCTATCGCGAAGGCGATCCCGTGATCGACACGCAGCATTACTACGGCATGTGGGACAGGGCGCGTCAGCACGCCGAGACCCTCGTCGGCCATGCGCTGGGGCTGGAAATTGAGCCCGGCCGCTTCCTGGTGGCCGAATCAGGCGTGCTGCTGGGTGAAGTGTGTGCCACCAAGAAGGCGGGCAACAATCACTTTGTGCTGGTGGATATGGGGCTCAACGAACTGATGCGCCCCTCCATGTATGGCAGTTTCCATGCCATCAGCGTGCTGCGCCGAGATGGCAGCCAGGGCCCCAGCCAGCCCACGGTGGTGGCGGGCCCGCTGTGCGAGTCGGGCGACGTGTTCACCCAGGGCGATGGCGGCGCCGTATTGCCTCGTGACCTGCCGGCGGCGGAGGTGGGTGACCTGCTGGTGATACACGACACCGGGGCCTATGGCGCATCCATGTCATCCAACTACAACACCCGCCCGCTGATTGCCGAAGTGCTTGTCAATGGCGCAGAGCCCCGCCTGATCAGACGCCGCCAGACAGTGGATGAGTTGTTGGCGCTGGAATTGGGTTGGTAACGCCAGCAGCCTGAGCGCCCAAACGCACCCCTGGTCCCACGCTGGCCACCGGCTCAGCCAAGCCCTCAATGGCAGCAGCCCCCACTGGCTGATGCGCCAGCAGCGAGCGCACCCGGCCCACCAGGGCCGTGCGGTTGGCGACCCGCAGTTTCTTGAAGGCATTGCCCAGATGGAAGCGGACGGTCGGATACTCCAGCCCGAGCCGGTGCTGGATCTCCTTGTCTGGGCACCCGCAACTGACGAGCCAGGCCACCTGGGCTTCACGCCGGCTCAAGCGCCCCTCGCGCTGCAGCGTGGCCTCGGCGCATTCGCCGTCGTCTGGCGCCAAGGACTGGTCTTTGAGGCCCAGGCGACTCAGGGCCGCGGTGATGGCGGGCTCCACCATGCGCAGGATGCTCAGCTCGCTGGTGTCGAAGTTGCCGCGCTCACGGTGACGCCAGATGCGCACATCGCCCACGCATTGGTCCTGATCGTAAAAGTAGGCATTGACCCCCCAATACATCCGGTCGCGCAGCAAAAAATCATTGAAGAACTCGGTGCGGGACAGATCGGTCTGGCACATGACCTGGGTGGCGACCGTCGGCTTGCGGCGCTGCATCATGGGGAAGGTAAGAGGGTCGACGAACCGGAAGTGCGCATCCCAGGAGCGCAGGTTGTCCTCGGACATATTGAGTGCCGTCACGCGCTCGAAGCGCTGGCGCCCGCCATCCCAGACCATCGACACGTAGGTGTCGGCCCCCAGCAGATCCAGCATGGGCAGCGCCATGCGTTCACGAAGCTCATCAGCATCGGTCGCATCGGCGATCAGCTTCATGAGGTCGGCGAGCGCGCGGGTCTGGACGGTGGAAAGGTGCATGCGGGGATCCAAGCAAAGTTCATGCGCGGGAGCTTGATGCTACGGACGGTCGTGCAGCTTTGCCCTCCGGTCAGACCCTGGCTTTTCCGATCCACAGGAGGGGGCCCCTAACGATTCCTATAGGTCAAGACCGGAAAGCCGCTTCGTAAATTGGAGCCCATCACCACGGATGGATGACCCCATGCACGCATTTGACCTTCCCCTCCATGAACAGCGACGGCAGCTGGATGCCCAGACGGTGAGCAGCGCAGAGCTCGTCGATATCTGCATCGCCAGGGCCACGGCCGGCCAGGACCTGAACGCCTGGTCGAGTTTCAACCCCCAGGCCCTGCGCGATGCGGCCCGTGAAGCCGATCGGCGCCTCGCGGCCGGAGAGCGCCTGCCCCTGCTGGGCATCCCGATGGCCCTGAAAGACAACATCGAGGCCACGGGCTTCCCCTGTGGCGCCGGCACGGCGGCCCTGGCGGGCCAGGCGCCCCAAGCCGACGCCGAGGTCGTGACCCGGCTGAAGGCCGCTGGTGCGGTCATCGCGGGCAAACTGGGCATGCATGAGCTGGCCATGGGAATCACCAGCCACAACGCGGTCACAGGCGCTGTGCGCAACCCTTGGGACCGCACCCGCAGCCCTGGGGGCAGCAGTGGTGGCTCGGGCGCCGCCGTGGGCGCCCACCAAGTAGCGGCGGCGCTGGGCACCGACACCGGCGGTTCGATCCGGATCCCTGCCGCCTTGTGCGGGGTGACCGGGTTCCGCCCCACGGTGGGGCGTTACGCGAATGGGGGCATTGCCCCGATCTCGACCACGCGGGACACCGCCGGCCCACTGGCCGCGACCGTGGCAGATTGCGCTCTGATCGATGCCGTTCTGACCGGCGCGCCGGTCACCCCGACACCGATCGGCCTGAAAAATCTGCAAAACCTGAAGGGCCTTCGCATCGGCCTGCCACGCGCACCGTTCTGGCGCGACCTGGAACCCGGGGTCCAAGCGAGCTGCGAAAGCGCCCTGAACACACTGAGCAATGCCGGTGTTGAATGGGTCGAGGTCGAACTGCCGTGCCTGACCGAACTGTGTGCTGCGGCCAGCTTCCCCATCGTGCTGTATGAGTTTGTGCGCGACATGCGTGCTTATCTGCAACAGCGAAATCGGGGCGTGCCTCTCGAAGAACTGATCGCCCAGGTCGGCAGCCCTGATGTGCGCCAAATCGTCGGCCCGCTGTTGAGCGGCGGTGACATTGCGCCAGCAGCCTACCAGGCTGCGCTAACGGCACGGGCCGAATTGCAGGCCCTCTACGCCCGGGCCTTCGAAACCCACCGGGTGCAGGCCTTGGCCTTCCCGACCACAGCGCGCACAGCCGCACGCATTGGCGAAGACGAGACAGTCGACATCAATGGTGTGCAGATCCCCACGTTCAGCGCCTTCATCCGGCAGACGGACCCCGGCAGCACGGCTTCTCTGCCCGGCATCTCGCTGCCGGCAGGCTTGTCCAACGGGCTGCCCGTGGGCCTGGCGCTGGACGGCCCCATCGGATCCGACCAGCAGTTGCTCGCCATCGCCGAGGTCGTACAGGCAGCCCTGCCGCCTGCACCTCAAACCCCCATCCCCGCCTGAACTCAAAGGAAACCGCCATGGACCGTCGTTCATTCCTGCACCACACCTTGGCCGCCACCGCGGCCGGCATCGCCACATCGGCCTTCGCGACCAACCCCCTGAAGGTGGCGGTGCTGATTCCGCAAAGCGGGCCGGCCGGCCTGTTCGGCCCCTCATCCAAAGCCTGCGCCGAGATGGCGGCGGCCGCGTTGAATGCCCGTGGGGGCCTTCTCGGGCGTCCGCTTGAACTGCTTTTTGGGGACGCCGGGCTGGCACCGGCCGAGTCGGCGCAAACCGCCTTGAAGCTGTGGAAAGGCCAGCGGGCCGAAGCCTTCATCGGCATGCACGACAGCGCGGTGCGCGGTGCGCTGGTCGGCCTGTTCAAAGGACAGGTGCCTTATGTCTACACGCCGGTGTATGAAGGCGGCGAATGCGCCCGAGGCACCTACGTGACAGGCGAAACACCCCAGCAGCAGCTGGAGCGCGTCATCCCCTGGCTGGCCACAGAGCGCAAGCCCACCAAGTGGTACCTGATTGGCAACGACTATGTCTGGGGCCGCAACACCAACGCAGCCGCCAAGGGCTACATCGAGAAGACCGGCGCCAAGGTGGTGGGTGACGAGTACCTGCCCTTCACCGTGGACAACTTTGACGCCAGCCTGGCCCGCATCCGCGACAGCGGTGCCGATGCGGTATTGGTCTCGCTGGTGGGGGGCTCGTCGGTCACCTTCAACAAGGCCTTCGCCAGCCTTGGCCTGGCCGACAAGGCCTTGCGCCTGGGCACCCTGATCGAAGAAAACACCCTGGCGGGCATCGGCTTGGGCAACGCCCGTAACCTGTATGCCAGCTCGGGCTACTTTGCCAACCTGGACACGCCGGCGGCCAAAGCCTTTGCCGCCGCCTATGCCAAGCGCCTGGGTGCCAATGCGCCCACGCTGAACGGGCTGGCCGAATCCACCTACGAAGGCTTCCTGATGCTGGAAGCCCTGGCCAAAAAGGCGGGCAGCCTCGATGTTGCCAAGATGGACGCCATGACGGAGGGCAACACCTACAGCGGCCCCCGAGGCACGGTGACGCTGCAAAACCGCCATGCCGAGCAAGACATTCACGTGGCCGATGTCACCGACAAGGGCTTTCGGGTGCTCAAGACCTTTGCCAAGGTCGGCGCTGGCCAAAGCTGCAAGGTGTGACGCATGGACAGCGGCACGGTCTTGCATGTTTTGAACCTGGCCTATGAATTGGCCACGCTGGCCCTCACCACGCTGGGCCTGGCCATTGTCTTCGGCTTGCTGGGGGTGATGAACATGGCCCACGGCGAGTTCGTGATGATGGGCGCTTACGCCGCAGTCGCGGTGCAACAGTGGGGGCTGCCATTGATCACCGCAGTGCCGCTGGCCGTGGTGGTTTGTGGCGGGCTCGGCTACGCGGTGGAGCGCTGGCTGATCCAACCGCTTTACGCTCGGCCCTTCGACACGCTGCTGGCCACCTGGGCGCTGGCCATGCTGCTGCGCAAGCTGGTCGAAGCGATCTTCGGCCGTGGCTACCGCAACGTCGAATCGGCGTTGACGCAGCCCACTCTGGTTCTGGGGTCGCCCTACCCCGTGTACCGACTGGCGCTGATCGCCTTCACGCTGGCCGTGATGGCGGGTCTGTTCGCCTGGTATCGGCAAAGTGCGGCTGGCCTGCGTGTGCGAGCGATGACCGCCAACCCGATCCTGGCCCAGGCCTTGGGCATCCCGACCCGGCGCCTGGCCTCCCAAGCGTTCGTGATCGGCGTGGTGCTGGCCGGCCTGTCTGGCGTGCTGCTGGCCCCACTGATCCGCATTGAGCCAGGGATCGGGGTCGACTACCTGCTGGATGCATTCTTCGTGTTGGTGGTGGGCGGCATGGGCACGCTGGGAGGCCTGTTCGGCGGGGTTGGCATCATCGGTGGCGCTCAGGCCATCACCAGCAGCATGGCGGGCCAAACCAGCGGTTACGCGGTCGTGCTCATGCTCTCCAATGTTTTTTTGTGGTTGAAACCCGATGGCCTTTTTTCGCGACGCTAAACCGGCGGCTGCTCTCGCAGCCGTGTTGGCAGGCCTGCCCTGGGCCAGCAATGACTTCACCGCCTATCAAATCGCCCTGTTCCTGGTCTACGGCATGGCCGCCCAGGGCGTGGCGCTGTGTTGGGGCCGCCTTGGCTTTCTGTCGCTGGGGCATGCGCTGTTCTTCGGCCTGGGGGCCTACCTGAGTGGCGGGGTGCTGCGGGCGGCAAGCAACGGGGCCCTGTGGTACCTGCTGCTGCCGCTGGCCATCGCGGCGCCTGCGCTGCTGGCCTATCTGATCGCACGTGTGGTGTTTGCGCGCAGCACCCGCAGCGGGCCTTACTTTTCGCTGATCACACTGGCCCTCACCATGCTGGGCTTTCTGGCGGCTCAGCAATGGAGCGGCCTGACGGGCGGCTTCAACGGCATGGCCGACATTCCGGAGCTTCCGGGCACCTCGCGCTACGAGACGCTTTACTGGGTGATTGCGGCTTGCGCGGTGGGGTCCACGCTGGCGCTGTCCTTGCTGGTGGCACGCCCCATCGGGGTTGTCTGGGAGGCCATCGCCCAGAACGAGGACCGGCTGCAACTGCTGGGCTACGCCACCGACCGCATCAAGGCCCTGGCCTTCGCTGGTTCGGCCCTGCTGACCTCGCTGGCGGGTGCCCTGTTTGCCGCGCACCAGGGCATCGTGACCCCCCAGGCCATGAGCTTTGTGCTGTCGACCGAACTGGTCATCTGGGCGGCTGTCGGGGGCAAGGCCAGTGCGCTCGGCCCCCTGCTGGGCGCCACCATCGTCGGATACGCTTCGGCCGAACTGCGGGAGCAATTCCCGTACTGGGAGGCCGCCGTGGCCATGCTGTTCATCGGGGTCGTGCTGTTTTTGCCAGACGGGGTGGCCGGTTTGATGCGCCGGGGCCAGGCGCCACGACGCGCCAATGCCGGGCAGGCCAAGCCCGTACGGCGCCCTTATGCCCCAACAGCCTCGCTGGTCCTGGCCGAGGTCCAAACAGGCCAGTCGGGCGTGCGCATCCTGGACGGCTTGTCGCTCGGGCTTCAGGGCCCGGGCATACGCTGCATCATCGGCCCGAATGGCGCGGGCAAGACCTCGATGTTCAACCTCATCACAGGGCGACTGCCGCTGCTGGGCGGCAGCATCAGGCTGAACGGCCACGACATCGGCGGCCAGCCCGCCTGGCGGGTGGCCCGCCAGGGCATAGGCCGAAAGATGCAGGTGCCCTCTGTCTTCCCGGCGCTGAGCGTGCGAGAAAACCTGGGGCTGGCGCTTTGGGCCGGGCGAGCCCGCGGCTCAGACCTGCTGCGCCTGGCCACCCTGGGCTGGCAGACCCCCTTGCTGACCGACATCCTGGGCCAATTCCAAGCATTGAGCGAACGCCTGGACAACCCGGCCGGCAACTTGGCACAAGGGCATCGGCAGGCCCTGGAGTTGGCGATGACCCTCCTGCCCGAGCCCGGCCTTGTGTTGCTCGACGAGCCTTGCGCCGGGCTATCGCCAGCAGAGACCCACCACATGATCCAGGCCATCCAGTCGCTGGTGCTACGCATCGGGGCGGCGGCCTTGCTGATCGAACACGACATGTCGGCCGTTGACGCACTGGGCGGTGAGGTTTATGTCCTGCACCAAGGCCGCCTGCTGGAGCAAGGGTCGCTGGCGCAAATCCAGGCCAGCCCGGCGGTTCGGGCCATCTACGCCGGAGGCCGAAAATGAGCCTGACATTCTCCAACATCGTCTGCGGCTATGGCGACACCCTGGTCGTCAGGGGCGTATCGGGCCAGGTCCAAGCTGGCCGGGCACTGGCCATCGTGGGGCGCAACGGGGTCGGCAAAAGCACCCTGCTGAAGGGCTTGGCGGGCCTGTTGCCCCTGGCCCAGGGGCAGTTGATCTGGGGTGGTCGCGACATCACCGGCAGCGCACTGCACACCCGGGTAGCGCTGGGCATGGCCTACACGCCGCAGGACAATGTGGTGTTCGCCGAGCTGAGCGTGGCCGAGAACCTGTGGCTGCACCTCGACGACCGTGATGCCGACCGCTACACCGACCTGTTCGAGCAATTCCCCTTGCTGGCCCGGCGGCGGAGCCAGCGCTCGGGCTCTTTGAGCGGCGGAGAACGCAAGCTGCTGGCCTTCACCCGCACCCTGGGCCTGCGCCCCAAGCTGGCCCTGCTGGACGAGCCCACTGAAGGGGTACAGCCCGAAAACATCGACCGCATGGCCCACTTGATACGGCAGCGCAAAAGCACAGGGGCCAGCTTCATCATCGTCGAGCAGAACCTGGAATTCGTATCGGCCTGTGCGGACGATGTCATCGTGCTGGACCACGGCGAACAGGTGCTTCAGGGGGCCTTGGGCGAGCTGGGCCGCGAGCGGATCGAGCGGCACATGGTGGTCTAGCGCGGGTCCAGCAGGCCGATGTCCCTGGCCTGCCGTCAAGTTGACACACAAGCTTGGAAAGATCCCGAGCTTTCTGCAACTCAACATGGATGGCGATCATGAGCCTGAAACCGAACTGGGCCTTGCGCCCCCTGATCCTTGCCCTGTCCACCACCACCTTGCTCGTCGCCTGTGGCGGAGGTGGATCAGAACTGAACCTGCCCCTGCCGGCCGAGCCCACCGGCATCGGGGCTGCAGACACCGCTGCGGTGCCAACAGCAACCGCCTACGTCGACGCCGGTGCCACCAACAGCCGCAGCAACCCTTGCAACGTGACGCTGGCCACCAACGCCGGCGCCCGGGTGCTGCAAGGCTTTCTGGACCTGTGGACACCCAGCACCCAGCTCGTCGATGCCGGTGTGACCCTGGCGGCCGCCAATGGCTGCCCCGCCGTCACCGCGTCGACCTGGACCGGCATCCCGGGCGACAGCACCGACGGCACGATCAAGAACAGCACCGTACACACGGCCAACATTGGCTATGTGAAGACCGCCACCCAGAGCCGAAGCACGGCGCAGGCCCTGGCGGCCTACCTCGATGACCGCCGCAACAAGGGCTACAGCGTGAGCGACGGCCTGGGCCCCCTGACCAGCCTGTGGCGCCAGGGTACCCAGCAGACCACCACCATCACCGCGGTGGACCCGACGCAGGCCGTGAGCCCGGCCGTGAACGATGGCGGCAACAACCTGGGCGTGGGCTCCAGCGCCAATGCCGACCTGGGCCTGGCGGTCGACTTCATCAACGGCCTGGCCGATGGCTCCACCGAACCCCCCAAGCGCTTCTACAAGTACGCCCGCCCCTGGCGCTGGAGCAGCGATGTGAAGGTGGTGCCCGCGCTGGAGTCGGCCAAGAGCAGCACACCGGCCACCGATGGCGGCTTTCCGAGTGGCCACACCGCCGAGGCCTGGCGCGACACCCTGGCCATGGCCTACCTGGTGCCGCAGCGCTACCAGGAGCTGATCAGCCGTGCCATGGAAATGGGTGAAAACCGGATCCTGGCGGGCATGCATTCGCCGCTGGACGTGATGGGGGGCCGGGTGCACGCCACCGCCGTGGTGGCCTACAACCTTTCCAACGTGGCCTACTACACCAGCGCCGTGAAAGGCGCCGCCTACAAGCAGGCCCAGGCCTACCTGCAGAGCAAGACCGGCAGCACGGACTTCAATGCGCTCAACACCTACGCCCACACCGCCAAGACCAGCGACAGCAGCAGTGCCGACTACGACCGCTTTGCCAGCTACAACAGCAACCGCAGCAGCTACGTTCAACGCCTGACCTATGGCTTCGGGCAGATCAATGCGGCCAGCCAGACCAGCACCGTGCCCAAGGGCGCCGAAGTGCTGCTGGAAACCCGCCTGCCCTACCTGACGGCCGACCAGCGCCGCGTGGTGCTGAAAAGCACGGCCCTCGATTCCGGGTACCCGCTGGGCAATGACGGCGAAGGCTGGGGGCGCCTGAACCTGTTTGCCGCGGCCGACGGCTACGGCAACTTCAATGGTGATGTGGCCGTGACCCTGGATGCCAGCCTGGGCGGCTTCAATGCGCTGGACAGTTGGCGCAACAACATCGCTGGCAAGGGCCTGCTCAGCAAGCTGGGCAGCGGCAGCCTGCGCCTGACCGGAGCCAACAGCTACAGCGGCGGCACTGTGCTGAGTGCCGGCACGCTGGGTGCGGACTCGACCACGGCGCTCGGTACCGGCGATGTGTTCGTGAAGGGCGGCACGCTGGAATGCACCGCGCCCGGAGCGCTGGCCATCGGCGGCGCCTACAGCCAGTCGGCGGGCACGCTGAGCCTGGTGATGAAGTCGGCCTCGCAAGGGGTGCTGAGCATCCAGGGCAACGCGGTGATCAAGGGCGGTGACCTGAAGATCAGCTTCTCGGGCTACACCCCCGCCGTCGGCACCACGCTGACCGTGCTCACGGCTGGCGCCCGCTCGGGCCAGTTCGGCAGCGTGAGCGTGGCTGGCTTCAGCAAGGTCACGCCGCTGTACCAGGGCGGCAGCGTCCAGATCCGCCTGGACGGCGTTTGAGCCTGCAGGCGCCCCCAGGGCGCCTGGAGCACACCGGCCTCTGATCCGCCCCGCTTCGGCGGATCTGATCCTGCTCACGGCGGGGCAGAGTTCCGATACTCGGCTGCATGCCTACGAGAACGATCGCCCCACCCCGCCACACGCCCGGCAGACTGCCTGCCTCGACCGGCGCTTCGCCCGTACCCGATCTGACGTATCTGCAAGACAACGATCTGTTCCGATGCGCCGTGCCCACCCGCTACGGGGGCCTGGGTGGCGAGGCCCATGAGTTGGCGGCATGCATGGTCGAGGTGTGCCAGCACTCGATGTCGGCCGCCCTGATGTTCTGGGGCCAGCGCATGGCCATCGAGTTTCTGCTCCAGTCGCCCAACGGCGCCCTGCGCGAATACCTGCTGCCTGACCTGTTGAGTGGCGAGCGTGCCGCCACGGTGCCGCTGCCCTTGGGGCTGTACCGCTTGCAGGCGCACGACACCGGTCGGGGCTGGCAGTTGAGTGGCCAGGGCTTGCAGGCCGTGAATGCGCCGCCCCAGGGCTTCTCGTTCATCGCCCCCGTTCAGATGGGGTCGACGGCGGGCTGGTGTCTGTTGCGCAGCGAGGAAGACGGCTTTGACGTGCGCACCAGCGGCGACACCGCGCTGCCGTCGCGGGCCTGGAGCGCCCGCATCGATGTGCGTCAGGTCTTTTTTCGCGAGGACGAGTGGCTGGGCGACAGCGCCCTGGAGAGGGCTGTTCACCCCGTGCGGATGGCCCTGGGCCGTGTGGCCGAGCACCTGCAGCAGCATGTGGAATTGATCTGAGGCCGCAGCGCCTGTGCCGGCCCGGTCGCCGCCATCAGGCGGCCAGTGGCACGAACGATGCCAACGCTATGAACTGCAGGGAAAAGTCAGCGTGAAGCGTGTGTGCCCGTTCATGGAGCTGGCCACGGCGGTGCCCCCATGCGCCTCAGCAATCGCCTTGGTGATGGACAGGCCCAAACCCGCGCCGTCGGAGGCCGACCGATGCCGTGCCGGATCGGCGCGAAAGAATCGATCGAACAAGCGCGACAAGGTCTGGGGATCAATGTCTTCACCGGTGTTCTCCACCGTGACTTCGGTGTGGGGCCCCGCGCTCTCGATGACGACGTGAACCTCGCCACCTTCAGGGGCGTGGCGCAGTGCGTTGGAGAGCAGATTGCTGACAGCACGACGGAACATCAGCTGATCGCCCAGGATGTCGCCTCGGCCCTGCGCGCTCATGCGGATGCTTTTCTCTTCAGCAACGGCTTCATAGAACTCCAACAGCGCCTGTACCTCCTGCAAGGCTGAGAAACTCTCTTTGCGAGGCAAATGGACGCCACGGTCGGTCTTGGCCAAAAACAACATGTCGGACACCATTCTGGCCAGGCGCTGCAGTTCCTCGGCGTTCGAGGCCAGGATGTCACGGTAGATGGCCGCATCGCGGGGCATCGACAGGGTGACCTGGGTCTGAGTCAGCAAATTGCTGATGGGGGTGCGCAGCTCATGCGCCAGATCCGATGAGAAATCCTGCAGACGCGTGAAATCGCTCTGCAACCTGTCGAGCATGCGATTCAACTCACCGGCCAGCTCCGCCATTTCCACGGGCACTTGGTCAACTGGCATGCGCTCACTCAATCGCTGCCCGCTGACCCCTGCGGCACGCGCCCTCATGGCGTGCAGCGGCGCCAGGCCGCGGTGGGCCGCCAACCAGCCCAGCAAGCCGCTGACCAGCGTGGCAGCCAAGGCATAAAGCGTGAGGCGCAGGCGCAAATCGGCCAGAAATTGGGCATGGTGCGCCGTGTCCATCTCGATGGTGACCTCCAGAGGGGAGGCCGATGAATAGGGGGCTCTGACCTTGAACAGCAGCGCCCGCAACGCCCGGCCATCAGGCGAGCCCAGTTGCAGCACAGGCGCCGTGTCGTGGCTCGTGGCCAACGACTGGGTCTGGGGCAAGGGTACAAAGCCATCCGATCGGAACAAGGTCTGCCCGTCGGGCGTCACCACGGCCGCCAACAGCCCATGGTGGTGATTCAAGGCCTCGTTCAGACGCCCTTGGGCATCTTCCGCCGATTGGGCATGGGCCAGCAGGTGCTCAATCAACTGCCGCTTGTCTTGCAGCGTGATCTGGTCCAGTTCCGCAAAGTGTTGATCGGAGGCCGCGAAGACAAGCCAGCCCAGGCCCAGCACCACCACCGCCGCGACGGCGGTGAAGAATACGGTCAGGCGATGGGTCAGTGAAAGACGACGCAACATCTCACAGGTCTTCCGGCACTTCGAGCACATAGCCCATGCCGCGCACGGTCTGGATGAGCTTGACGGCTTGACCGTCATCGACCTTGCTGCGCAGACGGCGCACGGCGACCTCGATCACATTGGTGTCACTGTCGAAATTCATGTCCCACACCTGTGAAGCGATCAAGGATCGAGGCAAGACCTCGCCATGCCGCCGCATCAGCAATTCGAGCAGACCAAACTCTTTGGCCGTCAGGTCGACGCGCCGGCCGGCTCGCGAAACACGGCGGCGCAGCAAATCGAGTTCCAGGTCGGCCACCTTGAGCGTTGTGACCTCTTGGGCGCTGCGGCCCCGGCGCAGAATGGTGCGCACGCGGGCCAGCAATTCGGCAAATGAAAAGGGCTTGACCAGGTAATCATCAGCCCCCAGTTCCAGGCCTTTCACGCGATCTTCCACCTGATCCCGAGCCGTCAGGAACATGGCGGGCATTCTCAGGCCACGCGCTCGCAGCCGTTGGAGAACCTCCCACCCATTGAGCCCGGGCAGCATGACATCGAGTATCACCAGGTCATAGTCCTGCCCCTCGGCCATGTGCAAGCCGTCAATGCCGTCCTTGGCCAGGTCCACGACGAAGCCCGCCTCCGTCAAGCCCTGCTGAAGGTACTCACCCGTCTTGGGCTCATCCTCAACGATCAAGATCTTCACAAGCCTCGCTCCAGTTTCTGTGCTGGCCCTAGTGTGCCGCCTTCCGGCAGGCCCGATCCGAAGATAACAAACATGTCATCTTCCAGGCGGGTTTCTGACAGCTTCATCCCATCAGAATCATGCTGTGCTTCGAAAGATCACCGAGAGGAACCCGCCCATGCCATTTCAATTCGTCAGGCTCCGATGGCCGCTGACGCTGGCTTTGTTTGCAAGCGCCGTGGGCGCGCAGACACCAACGCTCAACCAGACCCCCGAAATCGCGCCCATTCTGACTCAGCCCTTGCAGTACCGGTCATGGATCAGCCACTACGAAACCTATAGCGACCCGGCTGTTCAGCCCTGGCGTGAGGCCAATGATCGCGTTCAACGCATTGGCGGTTGGCGCACGTATGCCAAAGAGCGGTCTGACCAGGCCCAGGTGTCGGGCTCGCCAGGCATGGAGGGGCACCCCGCCTCCCATGGAGGCGCCAAGCCATGAGTCGCGGTGCCACTCTTTCTCGCACTTCCCTGTTCACGGCGCTTGCCGTCGTGGCCGCCTTGTCCGGATGCGCCAGCGTGTCGTTGGAACAAAGCCTTGACCGGGTCAACGCTGAAACCGCCGATTTCACCGGAGGCCAGGTCACCCTGGCCCAAACGCGCGAAGAACAAACCCAGCGCACCAACGCATCAGCCAAGTTGCTGAGCAAGCCTTTGGGCCCCACGGAGGCCGTGCAGTTGGCCTTGGTCAACAGCCCGGCTTTGCAGGCCTTGTTGGCCCAAGGTTGGGCAGAGTCAGCCTCGGCGGCGCAGAGCGGTCGCATCGCCAACCCTGTTTTCGGGTTTGAGCGCCTGACCACCGGCCACGACCTGGATGTGAATCGCGCTTTGTCCTTTGGTTTGCTCGATGTCCTGACCCTGCCGGCGCGGCAGGGCATCGCGCAACGCCGCATCGAACAAGCTCAGCTGCGCCTCTCGGCTGATGTTGTCGACCATGTCACCCAAGTCCGGCAGGCCTGGGTCCGTGCCGTGACCAGCCGACAAACCTTGAGGTACGCCCAGCAAGTGTTCGAAAGTGCCGAAGCCAGTGCCGAACTGGCGCGGCGGATGCAGTCCGTCGGAAACTACAACCGACTCACCCGGGCCCGCGAGCAGGCCTTCTATGCCGACTCGGCGTCGCGCCTGGCCGCCGCAGGCCACGAGGCCACGGCCAATCGCGAAGAGTTGATCCGGCTGCTGGGCTTGAGCGAGTCTCAGGCGCAGCAACTGCAACTGCCGGATCGCTTGCCCGATCTGCCTAAAGAGGCCTTGTCACCCGCGGTGGTGGGGCAACTTGCCAGCAAAGCGCGTCTGGATGTCAGGCTGGCACAAAGCGCGCTCGCATCGGCGGGCCGGTCGCAGGGCTTGAACACGGTGACCAGCCTCACCGACATCGAGCTGACAGCGCGACGCAACACCCAGTGGGACAGCGCAGCGGGCACTCGTTCCGATCAACGGGGGTATGAAATCGGTGTTCGCCTTCCCATCTTCGACTGGGGAGGCATGCAGCGGCAGGCCTGGAATGCACGCACGCTCGCGGCAGCCAACCAATTGGAGGCAACGATCAGGTCAGCAGGCTCCAGTCTGCGTGAAAGCTACTCCGCCTACCGGACGGCTTATGACATGGCCCGGCATTTTCGCGATGAAGTCGTTCCCGTCCGCAAGGTGATCTCCGAGGAGAACCAACTCCGCTACAACGGGATGATCATCGGCGTTTTCGAACTTCTGGCCGACGCCAGAGACCAGGTCAGCACGGTGATCGGCGCCATCCAGGCCGAACAACAGTTCTGGCTGGCCGATGCCGCGCTTCAGTCGTCCTTGATTGGCCGCCCCACCAAAACCCCCCTGCCTGTCTCGGGCAGCCCCACCGCCGGCAACGTCACCGGACACTGACTCTCTAGGCGAACCTCCATGACTTCCAGACGTGAATTTTTCAAACATGCCGGGCTGACCGGGGGGGCACTCGCCGCCGCCGCCGTCAACCGGGTGGCCCTGGCCGCCTTGCCCGAGCCCATCCTCCAGACCTCCGCAGAAACCATGGCCCCCCTGGTGCCCAACAGTGGCCGCCCCTACAACCCGGTCGTGACCCTGAACGGCTGGACCTTGCCTTGGCGCATGAACCAGGGTGTCAAAGAGTTCCACCTGGTCGCGGAACCCGTGGTGCGAGAAATGGCCCCGGGCTTCAAGGCGCATCTGTGGGGCTACAACGGTCAAAGCCCGGGCCCCACGATTGAGGTGGTCGAGGGCGATCGGGTGCGGATCTTTGTCACCAACAAGCTGCCGGAGCACCACGCCGTCCATTGGCATGGACAACGCCTTCCCAACGGCATGGATGGTGTTTCTGGGTTGACCCAGCCCTCTATTCCGCCTGGCAAGACTTTTGTCTATGAATTCGTCGCCCGGCGCCCGGGAACCTTCATGTATCACCCACATGCCGACGAGATGGTTCAGATGGCCATGGGCATGTATGGCTTCTGGGTGACCCATCCCAAGGCCAAGAACCCGCTGATCGATGAGGTGCAACGCGACTTCTGCTTTTTGCTCAATGCCTTCGACATCGACCCGGGCAGCTACACCCCCCGGACGATGACGATGCTGGACTTCAATCTGTGGGCCTGGAACAGCCGGGTCTTTCCGGGCATCGACTCCCTCAATGTGCGGCTCGGCGACAAGGTGCGCATCCGGGTCGGCAATCTGACGATGACCAACCACCCGATGCATTTGCATGGCCATGAGTTCCAGGTCACGGGCACCGATGGCGGGCCGATCCCGCTGCAGGCACGCTGGCACGAGGTCACCACCGATGTGGCCGTCGGGCAGATGCGCCAGATCGAATTTGTGGCCGATGAGGAAGGCGACTGGTCGCTCCATTGCCACAAGAGCCATCACACCATGAATGCCATGGGGCACAACGTGCCCAATTTGATCGGCGTTGATCACAGTGGGCTGGCCAAGAAGATCAACAAGCTGATCCCTGATTACATGGTCATGGGCGAGCGTGGCATGTCAGACATGTCGGACATGGAGATGCCCATCCCCGACAACACGGCTCCCATGATGACGGGTGAAGGCCCGTTCGGCCCCGTGGAAATGGGCGGCATGTTCAGCGTCCTGAAGGTCCGCAAAGATCAAAAGCCGGGGGACTACAAAGACCCGGGTTGGTACAAGCACCCGCCAGGCACGGTGGCCCACGAGTACACAGGCCCATTGGCTCAGCCGGCCCGCTTCAGCGCTGAAGGGGGTCAGTCCATGCCCCTGGCCCAAAAGCCGAAGGCACCCACTGAAGTGCAGGTGCGCAAGCCCACGTCCCACACCGGCCATTGAAGCGATTCAGTCGGCCTCAGGAGAGAAAATGAAACCATCCCGCTGCGCTCGCACCTTGGCTGGGTTGGCATGGATGGCCGTGTCCAGCACGGCTTTAGCCAACGGAAATCACACCGGCGGACACGCTCACGCCGAAGAAGATTCAGCCATCGGAAAGCCGGGCTTGGCCGCCCAGGCCAGCCGCACCCTCACGGTTGAGATGGGAGACAACATGCGCTTCACACCCTCCGACATCCGGGTCGGCAAAGGGGAGACCGTTCGCATCGTTGTGAAGAACACCGGCCAGGTCAAACACGAGCTGAGCCTGGGGACCCGGCAGGAATTGCTGGAGCACCTGGCACTGATGAAGAGGTTTCCGGACATGGAGCACGATGAACCCAACAAGGTCACGGTAGCGCCGGGCCAGCAAGGCGAAATTGTTTGGCAGTTCACCCAGGCAGGCAGCGTGAACTTTGCCTGCCTGATGCCAGGTCATTACGAGGCCGGCATGAGAGGTTTGATCCAGGTGGACAAGAAATGATGACTGTTTGTGCAAAGGAGTGAATTCAGCATGACGGACCTGTATATCCCAAGTTCAGCCACCAGACGTGCGCTCCTGGTGGGGCTCGCTGCCGTGGGTGGCCTGGCCATCGCACATGCTGCGTCGCCAGCACCTGTACCAATGCGGGTCTGGAAAGACCCCCAATGCGCTTGTTGCAAAGACTGGATCGCGGTCGTTGAGAAAAGTGGCTTTCAGGTCACCGTTCTTGAGCAGGGCAACACGGCCGCCAGGTCTCGCCTGGGCATGCCCACGCAATTTGGCTCGTGCCACACGGCGATGGTCCAGGGCTTCGTGATCGAGGGCCATGTGCCGGTCGCCGACATCCAGCGACTGCTCAAGGAACGCCCCGCCGCTTTGGGTCTGGCCGTTCCGGGTATGCCGATCGGCTCACCCGGGATGGACGGACCCGAGTATGGCGGACGTCGCGACGCCTTTCGGGTGCTTCTGGTCCAGAAGGACGGAACGGCAAAAACCTTCAACTCTGACGTGTGAAAAGCCATGAACCCAATCACCCGAACCCTGGCGATTTGCGCCCTTGCGCTGGGGAGCACCTTGCCAGTTGCAGGCTTGGCGCAAGCCGCCCTCGACCAGAGCACGATGGCCGCGGCACAAACGCCTGCATCCCTGACCGACGGCGAAATCAAAAAGATCGACCCAGGCACCGGCAAGGTCACGATCAAACACGGCGACATCAAGCACCTGGACATGCCTGGCATGACCATGGTGTTCACCGCCAAAGACAAGGCTCTTCTGGCGCCCCTCAAGGTCGGCGACAAGATCCGATTCATGGCGACTGACGAGGGCGGAAAACTGATCGTCACCGAGATCCAGCCCGCGCAGAAGTAAGAAGCTGGCGGGCGCGATCGAAGCGCCCAGTTCAGCGGCTCTCAAGTGAATCCCCGCATCATCAACTCGTGAACGGAGAAAGCCACGCCCCCCTCTGGCCCTGCCAATTGAGCGCGGCCGCGGGCCTGAGACCAGCAGCACCTGCGCCCTGGCCGTCCTCCGCTCTCAGGCAGCCAGCGCCTCTGGTACGCAGCCGTGTCGGGCCTCACCGGGGGGCGCTTCGCGTCCGCCAATCACATCCGCCAGATACCGCGCATCGTCGGCAATGCCAAGGAAACGGCCCGAACCCCAGGTGTTGAGCCAGGGCAGGCCCAGAAAATACAGGCCCGGCACGGAGGAGACGCCGCGTTCGTATTTCGGGTGCCCGCGGCCATCGAAGGCAGGCAGTTCGATCCAGCGGTAATCGGGCCGGAAGCCGATGGCCCAGATGATGGTGGTGATGCCGGCGGCCTCGGCGTCCAGCGCCAGCACCTCGTGTTCGGGGCGCCAGACCTTGACGAAATCCGGCTCGGCCGGGGCATCCATGCCCTGCGCGGCGATGTAGCGATCGATGTCGCGGCGGATGCCCACGTAGACCTCGTCGGCATCGTCGAGGTTCTTCTCCAGGTCGGGCAGAAAGCGCAGCGTGCTGCCTTCGATGTCGGCCATGCTGCCATACAGCTTCACGCCTTCCAGGGCGAACTTGCGAAGGTCGATTTCGTGACCGCCATCACGCCCGGTCATGTAGTGGTTGGTGCGCTCGCGGGCCTTGTCACCCAGGGGGTGGCGGGCCACCGTCAGCTCATACACACCCATGTCCATCAACCAGGCCGTGGATTCTCGACCACGGTACACCCTTGGCGAACGTGGGGCCGGGCCCACGCACAAATGCACCTTGCGACCTGCCAGGTGCAGGTCTTCCATCAACTGCACACCCGACTGGCCCGTGCCCACCACCAGCACCTCGCCCTCGGGCAACTGCTCGGGGTTGCGGTAGTCAACCGAGTGGATCTGCTGGATGTGCCGTGGCAGGCGCTCGGCATAGGCCGGAATGATGGGCAGGTCATACCCACCGGTAGCGACGATGACGTGGCGGGTGTGAAAGTCACCTGCCGTGGTGGCCACCAGCAGGTCGCCATTGGCTTGTCGGGTGACCCGGCTCACACCCACGCCCTCTACCACCGGGGGCCGGGTCTTCAGCGCAAAGGCCTGCACGTACTCGACGATCTGGTCCTTGAGCATGAAGCCTTCGGGGTCGTCACCGGCGTAGGGGAAGTCGGGCAGGCGGCATTGCCAGTTGGGCGTGACCAGGCAGAAGGTATCCCAACGGTCCTTGGCCCAGGAGTGGGCGACGAACTTCTTCTCGAGCACGATGTGTTCGATGCCTTGTTGCTGAAGGTAGTAGCTGACCGACAGGCCGGCCTGGCCGCCACCGACCACCACCACGGGGTAGTCTTTTTGATTGAGCAGGTGTTCCTGGTTCTTGAAGAGGGTGGACATGGGTGGGTGCTCCTTGGAAAAATCAACGGGATCCGGGGGTGAAGGCCAGCACCTGAACGCGGGGCGCGGGTTCTGACTCGAAGGCCTGGGCACGGTGTTTGATCTGGCCCAACTGGTCGATGGCACTGGAGCAGAAGTAGCCGTACTTCTGCTGCACCCGATCTGAGGCCTCGCTCAGGGCGGCATCGCAACGGGCCACGAAATCGCCCAGCGCGTAGTCCGCGCCCACAGCCAGGTGGTCGGTGATGACCAGCGAAGGCGAGTAGCAGCGCTCCTGGGCACCATCGGGCCATTTCACGGTGAAAAACATTTCAGGCATGGATATCTCCTCAGCAAAAAGACGGTTGGGAAAGCGGGCGGGCCGGCTGTGCGGCGGGGGCGCCTAGCGCCCTATCCAGGTTCGAATACAGGGCCGAATACAGAGCAACATGGGCGCGGGCCGCAGCGCCCCAGTCAAAGCGGCGCGCCAGCGGCAGGCCCCGCTCGCGCAGCGCCTGCGCCGTGCCCTGAAACAACACCTGCAGCAGGGCCTCGGTCATGGAGGGCGTCGAATGCGGGTCCACCCACAGGGCGTCGTCGGGCCCCAGGAAATCGGTGAAGGGCTCTTGCCGCGAGACGACGACGGGTACCCCGCTGGCCATGGCCTCGACGATGGCCAGTCCAAAACCCTCAAGCAGTGATGGAAACAGCAGTGCCGTGGCCAGCCGGTACAGGGCGGGCATGTCGGCATCGGCCAGCACGCCGCTCAGCACCACGGGCTGGCCAGGCCCGGCCTGCCAACCGGCCTGGGCCAGGACCTGCTCGAAGCGCTGCCGGTAGGGGCTGTGATCCAGCAGGCTGGCGCCGCCGGCAATCAGCAATTGGGCCTGGGGCACCCGGGCCCGCAAGGCCACGAAAGCCTGCAGAGCGCCCACGGTGTTCTTGCGGGCTTCAACGCCGCCTACCATCAGGTAGACCGGGCCGGTGCCCAGGCCCAGGCGCCTGGCCAGGTCGGCATCGGTGGCCTGCGGCACGGGGCTGAAGCGGCGCAGATCCACCCCGTTGTGGATGACCTGGGCCTCGCGCTGAAAGCGCTCGCGCAGCTTGGGTGCCCACGATTCGCTGACGCAGATCAGGCGATCGGCCTGCCGGATGCTCTGCTCTTCCCAGGCATCCACCACCGGATCACCAAAGCCGGCATCCACATGATGCACAGTGCGCACATAGGCCCCAACCAAGCCCTGGCGCCGCAGTGTGAGCAGGGCATTGGCGCCAATGCCATCATGGGCATGGAACACATCGAAGCCGGCCTGCCCGGCCTCCGAGAGGCCTTGCACAAAGCTGCGGATGCGGGTCTGAACCACCTCGCGCAGGCTGGGACCCGAGGCCGCTACGGGCAGAATGCGCACGGCGGCCCGGCTGCTCCGAAACAGGGGCCGCCCGGGCACGCCGGGGGCATGCACCGTCACGGCATGGCCCTGGGCGCACAGCGCATCGGCCAACTCCAGGCAGTGGACCACCCCGCCACGCGGGTTGGTGGAATGGGTGAGCAAGGCAATGCGCAACGAATCTGCTCTCATGCCAAGCTCCTGTCCTCAAGGCCGCGTGCCGGTGTGCCCTGGATGAAGGGCTGCTCGGCCAGGTTCCACAACAAGGCCCCTTCGCTGCCCTGCTGCACGATCAGCTGCCGCGCGGGCTTGACCTCGCCCACCGAGGCGCAGGCCAGGCCCCGCGCCTCGAAGCGCTGCCGCACGGCCGCCACATGCTCGGGCCGCACACTGAGGATGAAGCCATAGCTCGGGAAGGCGGTCAGCCAGCGCAGCAGGGGCACGCCCTCGGGCCGGGGGATCGCGTCCAGATCGACGATGGCCCCCACACCCGAGCACTCCAGCAGCATCAGCGCCGTGCCCAGGGTGCCGGCCATGCTGATGTCCTTGGCGGCCTCGCACAGGCCCGCCTCGGCCATCTCGGGCAGCAGCGCCAGGTCGGCCCGCAGGCGCTCGGCGGGGGCCTCGGTGGAGGCGTTCCAGTATGGAAACGGCTCCTGCCATTGGCCGCGCAGGTCCACCGCCATCAACAGTTGATCACCTGGTCGTGCCGAAAAGCTGCTGAGCAACTTCTTGGCGTGGCCGACGATGGAGACCGCCAGCTGAGGCCGTTCGGAGCGCAGATTGCTGTGCCCGCCCACGATGGGCACGCCGTAACGCTGCGAGGCCGCGGCCATGCCCGCCAGCATTTTCTGGGTTTCAGCCCCTGCGCCCCGCCCCCACAAAGCGTTGACCACCGCCGTGGGCCGGCCGCCCATGGCATAGATGTCGCTGATGTTGACCATCACGCTGCTGTAGCCGGCAAACCAGGGCATGCGGGTGATGAAGTCTTCCACCAAGCCCTCGATGGCCAGCAACTGGTAACCACCCTGGCCATCGGGCAGTGCAGCACAGTCGTCACCCAGGGGCACAGCCTGGTCCATCTGACCCACGCCCTGCGCCAAAAGATCGTCAAAGCAGTCGACCACGGCGCTGATGTCACGCTTGTGGGCAAAGCCGCGGCTGTCAAGCAACGCGGCCACCAGATCGGTCAAGGCGCTCATGGCTGGCCCCCGGCTTCGACAAAAAACCCCATCAGCGGGTCGTGGCAAGGTGGGTAGTGCGCCAGATCGGCCTGCATGAGGTGATGCGGTCGGCCATGGGCCAGCGAGGTGTCCAGCGAGCGCCAGTGCAGCTTCTCGAACAGGGGCACGTTCTGCACCTGCACGTGGGCCAGAAAGGTCTCGCAGCCCAGGCCATGGGCCGTACAGACCGCCAGACGGATCAGTTGGGCGCCCAGCCTGGCCTGGCGGCGCATGGCGCGTTGCACCGCCAGCCGGGAACCCCACCACAGGCCTGGCGAGGCCTCGTGGATGCGCACCGTGCCCAGCACGCTGCTGTGGGCCTGCCGCACGTCATAGGCGGCAGCGATCAACATGCGGGCTCGCGAGTCGATGTCGTCACGGTCGCTGCCGGTGAAGATGCCCTGTTCGTCGCAGAACACGGCGCGGCGCAGGGCCATGGCCTGCGCGATCTCTTCGTCAAGCAAGGCCTGGCGCACATGGAAAGCCGGGCAGGCGGGGCTTGGGTCACGCGCCCCGGCGGGGTGGGTGGACGGTGGGGTGATCAGGCTGTTCATGGGGCCTCCGTGGGGCTCTGACGGGTTCAGGACTCATAGACCGACATCGACGAGCAGGCGCCGCATTTGCCGCAGCCCGCCTTGATGTCGGTGGAGCGCAGGCCGGCCTCGCGCACGATGTCGCCCAGGGGCTCCAGTACCGAGCGCATGAACCCGGGGCTGGGTGCGGGGTGGCTCTCCAGCGGGGTGCCGCTGATGGGCACGAAGGGCACCACGAAGGGATAGACCCCCATCGAGGCCAGGCGCGCGCTCATGTCCAGGATGGCTTCGCGGCTGTCACCCAGGCCCGCCAGGATGTAGCTGCTGACCTGGCCCCGGCCGAAGACCTGCACGGCAGCCTCGAAGGCGCTCAGGTAGCGCGCAATCGGCACCGAGGCCTTGCCGGGCATGATGCGTTCGCGCACCGCGGGCGTGACCGCCTCCAGGTGCATGCCCAGGGTGTCGATGCCGGCCGCCTTCATGCGGGCGAACCAGGCATCGTCGTCAGGTGGCTCGCACTGGCCCTGGATGGGCAGGTCGACCGCGGCCTTGATGGCTTGGGCGCTCTCGCACAAGAGGGCCGCGCCCCGGTCGGTGGCGTTGGGTGTGCCCGTGGTCAGCACCATGTGTTTCACACCGTCAAGCAGCACCGCCATGCGGGCCACCTCGGCCAGTTGCTGGGGCGTCTTGCGCGCGATGGTGCGGCCTGCCGCCAGCGACTGACCGATGGAACAGAACTGGCAGGTCTTCTTGCGGCTTTCGTAGCGGATGCAGGTCTGCAGCACGGTGGTGGCCAGCACATCGGCGCCATGCAGCGTGGCGATGTGCGAGTAAGGCACGCCGTCCAGCGTCTGCAGCGCATAAAAGCGCGGTTGCCTGGGGAAGCTGATGCTGGCAATCGGAATCGCGTCGCGGGTGATCACGCTGCGCCCCTGGGCATCCGGCGCCAGGGCCACGAAGGGCGAGGTCCAGGCGGTCGAGGTGTGGACCGGCACCATGATGGTGTGGCCGTCCACCGTCACGGCCTTGTGATCGGAGGGGCCGGCACCGCCGCGTCGGCTGGCCACGCCCGCCGATGTATCGACCAGGCGCAGACCCAGCGATTGCAGCTCACTCATCAGGTGCCGGGTGTCCGGCGCGGGCATCAAGGCGGCTTGGGGGCTCATGGGATTCACTCCTGGACAAGGGTGGAAACGGGCGCGGAATCGCCTGCAGGCGCCGCAGCGGTCGCGGACGAGATGGGCTGGGTGCCCGGCATCTCAAAGTGGGTCTGGGCCGGGCGCCGGTTGATGGCCAGGCTCAGCAACTCAGGGCGCGCGTAATGGCCCACCGAATCCATCATTCGCTTGCGCTTGGTGACCAGGGCCAGGTCCAGATCGGCAATCACCATGCCCTCGCCCTCGGTCAGCGGCTCGGCCAGGTACTTGCCTTCGGGCGAGACGATGGCGGTGTGGCAGCCGCCGCGCAGCGCGCGTTGCAGGCTCACATCCGGGGTCACGGACTCGATCTGGGCGTCGGTCAGCCAGCCGGTGGCGTTGACCACGAAGCAGCCCGACTCGAGCGCGTGGTGACGAAGGGTCACGCCCATCTGATCGGCAAAGATGGGGCCCACCAGCGAGCCCGGGAACTGGGCGCAGTGGATCTCTTCGTGCTCGGTCATCAGCGCGTAGCGGGCCAGCGGGTTGTAGTGCTCCCAGCAGGCCAGGGCGCCCACACGGCCCACGGCCGTGTCGACCACGCGCAGGCCTTGCGCATCGCCCTGGCCCCAGACCATGCGCTCGTGGTAGGTGGGGGTGATCTTGCGGCGCTTGAGCTTCAGGGCACCGTCGGCATCGAAGATCAGCTGCGTGTTGTACAGGCTGCCATGGTCGCGTTCATTCACCCCCAGCACCACCACCACACCGCGGGCCCGGGCCCGCTCAGCCACGGCCTGGGTCACCGGGCCGGGCACCACCACGGCACGCTCGTAGAGCTGCAGATGCGGTGCGCCTTGCTGGCAGGGTGGCAGTACAAACGAGAAATAGGGGTAGTACGGCACAAAGGTTTCGGGGAACACCACCAGCTCGGCGCCCTTGCGGGCGGCCTCATCGATGGCATTGCAGACCCGGTCCAGCGTTCCGGTGGGGGTCTCCAGATCGGGAGCGATCTGGACGGCGGCGGCACGGACGGTTCGAGCTTGGGTCATGGTGGTGTTCCCTGCTCGACTCAGACCGTCCAGGTGTCGATGATCAAGGCCCCCTCTTTGCGGTGCAGCAGCTTGATGTCGAGCACATCCAGCGGACTGATGGGGCGGATGCCCGGAATCAGCGAGCCCTCACCGTGGCCATACAAAGCCTGAAGCGCAAAGCGGCAGGCATAGACCTTGCCCCCTTCGGCCATGAACTTGATGAGCTGGTTGTTGTGGTTCTGATGGCCCGGGAAGGCCTCGTCGCCCAGGGTGGGAAAGCCGCGCTGCAGGCCCAGGGTGACGCCGGGCCCATACAGCAGCACCGAGGTCTCGAAGCCCTTGCGCAGCAGCCGGGTCGCCTGCAGCAGGTTGACGAAGCCGATCGAACCTTCAAAGGCCACGGTGTGGAAGGTGACCAGGGCTTTTTCGCCGGGGGCGGCCTTCACATCTTCAAAGACTTTTTCTTCGTAGTCGACAAGAAAATCGCCTTTCTGGTGGGCGGGTTGGGTGACTTTTGGCATAGCGCTGCTCCATGGAGGGTTGGTGGGAAGACACCGGGCTGAATGCCCCGTGTCTGCCTTCTGCATTGCAGGCCACATGCCCGTTTGAGCCTGGCCGATGCGATCAATCTGCGATCAAGCGCCTGTGCATTGCCCCGGCGCGCCTGCAAAAAAATGGAGGCCCCCTCCGAGCCGCGAAACACCGCCTGAAGACCCCGAAACAGCCTTGATTGGCCGTGCGATCAATGCACTCCATCATTGGCCAGCCCGGCACCAAAGGCGATCAGCCGCCCCCCCGAGTCAGCAGCTTTGGTGCGGCCTTGGCGCGCGATGGCCCGGCCCGCGTGGCATGCTTGATGCAATCAATCCGGCAGCCCCCCCGCCCTCAGAAAGCCCCCCATGCCCATCAACGCCACCCGCTGGCGCAAGCGCCTGAGCCAGGACAGCCGACCGGCCTACCTGATGATGGCCGACCTGATCGCCGAAGACATCCAGCGCGGCGAGCTCAGCACGCGCGAGCGCATGCCCACCCTGCGTGACATGGCGCAGTTGCTCAAGCTGAACTACACCACCGTGGCCCGGGGCTATGGCGAAGCCAAGCGCCGGGGTCTGATCGACTCGCATGTGGGCATCGGCACGGTGGTGCGTGGCCGCATCCCGGGCCTGCCGCTGCGCTCGGGCAGCAGCGCCGAGATGACCATGAACCTGCCACCCGAGCCTGTGGCCCATGCCCTGGTGCAACAGATGCAGCAGCAGGCCGGTGAAGCCCTGGCCAATGGCGGCTCGCACGGCTACTACGAGCTGATGCGCTACCAGGACTACGGCGGAAGCAACGAGGCGCGCGATGCGGGCGCGCTGTGGCTGCGCAGCCATGTGCCCGATTGCCATGCCGCACAGGTGCTTGTGGGCCCGGGCATCCACGGGGTGCTGCTGGCCCTGATCACCCTGCTGTGCCGGCCTGGCGAGGTGCTCTGCGTCGAAGCCCTGGCCTACCCCGGCATGAAGGTGATTGCCGCCCAATTGGGCGTGAAGCTGCAGGCCCTGACCCTGGACGATGAAGGCGTGAGCGCCGAGGACTTCGAACACGCCTGCAAAACCATGCAGCCTCGCGCCCTGGTGTGCAACCCCAACATCCACAACCCGACCACCGTGACCATGAGCCTGCAGCGGCGCCGCGAGATCGCCGACATCGCCACCCGCTACAGCGTGCCCCTGATCGAGGACGATGCCTATGGCAAGCTGCAGTCCCAGGCCCTGCCCACCCTGCTCAGCCTGGCCCCCGAGCTGACCTACTACATCGCCGGCCTGTCCAAGAGCCTGGGCGCGGGGCTGCGCATGTCCTACCTCTGCACACTCAACCCGCGCCTGCTGCAACGCACGGCAGGTGCGCTGCGCGCCACCACGGTCATGAGCTCACCCTTCACCGCAGCCCTGGTCACACGCTGGATCCAGACCGGGGCAGCGCCGGCCATGCTGGCGGCGATCCGCGAAGAGTCGACCGCACGCCAGCACCTGGCCCAGCGCTACCTCGCCGAGCACGGCGCACTGGCCGACCCGCAGGGCTTTCATGTCTGGCTGCCGCTGCGCGAAGACTGGAACCCGATCGACGTGGCCACCAGCCTGCGTGCCCAGGGCATCGCCTGCGTGGCCAGCGCCGCCTTCTCGACCGACGCCGACCCACCGCCCGCGCTTCGCCTGTGCCTGGGCGGCTCGATCGGTCGCGAGGACCTGCAGCAGGCGCTGCGGCTGCTGTCGTCCGTGCTGGACCAGGCACTGCCGCCACCCTCGGCGTGAAGCGAGGCAATTCGAGGGGATTCGAGGGGATTCGAGGCGTTCAGGTGCTGAAAGGCGCTGAATGGGCCTGCCTTTGCGCCAAACAGGGCCGAGTTGGCTCGCTCCTTGGCTGGTCCTTGGAACGACCTGGAGGATGGTTGTTTGTCGATCCAGACGCCCCTTGAATGTCGATTTGGACGCTGCTTCAATGTTGATTTGGACGGTCGAACGATGCTGAATTGGACGCCCTGCCCAACCCTGCATCGACGCGCTGTGCCCACCACACGCCGTGGTGGCCAACTGATCCTGAAAAGTTTCCGATTTCTGATGCGGCTGCCTCAGGGCAGGTGTTGCCAAACTTCGGTGCATGCCCACACAACGATACGCAGACATCCAAGCCGAGCCAGCCAGCCCGGCGCCGAACCCCCAGGTTCTTCTGGTCAGCCAGCAAAACCAGATGTGGATCGACGACCCCTGGCTGCTGATCCACCAACCCGACGATTTGATCTCGACGCCCGCCGACAAGCGCCTGATCCTGCCTTTGCCGATGTGGCGCGAACTGCTCGGCGGAACCTCTTTGGATCTGTCGCAAATCGGCGTCTGGGTCGATAGCCAGCAACAGTTCGAGGCCCATGCGCCGGCTCTGGCGGCGCTGCCCCTGGTGGCCCTGCGGATCGGTGGCCCGGATTCAGACTGGTGCTATGGCGCAGCCAACCACCTGAGGGCCTCGCTGAAGTTTGGCGGGGAGCTGCGCGCCTTCGGGCCCATCACCGGGGCGCAGTTGTTCTACCTGCATCGCTGCGGCTTCAACAGTTTTTCCATGCCCACCCCCAGCCTGGAGTGCTGAAATGCGCGCGCCACCCTGCGGCGCGGCGGCAAGGCCCCCGGCTCAGGCGGGCCCGTAAAGGCCCCGGGCCACATCCATCAGATGGGTCTTCAAGCACTGCAGCGCCGGGTCGCGCAGGCTGCTGCTGCGCCAGGCCAGTTCGATGGAATAGCGGGGCAGTTCGATCGGACAGGACACACACACCAAGGTCCCCAGGGCAGCCAAGGCGCGGGCCGCGTGCTCGGGCAGGGTGGCCAGGGCCGTGCTGCCACGCAGCAGGTGAGGCAAGGCCGCAAAGTGGGTGGTGGAGGCCTCGATGCGCCGGCTGTGGCCCAGGGCCGCCAGGGCTTCATCGACCACCCCCACAAAGCCACCCGACGAGATCAGCAGATGCGGCCGGCGCAGGTACTCGTCCAGCCCCAAATGGCCTGCTGGGGCCTGAGCCAGGTCCATCACGCAGGCATAGCGGCCGGTGCCCAGCACCTGGCGCGCCAGGGTGCGCGAGCTGCCCGTGCCGGCCCCCAGGCTCAGGTCGATGCGCCGGTCCATCAGCATGTCGGCGGCCAAGCCGCTGTGGGTCTGGCGCAGCACCAGGCGCAGGCCGGGCGCCGCCTGCTGAAGCCGGTCGATGAGCCGGCGCCCCAGGGCCATCTCGTGGTCGTCTGACAGGCCCAGCACCACGGTGCGCCCGGCCAAGCTGGCGCCCCCGGGCTGGGCCAGGGCCAGGCTTTGCCGCAGCTTTTGCAGGGCCTCGGCAATCAGGGGGCGCAGTTCTTCGGCCTTGGGGGTGGGGCGCAGGCCACGGCCGGTGCGCTCGAACAAGGGGTCGCCATACAGGGCGCGCAGCCGGCCCAGCGCCGCACTGACGGCCGATTGCGTGACCCCCAACCGAATGGCGGCCCGGCCGGCCGTGCCCTCCTCGTGCAAGGCCTGCAACACCTTGAGCAGGTTCAGGTCGACGCTGTCGATATTCATGTCGTTCATATCAGCTTGTCTGATCATCGGTTGATTGATGATCGCCAAAGGCCGACGATGACGCAATCACCCTGTTGTTTCGAAAGCGAGTTCACATGACCCGATCCACGGTTGCCGCGCTGCAAATCGGCGCTCACCCCGAAGGCAAGGCCGCCACCCTGGCGCAGATCCTGTCGCATGAAGACGCCATCCGCGCCGCCGGCGCCAGCCTGGTGGTGATGCCCGAGGCCTTGCTGGGCGGCTACCCCAAGGGCGAGGGCTTTGGCACCTACCTGGGCTACCGCCTGCCCGAAGGCCGCCAGGCTTTTGAGCGCTACTACGACAACGCCATCGACGTGCCAGGCACCGAAACCGAGGCCCTGGCCGGCCTGGCCGAGCGCTGCCAGGCCCACATCGTGATCGGCGTGATCGAGCGCGCAGGCAACACCTTGTATTGCACCGCCTTGTTCTTCGCCCCCGAGGGCGGACTGGTGGCCAAGCACCGCAAGCTCATGCCCACGGGTACCGAACGGCTGATCTGGGGCCAGGGCGATGGCTCCACCCTGCCGGTGCTGGACACGCCCGCCGGCCGCGTCGGTGCCGTGATCTGCTGGGAGAACCACATGCCCCTGCTGCGCACCGCCATGTACGCCAAGGGCGTGCAGATCTGGTGCGCCCCCACGGTGGACGCGCGCGACATCTGGCAGTCGTCGATGCGGCACATCGCGCACGAGGGGCGCTGCTTCGTGATCAGCGCCTGCCAGGTGCAGCCCTCACCCAAGGCCCTGGGCGTGAACGCCCCCCATTGGGACCCCGATCTGCCCCTGATCGGCGGCAACAGCATGATCGTGGGCCCTCTGGGCGACGTGCTGGCCGGGCCACTCCAGCACGAGACCGGCCTGCTGGTGGCCCAGATCGACACCGCCGAACTGACCCGCGCCCGCTACGACTTCGATGTGGTGGGCCACTACGCGCGGCCGGACGTGTTCTCGCTGACGGTGGACGAGCGCCCGCGGCAGAGTGTGGTGTTCAAGGCTTGACCGAGCGGGGGCTGAATCGCCGGCATGAAGGCGACCGCCCCATATTCAGGCCACGCTCAACAGCTGGCCCAAACCCTGTTGCTGCAGGGTCTGATAGAGCGAGAGCGCCTGCTGGGTGGCGCTGGGGGTCGATGTAGACGTGGATGAGGACGCCGCAGACGTGGCGGTGTCACCCGATGATGCGGTGCCTCCGGCCAGGCCCAGATCACTCAGCGACAGCTGGTTCTGGTACTGGGTGGAGAGATCGGCCAGGCTGCTCAGCAGGCTGACGGGGTCGCCCCCCAGCGAGCCAAGCAGGGTGGAGGTGCCGGCCAGATCGGTGTTTTGCAAGGCAAGGTTGCTGCTGCTGGACAGGCCCAGTGCGGCACTGGCCGCATCCGCCAGCGCCTGGCTGCCGCTGTTGCTGCCCTGGCCTGAGGCCTGCAGAGCCAGCGCATCAAGCTGTTGCAGAGACTGCTGCAGATCTGCCCCTGTACCGGTGGCGCTGCCCAGCAGGGTGGCGTTGTTCTGCAAGGCCAGGGCCTGATCGGAAATCTGCACCACCGTGCTGGACAAGGTGCCGGACGAGGTGCCGGAGGCCGCCGAATTGCCTTTGCCGGCCGCCCCCAGCGTCAGCAGCCCTGACTGGTACAAGGACTGCAGGTAGGGCAACTGGCTGGTGGCCGTTGACGAGGCGGCTGTTGAGAAAGCAGAAGACAGGCTCATGGCAGCAGAAGGAAGGGCGGGCCCGCACACCGATGAGGGCCCCTACCCTGTTCAGCCTAGGCGGGCCGCGCCGTACTTACCAGCAACTTTACCCAAGCGCCACCGCGTCCTGCTCAGGCCACTGCGCCTTCACCTTCAGGATCTCTGGCAGCAGGTCGATGAACAGCTGCACCAGCGCAGGGTCAAAATGCCGGCCCGACTCTTTTTGCAGCAGCTCGATGGCCTGCTCGACCGGCCAGGCCGCCTTGTAGGGGCGCTCGTTGGTCAGGGCATCAAACACGTCGGCGATGGCCACGATGCGCCCCTCCAGGGCGATGTCCTCCCCTTTCAGCCCGAAGGGGTAGCCGCTGCCGTCCCACTTCTCGTGGTGGGTCAGGGCCACACGGCGGGCCATCTGCAGCAGCGTGGAGGCGTGTTCGCCGATGATGGCGGCCCCCATCTCAGGGTGGCGGCGCATGATTTGCCATTGCTCGGCGTCCAACGGTCCGTTCTTCAACAGCACCGCATCGGGGATGCCGATCTTGCCCACATCGTGCATGGCCGCTGCGTGCAGCAACTCATCCGCGTGGTCGGGTGAGAAGCCCAGGGCCAGGGCCATGAGGCGGGCATAGTGGCTCATGCGGATCACGTGGCGGCCCGTCTCGTTGTCCTTGTACTCGGCCGCACGGCCCAGGCGCTGCACGATTTCGAGCCGGCTCTGCTTGAGGTCTTCCACCCGCACCAGCGACAGGTGGGTGCGCACCCGGGCCCGCACGATGGGCGGGCTGACCGGTTTGGTCACGTAGTCGACCGCCCCGGCCTCGAAGCCCTCGGCCTCGTGGCTTTCGTCGGCCAGCGCGGTGACAAAGATCACCGGAATGGCGGCGGTACCGGGCTGGGCCTTGAGCTGGCGGCAGACCTCCAGCCCGCTCAGGCCGGGCATCATCACATCGAGCAGGATCAACTGGGGCTGCTCCTGCTGGGCCAATTGCAGGGCCTTCTCGCCATCACGCGCAAACAGCAGGCGGTAGTCGGCCTGCAGAATCTGCTTGAGCACCTGCAGGTTGGTCGGCTCGTCGTCCACCAGCAACAGGCGGGGCCGCCGGTCTGGCAATGGGCTGACAGGGGCAGGGCCTGAGTTCATGTCGGGGCTCCGGGTTCGGAGGGGGTCAAGTGCTTCAACAAGGCATCAACCTGGTGCAGGGCTTGGTCGAAATCAAAGCTGTCGACGGCGGCCTGCAAGGCCTCGCGTCGATCAGCATCCACTGCAGCATACACACGCTGCAAGGCGTCTTCTGCCAACTCACCGCGCTGCAGATGTGCCTGTAAGGTGCGCAGGTCGTCGGGCTGCAACATAGGACTGCCCTGGGCCTCGAAGGCTGTGACCGGCGCCGCAGGCAAACGGTCCAGCAGAGCCTGCATCTCGGCGCGCAGGGCGGCCCACTGCGCCTGGGGCCGGGCCAGGGCGCCTTGCTCCAATTCGGCGGCCAGGGCCTGCACGCGGGGCAGGGCCAGATTGGCCGCGGCGCCCTGCAGGCGATGCGCTGTGGCCCGCTGGGCCGGTTCATCGCCCGGTGGCACCCCCGGTGGCAGCCCTCTGAGGGCCTCGGTCAGAAACTGGCGGATGCGGGTCTGCAGGGTCTGTACATCGCCCCAGAGTTCCGCGCCGCGGGCCCAGTCCACGCCCTCGGCCTGGCCGTCTTCAGCCTGCGGACCCGAGGCCGGCACGGCCGCAGCGGCCTGGGGGTTGATGGCCAGACCCGTGACACGCGCGATCTCAGCCAGCAGACGCGGCAGTTCGACCGGCTTCACGGCAAAACCATTCATGCCAGCGTCCAGGGTGGCGCGGCGGTCTTCCTCCAGCACGCTGGCCGTGAGGGCCACCACCGGCACCGGGGAGCGGGCGTTCTGACGCTCCCATTGCCGCAGGCGCCGGGTGGCGGCCAGGCCGTCCAGCAAGGGCATTTGCACATCCATGAGGATCACGTCAAAAGACTGGCTCTGCGCCAGGGCCAGCGCCTGCTCACCGTCCGAGGCGGTGGCCAACTGATGCCCCAATCGGCCCAAGCGCAGCGTGAGCAGCTCCAGGTTCTGCGGCACATCGTCGGCCACCAGGATGCGCATTGGCGGCAGGCTCAGCCCGCCGCCTGCGTCATTCGTTGGGGCAGGCGCCTTGCCCAACGGGAGCGGCACCTGCACCGTGAAGGTGCTGCCCTGCCCCAAGGTGCTGCTGACGCTGATGTCACCGCCCATCAGCTGCACCAGCTGGCGGGCGATGGTGGTGCCCAGGCCGGTGCCGCCAAAGCGGCGGGTCATGGAGGCATCGGCCTGGGAGAAGGGATCAAAAATACGTTCCAGCCGATCGGCCGGGATGCCGATGCCGGTGTCGCACACCTGCACCCACAGGGTCTGGGTCGGGCTGGCGTAGTGCACCACCAGGCGCACCTGCCCCCGCTCGGTGAACTTGATCGCATTGCCCAGCAGGTTCAGCAGCACCTGCTGCAGCCGCAGCGCATCCCCCACAAAGAACTCGGGCAGTTCATCAGGGTAGTCCAGGGTCAGACCCAGGCCTTTGGCGGACGCTCCCAGGCGCAGGGTGGCCAGCAGATCGCGGCAGAGTTCACGCAGCGAAAAGTCCCGCGGCTCCAACACCACCGAGCCATGCTCCATCTTGGCCGTGTCGAGGATGTCGTTGAGCAGGCTCAGCAGAGATCGGGCGGACCGGTTGATGATGTTGAGGTGCTGGCGCTGGGCCTCGCTGAGCTGGCTTTCCAGCACCACCTCGGTGAAGCCGATGATGGCGTTCATGGGGGTGCGGATCTCGTGGCTCATGTTGGCCAGGAAGGTGCTCTTGCTGGCAGCCGCCTGCTCGGCCTTGTCCTTGGCCAGGCGCAGGTCCAGCTCCATGGCGTGGCGCTCGCTCAGGTCGTTGACGAACTTGATGATGCGCCGCGGCGCCCCGTCGGCATCCAAAATGGGACTGTAGGTGGCATGGATCCAGATGTCCTTGCGGTGCTTGCCCAGGCGGTGGTATTCGCCACTGCGGAACTCGCCACGCCGCAGGGCCTGCCAGTGCTCGGCATAGGCCGGCCCGGCCACCTCTTCGGGCAGGCACAGCAGGCGGTGGGGCTGTCCGATCAGCTCATGTGACGCGTAGCCCACGAGCTGCAGAAACTTGTCGCTGGCATTGAGGATGCGGCCCTCCAGGTCGAACTCAATCACCACCAGCGCCCGGTTGATGGCCTGCACCACACTCTCGAAGTCGGCGTTGCGCAGCTTGGCATCGGTGATGTCCATCAGGATACCGTCCACCCAACGCTGCCGGCGCTGCGCGTCGCGCACCGCGGCCGAGGTTTCAGACACCCAGTGCTCAACGCCGCCACGGCTCAGCAGGCGGTACTCCAGGGCGCAAGCACCCGTCTCCGCCAGCGCTTGCTGGCGCAGGCGCTGCACCCGCTCACGATCGGCGGGGTGGATCAGTGCCTCCAGCTGCACCTCGCCGGCCATGAAAGCCACCACCGGCCACCCGGTGAGTGGCTCTGCGGCATCGCTGATGAACACCAACTCACCCCAGCCCCGCTCACGCTGGTAAGCACAGCGGAAAGTGACCCCAGGAATGTTGGCAATGAGGCTGCGGTGCTGGTGCTCGCTCTCGGCCAGGGCGTTTTCGACGCGCTGGCGCTCGGTGAGGTCGGTCACAAAGGCCACCCACAGCGATTCATCGGCATCGGGGGCCTGGCCCAGGGCCAGCCGGATGGGCAGCAGACGACCGTCCATGCGCTGCGCGGTCAACTCACGCACCCCTGGCACCAGGCCTGGGTGCGCCGGCCCCTCCGGGTGATCGCCAGCGCCACGCAGTTCGGGCAGCAACACGTTGATCGAAAGCCCCGTCAACTGGGCGGCCGGCGCGCCAAAGAGCTGCTCAGCCGCCGGGTTGAGCGTCAGGATCACCCCTTGCGGGTTCATGCTGATCACCCCATCGGCGGCCGTGTTCAGAATGGCCTGCAGCCGGGCCTGGCTGCGGGCCAGGTGCCGGTACACCTGGCGATAACGCAACGCCGCATTGACAGCCGCCGTCATCGCGCAGATGAGCAGGGTGATCAGGGCGATGGTCAGCGCCAGGCTGCTGCTTCTGCCCAGATCCGCCACAAAGCCGGGCTCGTCCTGCCCCACAAAGCGGGCGGCCGCCATGGCGGTGTAATGCATGCCTGAAATCGCCAGCCCCATGACCCCGCCCCCCAGCGCGATGGCCTGCCCAGCCGTCAGCCGGCGGCGCCGTGCCAACTCGAAGCGGATCCACAAGGCCAGTACCGCCAGCCCCACGGCCACCCCCAGCGAGGCAGCAAACCAGAGCGGGTCGTAGCGCAGCACCGGGGCCATCTGGAGTGCGGCCATGCCGCCGTAGTGCATGAGGCCGATGCCGGCCCCCACCAGCGCCCCGCCCAATACCAGTTGCCCACGCCGCACCTGCCGCCGCGACAGCACCCAAAGCGCCACATAAGAGGCCCCCAGGCTGGGCAGCATCGAACCAATGGTGATGGCCGGCGAGTAACGCACCGTGGTGCACAGCTGAAAAGCCAGCATGCCGATGAAGTGCATGGCCCACACCCCGGCGCCCAAGGACAGCGCCCCCGTGCCCAGGGCGATGCGCGCCAGCCCCAACTGGCTGCTGCGCCGCGCAATACCCGCCAGTTGCAAGGCCATGGCCGACGACAGCATGGCCACCAGCACCGACAACAGCACCAGCCAGGGCTCATGCTGCCCTTGCAGAAGACCCGCGTCGGCAGGGCCGAAATAGAAGAAAGACGAGAGCAAAGCAGGTCCGTGACGAATCCAAAAATGTCATTTTGGCAAATTGACGAAAGCTTGAGAGATTCAAGGGCACTGCCACGGGATGGGGCATTCAAGATCAAGGCTGACCCAAGCCTTGGCGCAGCCCATGACGCTGACCGCTGGCCCTCCTTGAGACGATCAGGCCCGCGCAACTGGGTTGACGACCGCGTGCGGGCAGGCCAACCATGACCAGGCTGAGCTGCCTGGCGGCAGCCAGCACATCCTTGACGCAGGTTTCGGCATCATGAGGGCCAGGGCGGCCACGACAGTGCATTGATTACGGGCGCATAGGGGATCCAGGCCCTGGCTCAAGACCAGGACCCGCCTGCCTCGTGCCTTCGCTGCCATGTTGATCCCTGCAAAACACCCATCTCAAAGCTGGCTCATGCCGCCATCTGCAATGATCTCGGTACCCACGATGAAGGCCGACTCCTGCGACACCAGGTGCAGCACGGTGGCCGCAATCTCTTCCGGGCGACCGAAGCGACCCAGCGGAATCTGCGTCTGGATGCTGGTGGCCATGGCCTGCAACTGGTCCGCCGCCAGGCCCAGCTTGCCATACAGCGGTGTCGTCACCGGGCCCGGGCTCACCACGTTGACCCGCACCCCTTGCGGCAGCAGCTCGGCTGACAGGGTTTTGGCCAATGACACCAGCGCAGCCTTGCTGGCCGCGTAGACACTGGAATTCGGCATGCCGATGTGGGCATTGATTGAGCCGTTCAGAACAATGGACCCGCCTCGCGTCATGAAGGGGGCCAGGCCCTGGATCAGGAAATACGGGCCTTTGACATTGGTGTCGAAACTGCGGTCCCACAAAGACTCGTCGATTTGCGCGAACGGCCCGAATTGGGCCACGCCGGCGTTGATGAACACGCCATCGATCACACCCATCTGCGATTGCAGACGGGCCACCAGCGCCGCCTGCGCCGACACCTCACCGGCATCGCTGACCCAGGCCAGCGCGTCGGGCCCCAACTCGGCTTTCACACGGTCGAGGCTTTCGACGTCACGGCCGGTGATGGCCACGCGAGCGCCCTCACGGGCGAAGGCGATGGCCGCCGCGGCTATTCCTGCAAATTAAAGTCGTAAACATTGAGTCAATGTTCATGCGGGCTGCAGCAGCTTAGCGCCAACCGCTCACGACGCTAAAGTCGTAAACAGCTCTCAGCTTGCCTTCCGATGCATGCATTTCCCCTCTGCACCACAGGGTTTTGACATCACGATCCACGTCTGGACTCCAGGACGGCATGCTGATAGGCATAGGTTTGCTCCTTGCTCACCCCTGTGCTGTCAAGTGTTGCCTTGCCATCGAGATCCAGAGTTCGAGCACAGGCTCATTGAGATCAGATGTTTCGTTCAATCCCTCGTAAAGCGCCATCCCACGCAGCACACAAAAGTTGAGTCTCAAAAACGTGGAAGCCTTGTCCAGATCTCCGTCCAGCCCTGCAACGCGGCGAAACATGTCGTCGCGTGCCACAGTCCAGTTGGCCAGCAATTCTTGAAGCTTGGTGCGCAAAGGACCATCGTGCCGGGCAGCAAGCATGAGTTCGATGGCAGCAATGTAATCGGGTCGGTTGAAGACTTCCCGCCACAGGTAGCGCACAGTGTCCTCCAGCGTGGGAGTACCGTCGTTTTGGCTCATCAACTGCAGCCGACGCTCTCTCCAGCCGTCGAGCAAGTATTCGAACGCAGCGGCCAAGATGTCGACCTTGGTTGGGAAATGATGGGTTTGCGCGCCCTTCGAGACCTGGGCGTGCTGTGCGATTGAAGCTGTCGTGACACGCTCATAACCCACTTCCGACAGGAGCTGCAAAGCCGACTCGCACAGCTTTTGGCGGGTCTCTCCACTGCGCTCCGCGTGACTGCGTCGAGGGGGCTTGCTCTGCTTGGCCTTCAATTCCGCTGATTCCGTGAGGTTCCTGTCCATCAGTCGAATTGTCATCTTTGTCTCAGGCGTTCCCAGCGCTGACATGGAATTTTCCTCACACATTTACAAACCGTCTGGTCGGTTTGTAGAATGGCAACCTGGAAGCCGTACCAGGCATCCGAAACCCCTCGATCAATGGAATCCAAATGCCTCAATTGACCCAAGCCGTGTGGCGCCACCGACGCGAGAAGATGCTTCGACTCATGGACGAACTGGCTGTGGATGCGCTGATGTTCACCACAGCAGACTTCTTTCAATACGCGACCAATTTCCACACAGACGTCCAGCCGTGGGAGCGCCCGATCTTTGCCGTCATTCCCCGGCACGGCGATGGCTTCTTGATCATGAACGAGCTGTCGACTCACCACATGCGCTTCTCTAAGGAGGCGGAAAAGGTGTGGGTCACCGACGTGACGTTCTACGCCGAGCACCCCATGGTGCAAAACCGGCTACCGCTGATCTCCCAGCTCCCGGAAGTTTTGGCGGACCGGCTGAAGCAGGCCGGCCTTCACCGCGCACGCATTGCAACGGATGGCGCAAGCGGAGTGTTGGCCGCGACCCAGCGCTTGCTGCCCGAGTTGCACATCCGCGTTGCAACGCTGGAGTGCCGCAGCCTGCGTTGGCAAAAGCATGCCGAAGAGCTGGCGGTGATGCAAGCCATCGCTGGCTTGTCTGACTGGATCCAGGACCGCTACCGAGAAAACATCAGGCCGGGGCGTCTGGTGCAGGAGCTTGACTGTGCCATGGCAAGTCTGTTGGTGCAGGAGGCCGCTGAACGCTTTCCTGGCGAGCAGTTTGAAGTGGTGCGCTGCTGGACCCTGAGCGGACCAGCGTCTGCGTCACCGCACGGCGATGGAGCGTCATGCGGTGCCCGCATCCAGGAAGGTGACATCCTGGTCAACATCGTGATCCCTCGCTTGAACGGCCTGACGATCGAAAACGAGCGCACTTGGTTTTGTGGTGCTCCGGATGAACAAAAGAAGGCACTCTGGAAGGCCGCAAGTGACGCCACTGCGGCCGCCATTGACGCAGCCGTCACGGGTAACCCCGTGTGTTGTATCGATGCAGCCGCCCAGGCGGTCATCGAGCGGGCTGGATACGCCGCCTGCATTCGCCATCGCACCGGTCACGCGATCGGGATCGTGCACCACGAATACCCCGAAGACATGGCGTTCAGCCAACGTCCTTTGTTGGACAACGAGGTCTATTCAGCAGAACCCGGTCTGTACGTGTACGGCGTCGGGGGCTTCCGCTTGGATGACACGGTCGTCGTCGGCGCCACGCCTCGCGTGCTCACGAACACGCCTAAATCACTCGAATACGCCATCGTTGGCTAAAGCGAGGGCCCCTTCATCATGCAACACAAAGGCATCAACATGCTGTCTCGTCGAATCGCCCTGCTCGGGTTCTGCGCATCAACGCTTTTGTCTTCGGTAACCGGGTATGCCCAGGGATTTCCGAACAAGCCCATCAGGATCGTGGTCCCTCAACCCTCGGGATCGGGACCCGATACGCTGGCCAGAACGCTTGGCGACGTGCTCTCAAAAAACATGGGGCAACCGGTCATGATCGAGAACCGTCCAGGTGCAAATGGGTCGCTGGCGGCCAACTACGTGCTCTCGCAACCAGCTGATGGATACACCCTGTTTCTAGCAGGCGTGTCCAATTTGTCTTGGAACCCGCATCTTTACAAGGCGCTGCCCTATCAACCGGCACGCGACTTCGCCGGTGTCGCCGTCATCGCCAACACACCGTTCATCACTGCGGTCAACTCAAGCCTCGGAGTCAAGACCCTGGCTGACCTGATCAAAATGGCCAAGGCCGAGCCGAGTCGATTGAGCTATGCCTCTGCGGGTATCGGCAACTCAACCCACCTTGCCACAGAGTTGCTGAAGTCTCGTACGGGCATCCAACTGCAGCATGTTCCGATCAGTGGCGCAGGCGGACCCAATGCATTGACCAGCGTGATGGCCGGTGACACGCCCGTCATCACCACTGTTCCGGTGGGGCTGGTCCCCCAGGTCAAAGCCGGCAAGCTGGTTGCCCTCGCTGTGACGGGCGAAAAGCGCCTTCCACAGTTGCCTGACGTCCCCACATTCAAGGAACTGGGCATCGAGATGGATGTGCCAGGATGGTATTCCTTGGTAGCTCGGGCAGGGGCTCCATCAGAGGCCATCGACCGGCTGAACGCAGAGGTCAACAAAGCGCTCGACAGTGGCGAAATGAAGGACCGTTTGAGTGGTCAGATGCTGACAGCCGTCAAATCCAAGCCCGCAGACGTTCTCATCATGACCAAGCGTGACTCTGCCGCCTGGGGGCCGATCATTGAGCGCCTGGGCATTGCGCAGTAAGGGACCCGACCATGGAGCGCCAATTTGATGCCCGCGAGCAGGCTGAATACAGCCGCCGCCACAGGACCCTTGTCGACGCCATTCGCACAGCCGGATTCGAGCACCACGTCGTCACCGGTTCAGAAAACATTTTTTACCTCACAGGAGCAACCTTCGACCCTTTAGAGAGACCGTTTTTTCTCATCGTTGGCGCGAATGGATCGCGCGCAATGCTGGTGCCCATGCTCGAAGTGGATCACATGCACAAAGCCTGGGGCCTGACTCGCGAAGACATCCATTTCTACAGGGAGTATCCGGCGCCGCCAGGTGAGGGATGGTCGGAGCGACTGTTGGAGGGCCAGCTGTTCTCAGGTTCGTTCTCGTTCGATGACGGCACGCCATTCATGATCGGTGAGGTACTGCGCAAAGCAGGAGGTCACCCATCAGACCTTCTGGCTGACATTCGAATGGTGAAGTCGGAGTGGGAGATTGAACAGATCGAGCGGGCTGCACGCTATGCCGATTGGGGTGTTCTGCAGGTCATGCGTGCCGCTTGGAACGGCGGCTCCGTGGCGGAAACATACGCGCCCACCCAGGCCTTGATGCGAAAGATCATCAGAGAGGTCCCAGACTGGGATGCACTTGCAACCAAGGCGATTGCAGCCGCATGGCCAGCACCGCTCAGCGCCGAACCACACTCCATTCCGCGCATGGATGACCGTCTGGGTGCGGGCCCCCATGTGGCGATGGTACTGACGCGCGTCAATGGGTACGCTGCAGAATGCGAACGCACCTTTTTCACTACCGGGCCAACTGCCGAGGAGCGAGAGGTGTTTGCGATCATGACACGTGCTCGGGAACTTGCGTTCCAGATGATCCAGCCCGGCGTGCCTTGCCAGGAAATCGACGCTTCGGTCAACGTGTTCTTGAAAGCCGAGGGCTTTGGTGACTGGCGCACACGACTCCATCGTTGTGGGCACGGCTTCGGGCTGGGAAATCATGAACCGCCATGGATTGCAGTGGGGAGCCCGCACGTGCTCAAAAAGAACATGTTGATCTCAGTCGAGCCTGGGATTTACACAACGGGCGTCGGCGGCTACAGGCACTCAGATACCGTTCTCGTAACCGAACACGGCTACAGATGCCTGACTCAAGCGCCTATCGCCATTGAAGCACTGGTGATGCGCAAGAAAACTCTTCGCCATGGCTTGAGAAGCTTTCTGACAAAGCGTGCGCTGGGCCTAACTACCCAATGAAATGCACTCCGAAAAAGTCAACAACCCCAGACATCAGGTTCGCTAGAAGCAAAAACAGGGGTCTAATTTTTCTGCTGGTTCATGTGACAAGCCTCATGTCTATGGCGCACAGGCTCAAACGCTGCTGAGCTCCATCAGCAACGCCTTGGCAGGCACCGTGTCTCCGACCTTCACGTGAACCGAGGCCACAGTACCATCGCGCTCGGCCGTGAGCTGGCTCTCCATCTTCATGGCCTCGATGCTGGCCAGCACATCCCCCTTCAACACCTTTTGACCTGGCTTGACGGCGATGCGTGCCACCGAGCCGGGCATTGGCGCAGCTACGTGATGGGGATTGCCCTCCTCAGCTTCTGGCAAGGCCTTAGCACTGGCCAATGCACCGGCCTTGGCGATTCGCACCAGACGCGGCTGACCATTGAGTTCAAAGAACAGGCGGCACTGCCCCTGGTCATCTGCCGGCGCCCTGCCCTCGACGCGCACTTGCAGGGTCTTGCCCCGGTCGATGGTGACGGCAATCTCCTCGTGGTCCTGCAAGCCATAGAAGTAGGCCGGGGTCGGAATGCGGCTCACATCGCCATACTGGCTTCGGTGTTTCGCGTAGCCCTGGTAAACCTTGGGGTACATGAGATAGGAGGCCAGTTGCTGATCATCGACTGCATGGCCGACCAGCTTGCGGGCTTTCTCGCGCTCAGCCTCGAGGTCCACCGCAGGCAGGTGTGCACCTGGGCGCCCCTCCAGAGGGGTGGCACCCTTGAGCACCTTGCGCTGCAAGGCAGCAGGGAAGCCATCAGCCGGGAAGCCCAGCTCACCGCGCATGAGCTGCACGACTGATTCGGGGAATGCGATCTCTTTATCCGGATGTAGGATGTCCTCGGGCGAGAGTTCGCTGGCCACCATGAACAAGGCCATGTCGCCCACGACCTTGGAGGTCGGGGTGACTTTCACGATGTCGCCGAACAGCTGGTTGACTTGGGCATAGGCCTCGGCGATCTCTGGCCAGCGGTGCTCGATGCCCATGGATCGCGCTTGCTCGCGCAGGTTGGTGTACTGACCACCAGGCATCTCATGGCGATACACGTCGGAGGTGCCGCTGCGGATGTCGCTCTCGAAGGGCAGGTAGTAGCGCCGTACCCCCTCCCAGTAATGAGACAGCCCTCTCAGGGACTGTTGGCTAACGCCCGGGTCGCGGGGATGCCCCTCCAGGGCCGCGACGATACTGCCCAGGTTGGGCTGGGAGGTCAGACCGCTCATGGCGTCCATGGCACCATCGACGATGTCGCACCCCGCCTCAATCGCAGCCAGAACACTGGCACCTGACAGCCCGCTGGTGTCATGGGTATGGAAGTGGATGGGCAGCCCCACCTCCTCCTTCAGGGCCCGTACCAGCGCGCTTGCCGCACGTGGGCGACAGACGCCGGCCATGTCTTTGATGGCCAGTATGTGAGCACCGGCTGCCTTGAGCTCCTTGGCCAAATGGACGTAGTACGCCAAGTTGTACTTCGCGCGCTGCTCATCAAAGAGATCTCCTGTGTAGCAGATGGCCGCCTCACACAAGGCCCTTGTCTCACGCACCGCCTCCATCGCCACCCGCATGTTGTCCACCGAGTTGAGTGAGTCGAAGACACGGAACACGTCGACCCCCCCTTGGCCGCCTGCTGCACAAAGAAGCGCACCACGTTGTCGGGGTAGTTGGTGTAACCGACCGCGTTGGAGGCACGCAGGAGCATCTGCAGCAATACATTGGGCACTGCTTGACGCAATTGGGCCAGCCGATCCCAGGGGTCTTCGTTGAGGAAGCGCAGTGCCACGTCAAAGGTGGCGCCACCCCAGCATTCCAACGAGAACAGGTCGGGCATCAACCGGGCGTAATGCGGGGCAATGTCCACCATGTCTTTGCTGCGCATCCGAGTTGCCAACAGAGACTGGTGGGCATCACGCATCGTTGTGTCGGTCAAGAGCACGCGCTGCTGGGCCAGTACCCATTGACTGAAGGTATCGGGCCCCAGGCTCTTCAGCAACTGACGAGTGCCCTCAGCGGGCATAGCGGTCAGATCGCAGACCGGCTTCACCGGCATCGATACGGGCAATGTCGGTAGAGTGCGGCCTTTCATTTCTGGATGGCCGTTGACACTCACCTCGCCCAGGTATTTGAGCAGCTTGGTGGCTCGGTCTCGACGTGGTTTGAACTTGAGCAGTTCAGGTGTCTGGTCAATGAAGCGTGTGGTGCACTCGCCGCTCTTGAACAATGGATGAGCGATGACGTTTTCCAGGAAGGCCAGATTGGTAGCCACACCCCGAATGCGGAACTCACGCAGTGCCCGATCCATGCGCGAGATGGCATCGTCGGCGTTGCTGCCCCAGGATGTGACCTTGACCAACAAGCTATCGTAGAACGAAGTGATCACCGCTCCCGAATACGCAGTACCACTGTCCAGGCGAAGGCCAAATCCGCCACTGGATCGGTAGGTCGAGAGGCGACCATAGTCAGGTGTGAAGTTCTTCTCTGGGTCTTCAGTCGTCACACGACATTGCAGAGCATGACCATTGCACCGAATGTCGTCCTGGATAGGCACGAACCCACCGTCGACCCCAACCTTTGCACCTTGAGTCACCGCAATCTGAGCCTTGACCAAGTCGATCCCTGTGACCTGCTCGGTCACGGTGTGTTCAACCTGAATGCGAGGGTTGACCTCAATGAAGTAGAAGGCCCCGGTGTCGGCATCCATCAGGAACTCAACCGTGCCAGCATGGGTGTAGTTGACGGCATGGGCCAGCTTGAGAGCCGCCTGGCACAGAGCGTGGCGGGTCGATTCGCTCAAGTAAGGTGCCGGCGCACGCTCAACAACTTTCTGGTTGCGGCGCTGTACCGAGCAATCGCGCTCATACAGATGAACCAGGTTGCCATGGCGGTCACCAAGGATCTGCACTTCAACGTGGCGAGCCCGCTGGACCAGTTTCTCCAGGTAAATCTCGTCATTGCCAAACGCGGTCTTTGCCTCGCTCCGAGCCACCGGCATCTGGGTGAGCAATTCAGCCTCGCACTGGATGATGCGCATGCCGCGACCGCCCCCACCCCAACTGGCTTTGAGCATGACGGGGTAGCCGATTTGGGCCGCCATTGCGCATGCCTCAACGGCATCGAAGGGAAGTGGCGGCGTGGCTGGCATCACCGGTACGCCTACCGACTGTGCCAAGTTGCGCGCTGCCACCTTGTTACCCAGAGTTCGCATCACATCGCCCTTGGGGCCAATGAAGGCGATGCCAGCGGCCTCGCATGCGTCAGCAAAGTCGGGGTTTTCGGAGAGAAAGCAATAGCCCGGATGGATAGCGTCCACACCCGCTAGTGTGGCTGCGCGGATCACCTCAGCAATGTCGAGATACGCGGCAATCGGCTTTTGCCCCTCACCAACCAGATAAGCCTCGTCGGCCTTGAAGCGATGCAAAGCAAATCGATCTTCATGGGAGTAGATCGCGACCGTGCGCATACCCATCTCTGTGGCGGCGCGCATGACGCGAATGGCGATCTCTCCTCGGTTGGCAATCAGGATGGACCGGAGGGTTCGTTGTTTCATGAAAGAAGACACTCAGAGTTTAAAAACCGTCGCAATGGCACCAGCGTTCTGCGGCGCCACCAAAAACTCTGACTGGAATTCGCCTAAGGCAAATGCCCGGGTTGTATCGGGAACAAAGTGGCATCTTCCAACGCCATGAGCCTCAAAATTTGTACAGGGATGTCGGGTTGTCCACCAATATCCGGCGTCTGAGACCTTCTTCCGGTGCCCAACGCGCCATCAGGTCGAACAGGGCTGCGTCGTTGGGCTTATCTGACTCGGTCACATGAGGCCAGTCTGATCCCCACACCACACGCTCTGGATGAGTCTTGAGTAGGCGCTGCACAAACGCATCCAAATCACGGTACAGAGGGTGATCGTTGGATGCGATGTAAGCGCCTGAAAGCTTGATCCAGGCTTGGCCTCGATCCAATAATCTCAAAAGCTGTTTCTCAACGTCTTGGGAAATAAACGGCGCCGTGTTGATCCTGGCCAAGTGGTCTATCACGATAGGAACAGGCAACGCGGCAAGGCGATCCACCAATCCCAAGAAGACGTCAGCGCTCATGTGCAACTGAATATGCCAACCAAAATCCTTGATCTGCTGCGCTACTGACTCCAGCATTTCGTCGTGCGTCGCGCCTTTTTGAACAAGGTTGAACCTGGTGCCTACCACACCTCGTGCACTCATTTCAGCTAGGGTCTCAGCTTTGAAAGTCGCGTCAACAACCGCAACCCCGCGCGCAGCTTGCCCCATTTGGTCCAAACCACTGAAAAGCACACGGTGATCAAGACCATAGCTAGAAGGCTGGACCAACACGCATCGCTGCAATCCGAGTCGTGCCTGAAGCTTCCGATAGTCCTCGACGGTGGCGTCCGGATGGGTTAGTGCATCGGGCGAGATAAACGGAAACCGGTTGTCGAACAAGTGCATGTGGCAGTCACATGCATTCTCTGGGGGTGTGAATGCAGGCCTGTCGGTGCCAGCTGAATAGGGAACAGAATGAGACATGGCCTGCTCGTTTCAGTTACTTGGGAACTACTCCGGCGCGATGCCAAAACTCATAGGACGCAGCCACTTCCTTGGCTGACTCATCCAGATCAGCTGGAGCGATTTCGAGCGACATATCCGCCACCTTGATCTGGACGTCTTTGTCCGCCAATGTTGCACGCAACGCTGCGTTGAACTTTTCCGCCAAAGGCTTAGGCAAGCCTTTCGGAGCGAAGAAAGCGTTGAAGCTGTTGACACTCACTCCAGGGAAGCCTTGCTCCTCGAAAGTCGGTACCTGAGGCATGAATGCCGAGCGCTTGCCGCCAGAGATGGCAAGGATGCGAACTTTTCCGCCCTTGAGCATTTGCAGGCCTTCGGGTTCGCCCGTGACCCCGGCGGCGAGATGTCCTCCGATCAGTTGCGGCATCAGAGCTGCAGAGCCGCCGAACGCGGCGGAGGCCATCTTGATGTTGGCCCTTTTGGATAGGGCAGAGCCAATGATGTCGGGCACACCACCTTGCAGAGGAACACCATAGTTGCCTTGAGTTGAATCCCTTCTGACCAGCTCAACGAATTCATTCAAGGTCTTGGCTTGGCTGCTGAGAGGCACTGCAAAGGTCCACTGGAATCGGGCCACCTGCCCTACTGCAACAAAGTCCTTGAGGGCGTCGTAGTTAGCAGACGGCGTCATGAGTGGCACCACCACCACAGAATGATCCAGTGCCAGCAAAAACGTAGTTCCATCCGCGGGTGCAGTCTTGACGTAAGCCGTGCCCAGTTGACCACTTGCCCCCGGCTTGTTCTCCACCAGAACAGGTTGCCCCAATTGCTTTGACAATCCGGGAACCAACAAACGAGCCACCACGTCAGTTGCACCGCCCGGGGCGAACGGCACCACGATCTTGATGGGGCTCTTGAACTCTTGTGCCCAGGCATTGGTTCCAATCGCCAGTCCGGCGAATAGTGCGATCATTATTTTTTTCATGCTTGTCTCCTTGTCGGGTTGTCTGAACTGAGCTCACTCAACCTTGGCACCGGTCTCGCGAACCACTGTTGCCCAACGGGTACCTTCGGATTTCATGTAGTCAACGTATTGCTTCTGGGTGCCGCCCAGGATCACAGACCCTTTCTCGGTCAGGCGGGCACGGAGACCAGGGTCAGCCAACGACTTTTGCAGTGCGTTTTGCAGCTTGCCGACCACGTCTGCCGGGGTCCCCTTCGGCACCATCAACCCTTGCCAAGCGCCCATCTCCATGGAGCTTTTGCCAGAGGCTTCACGCATTGTTGGTACCTCGGGTAGCAGCAACGAACGTTTCTCGCTGGTCACAGCCAGCGGACGAAGCACTCCACTCTTGATGTGAGGCGTTACCTCATTGACAGGCAAGAACATGAAGTCAGTCGCACCACCGATCAAATCCGTGATCGCTGGTGCGCTGCCCTTGTATGAAATGTGTGTTGCGCTGACGCCCACTTCTTTGAGGAACAAGGCGCCTGCCAAGTGAAGCAGAGCCCCAGTTCCGGATGACCCGTAATTCGCTCGTCCCTCGCGGCCTTTGCCCCAAGTGATGAACTCCGCGAGCGTCTTCGCTGGAACAGCGTTGTTCACGACCAGGACCAGGGGGATGGTTGCGGTCAGAGAAATTGGAACGAAATCCGTGTAGGGGTCGAATCCGGGATTGGCATACAACGACGGGGCCAGCACCACTGCCGACGTCGCATAGAACACCGTGTAGCCATCTGGCGCAGACTTCTTGACCTCAATCGCACCAATGTTCCCGCCGGCCCCCCCCTTGTTCTCAATGATGACCGTCCCGCCCAACTCTTTCCCAAGTTGCTGAGCTACAGAGCGTGCATTGATATCAGCGGAGCCACCGGGTGGGAACGCCACGACCATCCTGATCGGCTTATTGGGATAGCTCGGCTCCGCCGCATGCGTGACATGTAGTGCCGCGAGTAGCGAGAGGCCGAACGCCACTGCGACTTTCGAGAGATTGAGCATATTTGTCTCCGTGTTGTATTTGGTGTGCCTATCAGACGATGCCAAATCGCTTGAGGGTTTCGCCCAAATTGAGTAACTCCAGAGTGTTGGATGCCCCAGCTTCGATGGCCTCTCGTTGCTTGACCTCCTTCTCTTCTCGGGCCAGGCTGCTGGCAATGGCCGAGTCGACTTCATCTTGGGCCACCACGACCAAGCCATCGCGGTCACCGACGATGATGTCGCCCGGGCGGATCACGACATCACCGATGCTGATCGGGACATTCACCTTGCCAGGCTGATTCTTGCCAGTGCCCTTGATGGAGAGCCCGCGGCAGAAAACGGGGAAGCCCAAATCGATGATGAGATTGGCATCACGTACACAACCGTTGATGACCAATCCGGCAATACCCAGCTTGATGGCCTGCAAAGTCAGGACGTCGCCCCATGGACCAGCCTCCATGAAGCCTTTGGCGTCGACCACCAACACATCACCGGGCTTGGCCTGAAGGACCGCGTAATGCAGCATCAGGTTGTCTGCGGGACGCACATCGACGGTCAGCGCGGGGCCTGCCATGCGCACGGTCGGATCGATGGGCTTCATACCGTGATCGAGAGCCCCTTTGGCTCCTTGTGCTTCGTAAATGGTGGCGGTGCCCAGGTCACGCAGTTGGGTGAGCTTGTCTTTGGAAATCATGTCTGTCCTTGATGTCGGTAAGTAGGTGAATGGGGTTCAGGCTTGAGCTTTGTTGTGTGTCAAGAGCCATTGAAGTGCCTGGTCGATATTGGGATCAGGCATCTCCAAAGGATGGGCCTCGAGCTTTTGGGCGGTATCCAGGAATCGCTGCTCCACCCCAGGAAGAACAAGGGACGTCAGGCCCTGTGCGTTCAACTCGTTGTTGGCGTCGTGAACCTCATGGGCGCGGCGCTTGGCATGAATGACATGTGTACGAACCAGCATGTCTATGAAACTTCGCAAGGGGGTTTGATCGATGTCGCTGAGCTGTGCATACAGTTGCTCGCGCACCCCCTGCTTCTCGGCGCTGGTTAGCAACTCCACACTCAAAGCCTCCATCCCCTTGGTGAAGACACTGCGCAAAATCTTGAGAGAGATCGCATCGCCTGCACGGCCGTCTTGGATGACTTGCACGCGTGCCCCAGCGGCCTCTAGCAAGGCCTTGAGCTCTACAGCGCCATGGCCTGCTGCCAACAGTGGCGTGCGCACCCAATTCAAACTGATGGCCCCCATGATGGCTGTGTCGACATAACGCAAGCCATGCCGAGAGGCAAGATTTGCCGCATTGCGCTTGACCTCTGGACTTGCGGTAGTGAGGTCTGCCAATCCCGCAGCTGGGCGGGCGAACTTCACAACCTGTGACGTGACATTCAAAGCTTGCGCTCCGGTGACGCACGAAAGAACCCAGTCAGCGGAACTCAGCCATTCCCCAATCTCGGGGTGCAAGGACAAACCCAATTGAGTGGAAAGGTCATGAGCAGCGGCTGAGGGTCTTGCCTCGCACAGCAGAAGTTCAAAGCCCGCTTCGTGCAGAGGCTTGGCATAGCAGCGGCCCACTTCACCCAAGCCAATGATGGCCATTCGAGTACGTTTCTGATTCATGGCGCAAGAATACAAAAAAAGTACAAAGTAGTCCACATTCGCCAGTGTTTACACCTATAAATCCCGATCTAAGAACATTATTTATACATTTCTGACACCAAACGACGCTGATCTGTGGCCTTCTAAAATGGACTCCGAACACGCTCACGAAAGAAAAGGCGACGATGAAACAAGGCTCAGACAAGGCATATGAAGTGCTACGCCAACGACTGGTTGGTGGGCACTACAAGCCAGGAACACAACTCAAGGAAGAGCCGCTGGCCCGAGAGTTTGGGTTGAGCAGGACCCCTGTCCGAGCCGCACTGAAGCGCCTGGTTGTCGACGGACTGGCTACAGCGGATGCCGGGCAAGGCATTCATGTCGCTCAATGGAGCGACTGGGACATCGAAGAGACCTTTCAACTGCGCATGCTGCTGGAGCCCTACGCCGCTTGCCTGGCAGCCGAGCGAGGAGGTACCGCGTTGGTGGCAAAGCTCAAAGCAAGCAATGAGCAGATGGCTGCCGCAATCGCAGCAAACGGAGACGAATCCATAGCTCAAATCCAGGATGCAAACAGAAGCTTTCACCGAGCTTTGCTGGATGCCTGTGCGGCTCCACGGCTGCAGACCATTTTGGAGACAATGATCGACATGCCGATCATCGTGAGATCCTTCTATCTGTCCACGCGCAGCGAGTTGGAGCAAAGCTTGCACCACCACCAAGATCTGACGGTGGCCGCAGAAGCTGGCGATGGCGAGTTGGCTCGACAAGTCATGCGACTGCACTTGCGCATGTCCTACCACCGATTCATGGTGCACCGCGATCAGTACCGTGGCAGCTCGAGCGTTGCCATGAATAACACGACGCCAAATTGACGCAACATTCCGAGGATGCACATGCGGCCCGGGTATGTCAGTAGCGAATTTGTCCGTCCGCGCCGATGACCAACAAATCCGCGTAACTGCTGCCCTCGTGTTGAACAACTGAGTAGTCCACCACATAGCCGCCGAGGTCAAAGCGTCCTTGAATCGCCCCGGGGGGTTCCTTCAGATGGTTCGTTGATGTTTCAGAGGGCTTTAGCACCCCTTCGCGATTGGCAGAGCCATTGTCTCGCCAAGAGAATGACGACAGGCTGTACCAGTTCGATGAACTCATGCGGAAATTTCGAACATGTTGAGCCTGGAAGATCTTCAGTTGCTTGAGGCGGTGCGAGTCACCGGCAGCCTGTCGCGTGCCGCTGACCGACTCGGCAAGGCGGCGTCCACCGTGTCCTATGCCGCGCGCCAACTTGAGGAACGGCTGGATGCCTTGCTGTTTGACCGGGCCGGCTACCGAATTGCCCTGACACCCGCCGGCCTGCTGCTGGTAGAGCAAGGTGCGCAATTGCATGCGCAGGCGCGTCGCCTCACCGATCGCGTCAAGCAGGTGGCGCGGGGCTGGGAGTCCGAGCTGCGCATCGTGACCGATGAGCTGGCCAACATCGAGGCGCTGCTGCCGCTGGTGAGTGGTTTCGACGCACTGAACAGCGGCGTGGCCCTGCGCATCACCCACGAGGTGTTGGGCGGCACCTGGGAAGCACTGCCGGACCACCGAGCCGATCTGGTGGTGGCCGCCACCAACGAGCCCCCGGCGATGGCGCATTTGCAGTGGTTTGAATTGGCTCAGTTGGAGTGGGTGTTCGCGGTCTCGCCACGGCACCCCCTGGCTGACGAACAACAGCCCCTCTCCACAGAGGCCATTGGCGCCCATCGACACGTGGTGGTGGCAGATACCTCCCGCCTGGCCATCGCCCGCAGCTACGGCGTGCAAGCCAGCCAGGATCGGCTCGCCCTGCCCAGCATGCGCGCCAAGATCGCGGCCCAGGTGGCGGGCTTGGGCGTGGGTTGGCTGCCCCTTGAAAAGGTACGGCCCCACCTTGAACAAGGCACGCTGGTCGCACTGAGCACGCAAGACCCACGCGAGCCCAACCAGCTGTTTGTGGGCTGGCATTCGAGCCGGGCCGGGCCCGCTCTGCAATGGTGGGTTGAAAAGCTGCGCGATCCGCGCTTGGTGGCGCCGCTGCTGCAAGTGAGCTGAGCCGCAAACCTGCCGGCGCAGCCACCGATGCCGGGCCGGCCGTCAGGCCGAAGGGTGCGGCGCCTTAGCCAGCGGTGTGGCGGCCAGCGATGCCAGCAGCGCGTCTCGGCTGGCGCTCAGGATTTCTTCGGCCAGCGCTGAATCGTCCGGACAGGCGCGCGACATGATGAGGGCGCCCACCGCTTGCGAGAGCAGGTTCAAGGTCTTGGCCCGTGACGCTGGTGTGGGGGCGACCGCGTCGTCGTGGGCTTCTGCCGTGGCGCCATGGCCGCCGTTCAACGCCGCCACCAGGCTTTCTATCCCGCTTGCAAAGGCGGCCCGAACGGCGTCAGGCTGACGTGCCGCATCACCCCCCAAGGCGGCCATGGTGCAGCCGGCGCCTCGGCCGTCGCGATGCTCACGTGACACGTAGGAGCGGACGAAGTCCGCGGGATCCACACCGCCCTCGGTCAAGGCCACGGTGCGCGCGATGCCACAAGCCGTCGATTCGGCAATCAGCTCGGCCTTCGAGGCGAACTGCTTGTAGAAGCCGCCGTGGGTCAACCCCGCCGCGGCCATCAGATCGGCCACCCCCACACCGTCATAACCGCGCTCACGAAACAGCTGAGACGCGGTTTCAACCACCCGCGCCCGATTCGCCTGCGCCTGTGCTTTGGAGACTTTCATCGTGGGCCTGCCTTGAGGTACTGCATGGCGGCAATTCTATATTGATGTCGAACATCATCAAAATATTGACTTTTTAGATTACGACCGTCATCATTGATGCATGGCAGCGCCAAAACAGGCACTGAACCATGACTGCCAACCCAACCCCGCCGGGATTCGTGAACCCCCGGCCTTCTTTGCCAGGAGCCTTCGAACATGAGCAACGCACTCTCCACCACACTGCCCACCGTCCTCGTCACCGGTGCCTCCAGCGGCATCGGCGCGGTCTACGCCGAACGCTTTGCCCAGCGTGGGCACCCGCTGATTCTGGTCGCCCGTGACAAAGCCCGGCTCGATGCGCTGGCGGCCAAGCTCAGCGCGGCGCACCAGGTGGCGGTGGACGTGATCCAGGCCGACCTCACCCAGCAGAGCGATCTCGCTGCGGTCGAATCCCGCCTGCGCGACGACAGCCACATCGGCATCCTGATCAACAACGCGGGCATGGCCCAGACGGGCCACTTTCTGCAGCAAACCGCGCCAGACATCGAGCGCCTGATCACCCTCAACACCACCGCCCTGACCCGGCTGGCCGCCGCCATCGCCCCGCGCCTGGCGCAGGCTGGCACCGGCGCCATCGTGAACATCGGCTCGGTGGTGGGCCTGGCCCCCGAGTTCGGCATGACGCTCTATGGCGCCACCAAGGCCTTTGTGCAGTTCCTGTCGCAAGGCCTGCACCTGGAGCTGTCGCCCAAGGGGGTGTATGTGCAAGCCGTGCTGCCGGCCGCCACGCGCACCGAGATCTGGCAGCGCTCCGGCATCGACGTCAACACCCTGCCCGAGGTCATGGAGGTGGACGAGCTGGTGACCGCCGCCCTGATCGGCTACGACCGCCGCGAGCTGATCACCATCCCGCCGCTGCATGTGGCCGAACGCTGGACCGCGCTGGAAGGCGCCCGTCAAGGGCTGCTGTCCGACATCCGGCAGGCCCGCGCGGCCGACCGCTACCAGCCCCAGGCCTGAGCACACCAGCCTTGGCCACCAGGAACAGCGTCATGTCCAACCAGCGATTGAAATCACCCCTCCAGGCACTGGCGCTGTCGGCCGTGCTGGCTGCCACCAGCGTGATGGCCGCACCCGCATCATTACCAGCGCAGCCCAGCCCCGCGACGCCAGCCGCAGCCCGGCAGCTGCAGCAGCCCACCTGGAAGACCGTGCCCACGCAAACCCTCACGGCCGGCGACGTGCGCTTTGCCTACCGTGAACTCGGCCAGCAAAACGGCGGCACGCCCGTGCTGCTGCTCACCCACCTGGCGGCCGTGCTCGACAACTGGGACCCGCGCATCGTCGATGGGCTGGCCGCCAGGCACCACGTCATTGCCTTTGACAACCGGGGCGTGGGCGCCTCCACCGGCGCCCCGGCCAACACCATCGAGCAGATGGCCGACGACGCCATCCGCTTCATCGAGGCCAAGGGCCTCCAGCAGGTCGATCTGCTCGGCTTCTCGATGGGCGGCATGATCTCGCAAGAAATCGTGCTGAAAGTGCCGCAGCGGGTTCGCAAGATGATTCTGGCGGGCACAGGCCCGGCCGGGGGCCAGGGCATCAGTGCCGTGGCCGGGGTGGCCAACTACGACCTGATCCGGGCCACCCTCACCGGCCAGGATCCGAAGCAATACCTGTTCTTCACGCGCAGCGCCAAAGGCATCGAGGCAGGCCAGGCCTTTCTGGCCCGCCTGCAAGAGCGCAGCCAGCAGCGTGACGCCGACATCGCCATCGGGGCCTATGTGGCCCAGTTGCAGGCCCTGGCCACCTGGGGCCAGAAGCGGCCGGCCGACCTCTCGGCCATCCAGCAACCAGTGCTGGTGGTCAACGGTGACGACGACCGCATGGTGCCCACCCGCAACACCTACGACCTGGCCAAGCGCTTGCCCCATGCGCAGTTGATCATCTACCCGGATGCGGGGCACGGTGGAATTTTTCAGTACCACGAAGACTTCGTGACCCAGGCACTGGCCTTTCTGGCGAACTGAGGCCGCAGGCTTCGCCCCCCACCACCCAGTCACCTGCCCCTCACCACAAGCATCACCGGAACACGGCCCGCCCTCACGGCGGCCCCAGCCAACATGAAAGCACTCACCTTCAAACGCTATGGCAAATCGCCCGACATCGGGTTCTCGCATGTGGCGCAACCTGCGCTGCAGCCCGACGAGATCCTGGTGCAGGTTCACGCCGCCGGCCTGAACCCCATCGACAACATGGTGCCTGCCGGCACCTTCAAGCCCGTGCTGCATTTCAAGCTGCCGGCCACCCTGGGCAGCGATCTGGCGGGCGTGGTGGTCGAGGTCGGCGGCCGCGTGACCCGCTTCAAACCGGGTGACGAGGTCTATGCCAGCCTGTTCGACACGGGCAAGGGCAGCCTCGCCGAGTGGGCCGCCGTGCCCGAGAGCGCCGCTGCGCTGAAGCCAGCCAACCTCGACTTCGTTCAGGCGGCCTCCATCCCCATGGTGGCGCTCACCTCGTGGCAAGCCATGAAAGAGCGCATGAACCTGCAAGCCGGCCAGAAAGTGTTCATCCCCGCAGGCTCTGGCGGCATCGGCACCCTGGCCATCCAGTTGGCCCACCATTGGGGCGCCAAGGTGGGTACCACCGTCAGCACGGGCAACGTCGAACTGGTTCGCCACCTGGGGGCCGACGAGATCATCGACTACAAGAAGCAGGCGTTCGACCAGGTGCTGAGCGGCTACAACGCGGTGCTGGGCACCATCAGGGGCGACGCCATCGAAAAATCACTGAACATCCTGAAGCCCGGGGGGCGGATCGTCTCGCTCATCGGGCCCCTGGATGTGGCCTTTGCCAAGGCCAAGAAGTTGAACTTCATCCTGAGCTTCGTGTTCAGCCTGATGAGCCGCAAGATCCGGAAGCTGGCCAAAAAGCAGGGCGTGGATTACGGCTTTCTGTTCGTGCGCCCTGACGGCCACCAGCTTGCAGACATCGGCGCGCTCCTCGAAGCCGGGCACATCCGGCCCGTGATCGACAAGGTGTTTGCCTTTGACCAGGCCAAGGAGGCCTTGGACTACCTTGCGCAGGGGCGGGCGAAAGGGAAGGTGGTGGTGAAGGTCAGGTGAGGCCGTCCCAGGGCCCGCGTTGTGCCCCCGGGGCCACACCAGCCAACACTCGGCTTGCGCCCTGGGCGCCAAGCCACCCAGCTGCGCCAGGCCGCGCGCTCACTCAGGCTTGAAACCCGCGGCCTTGAGCAGCTCGCTTCCTTGCAGCACTTCTGAGGCGATGAAGCGCTTGAATTGCTCCGGCGTCTCGCTGACGGGCTCAATGCCCAAGGCGCTGTAGCCGCCTGATCGGCCAATCTCGGCCACCGCCGCATTGATGGCCTTGTTCAAGCTCATCACCCGCTCAGGCAGCGTACCGCGAGGTGCCCAGACGCCATACCAGGAGGCATAGGCATACTGGCCCAGCCCGCTCTCAGCCAGGGTGGGAACCTCAGGGGCCAGTGCACTGCGCTTGCTCGACGTGACCGCAATGGGCCTGACCTTTCCCGACTTGGCCAAAGGCAGCAAAGAGATCATGGAATCCAACAGCATGTCCACATGGCCCCCGGCCACATCCACCAGAGCCGGTTGCGTGCCCTTGTAGGCCACGTAGGTTAATTTGAGCTGCCCCATGCGTGCCATGAGCAGGGTGGCCAGATGGCTGGGCGCGCCCGCTGCGGGTATGCCGGCTGTCCACCCCTCCGGTTTGGCGCGAGCAGCCGCCAGCACGTCTGACAGCTTTCTGGCCTCCAGGTCGGGGGCGATCACCAGCATCAGGGGCGCTTCGCCGACGCGGCCAATCGGCACGAAGTCGGCCTGCGGATCGTAAGGCGGGTTTTTCAGCACCTGGCGCGCGTAGATGTGGGTGGCCGCTGAGAACAACAGGGTGTATCCGTCGGCAGCGGCAGTTTGGACATACTTGCCCCCCAGGGTGCCGCTGGCGCCGGCACGGTTCTCAACAATCACCGGCAAGCCCAATTGCTTGCCCAGTTGGTGGGCCAGAAGGCGGGCTGCGGAATCCACACCGCCACCGGCAGCAAACGGCACGACGATGCGCAACAGGCGGTCGGGCTCGGGAAAAGTGGCCGCCTGGGCCAGGATCGGGCTGGCCAGGCCCGCCAAGGCGCCCAGCATCTGTCTTCTTGATGTCTTCATTCTTGTCTCCAGGGTTGTCACGCTATCAGGTCAAGCCGGTTGTTCACACCGGTCTGCGCCGGCTGCGGCGTCGGGCCATCACGTCGAGGGTGCTTTCGAGCACCTCGCGGTCCATGCCTCGTGTGATGAACACCAGGCGGGTGCTGTGGTCTTCAGAAGGCCAGGCCGGCAGGTATTCGGGGGGGTGGAACAGGTGCTGCACGGCATGGACCACCATCGGCGTACCAGGCGACTGCGCCGTCTGCACCAGGCCCTTGAAGCGCAACAGCTTCTCGCCCTGCGACGCCACTACCAGATCCAGCCATTGGGCAAAGCCCTCCAGATCGAGCGGCTCATGGCGCACCAACACAAAGCTCTGCACATCCGACAGGTGCGCAGGCGGGTCGCTCTCTGCCGCTACCGGGTGGTAGAAGTGAGGACTGCCGGGTTCGGCGGAATCGGGCCCGGGCACCAGCAGCTGCCGGCACAAGAGCGCCAGCAGGTACTCCATATCACTTCGGTCAGCCTGCCGCACGCGGGCTGCCGGGTTGAGTTGTGCCAGGCACTGCAGCAAGGGCGCTGTAGCGCTCGGGTCTGGCAGCAGGTCCAGCTTGGTGAGCCACACCTCATCGGCGGCCGCCAGTTGGGCCAGGGCCTCGGGATGCTGTTCGAGGCTTTGCATGCCCAGCACGGCATCGACGGTGCAGAGCACCGTGCCCAATCGGTAGCGCTGCGACAGCACAGGGTCCATCATCAGGGTGCGCAGTATCGGGCCCGGCTCCGCCAGCCCACTGGTCTCGATCACCACCCGCTGGATCGTGTGGCCAGGGCGGTCCAGCAGGGCTCCGAGTGCCTTCAACAAGTCACCCCGAACAGCGCAACACAGGCAACCGTTGGGCAGCAGCACCACGTCGTCGGCTGAGGCAGCCGTGAGCAGTTCATGGTCCAGGCCGGTTTCACCAAACTCATTGACGATGACGGCGGTTCCCACCAGGTCGGCAGACGACAGCAGTCGGTTCAGCAGCGTGGTCTTGCCGCTGCCCAGAAAGCCGGTGAGCACGCTGACCGGCACCCGAGACCCCAAAGGCTGTGCCTGGGCCTGCAGCAGGGCAGAGAAGTGCCCGTTCATGTTCCGGTCCCCCCGCCATGCAGCGCCTTGAACGAGGTCAGGGTCTTGTCGATGCGGGGCAGCACCCAGTCGCACACCGGCGCAGGCAGCTCGCCCTCGCTGGCTTGCTGCAACAGCACCAGCAGGGGTGAAGGCGGCCAGCCCGCAACCTGATGGCTGCGGAAGTACGCGGCCACCGCGGGCAGATCACTGCGCAACGCGGCATCCTCGAGGTAGTCGACGATGTCGAGCTCGAAGTCCTCCAGGCGCAGGCTGATGCCCCCCGCCCCGCAGCCACAGGACATGCCCAGGGCCACGTGACGGATCGCCAGCTCGCTCCACAGGCTCACCAGCCTGGCCGCCTGCATCCGCTGCTCTTCGGCCATGGCGAGGCTCACTGGCCGGCCCAGGCCACGGGGTCGGTGGTCGCCACCTCGCCGGGAGGCTGCGCGCGCAAGGCCCGGGTGGCCTCGGCATCGACCTGGCCCCGTGCATCCAATGCCACACGATAGACCTGGCGCGCCACCTCGGCACTCACATAGCCTTCGCGCACATCCTCGGCCACGCTCTCCAGATCGCGCGCCAGCGGGTTGCCGAAGCCACCCCCGCCACCCGACAGCATCTTGTAGGCGTCGCCACGTTCAAGGCGCACGTTGAAGATCTTGGCGTTGGGGTGGTCGGTCTTCCACTCGCCCTTGTGGCGCACGGCCAGCCCGTTGCCCATGGCGTCACCGCCCCCGTCCAGGCCCCAGGGCTTGCAATGCACGCGGTCGATCCGGGTGGTGACGGTGAAGGGCGACAGCGCCTGCACCACCATCTCGGCCCCCAGGCCCCCCCGGTACTGGCCAGCACCGGCTGAGTCACGGCGGATCTCGTACTTTTCGACCAGCACCGGGTACTTGGCCTCCAGCTGCTCGGTGGGGCTGTTGTGGGTGTCGCCATCGTTGATGCAGACGGTGACCGATACGCCGTCCTCCTTGCTCTTGGCGCCCCAGCCGCCGCCCAGCGGGCCAATGCCCACAATGAACAGGCGCCCATCCTCCGGGCTGATGCCATGGATGTTGGGGAACACCAGATCGGCATGGTGGCCGGCAATCGAACGATCAGGAATGGCCGGTGCCAGCGCCTTGAAGATGGTGTCGATCACCGTCATCGGGAAGGTCATCCAAACCCGCATCGGATACGGGCGCTCCGCGCTGATGACCGTGCCCATCGGCATGATGACCTTGAGCGGTCGGAACGAGCCATCGTTCACCGGGTAATCCGTGGGCGTGGTCAGGCACTTGTAGGCCACCTGGGCGCAGGCGATGCCGGTGGTAAAACCTGAGTTGTAGAAGCCACGCACCTGCTTGCTGACGTCCGACAGGTCCACCGTCATCTCGTCGCCGGACACCGTCACCTTGACGCGGATCGGAATGCGCTTGCCGATCTCCAGGCCATCGTCGTCCATGAACGATTCAGCCTCGTAGACGCCATCGGGAATCGACAAGGTGTTCTGACGGGCCACGGCCTCGCTCGAGTCCATGATCTGTGCGATGGCCCCGTTCACGGCTTGGGGTCCATAGCGCTGCAGCAGTTCGACATAGCGGCGCTCACCCGTGGTGATGGCCGTGATCTGGGCCCGCAGATCGCCCAGCGCCCGCTCGGCGAGCCGAACGTTCATGGCGATGATGTCCACCAGATCCTGGTTGACGACACCTTCTCGCTGGTACTTCATGATGGGGATCTGGATCCCCTCGCTGAAAATGTCGGTGGTGACATTGCCCAGCGTGCCGCCCACATCCAGCCAGTGCGCCATGCAGCAGGTGAAGCCTTCCAGACGGCCTTCATGGAACACCGGCATCGTGAACGTGAAGTGGTTCAGGTGACTGCCCGTGGTGTAGGCATCATTGGTCACCAGGATGTCACCGGGGCGAATGTTCTCGTACCCGAAGTGCCTGATTTTCGCCTTCACGGTCTCGGACATCCCGCGGATGAACATCGGCAGCCCCAGCCCGATCGAGACGGTGTCGCCCTCCTTGGTGAACAGCCCGACCGTGAAATCCAGAGCCTCATAGATGATGAGGTTGTAGGCGGTGCGGGTCAGGTTGGTCTTCATCTCTTCCGTCACGGCATACAAGCCATTGCGGATGATCTCTACAGTGACCGGGTCCACGGTCTTGAGCTCAGCGCTGGTGTTCATGTCCGGTCACTCCCAATCTCGATTTGCAGGTTGCCAAGTTCGTCGACGCGCAGCGAGTCGCCCGGCTGCACCACGGTGGTGGAGGCGTGCTCCTCGATCAGGGCCGGGCCCACGATCTCGTTGCCTGCCAGCAGGCGATCGCGCAGGTACACCGGTGTGTCGGCCCAACCCGAGGATCGGAAGTAAACCGGCTTGATGGACCGCACGGCCGCGGGCTCGGGCCTCGCAGCGCCTTGCGCCACGCTGTGCTTGGGCGGCTTCTTCATCGTGCCCAGCACGGTCACGCGCAAACTCACCAGGTCAGCAGGCTCCTGGGGGGCCGAGGTGCCGTAGCGCACCTGGTGGAGCTGATCGAACTGCTGTTTGATGGCGGCCCGGTCCTTGCCCTCGAAAAAGGCCAGGGGCAGATCCACCGTCACGGCATGCTCCTGCCCCACGTAGCGCATGTCGGCGGCCCGTTCGATCACCACGCCATCGGCCTGCACCCCGGACTGGGCCAGCGCGGCGCGCCCCTCGTCTTCCATCTTCTGGTAGGCCGCCTCGATCTCGTCAAAGGAGACGTCGTTGAGCTTGCGGAACACCGAGCGCACGTAGTCGTAGCGCAGGTCTGAGAACAACATGCCGTAGGCCGAGAAATAGCCCGGGGCATACGGAATGAGTACCTTGCGAATGCCAATCTCGCGCGCAATCGCCGAGGCATGCAAGGGGCCCGCGCCACCGTAGACCACCATGGTGAAGCTGCCCGCGTCCAGGCCGCGCTCGGTCGTGACGGCCTTCACGGCATGCGACATCTGGGTCACGGCGATCTGCAGAATGCCGTCGGCCGCCTTGGTGGCATCCAGCCCCAGCGGCGTGGCGATGCGCTCGCGCATCTGGCGCTGGCAGCCTTCCAGATCGAGCTTGAGTTCACCACCGAGGAAGTTGTCGGCGTCGAGACGGCCCAGCACCAGATTGGCATCGGTCACCGTGGGCTCGGTGCCCCCACGCCCATAGGCCACCGGCCCGGGGATGGAGCCGGCGCTTTGCGGGCCCACGCGCAGGGCGTTACCCGTTTCAATCCGAGCGATCGAACCGCCGCCCGTGCCCACCTCATGGATGTCCATCATCGGGATCTGGATCGGCAGGGCACGCTCGTAACCACCGATCAGGGCCGAGCCCGTGGTCAAAGGACGGCCTTCGCTGATGACGCCGGCCTTGGCCGTGGTGCCGCCCATGTCGAAGGCAATGGCATCGCCCATGCCCAGCTGGGCACAGATGGCCTGGGCACCAATCACCCCGGCAGCCGGCCCCGATTCGAGCATGCGCACACAGCCCACCTTGGCGTGCTCCACCGGGAACAGCCCACCAGTGGATTGCACGATGTAGAAATCGCCCTCGAAGCCTTGCTCGCCCAGGTGGCTTTCGAGCTGGCCCAGGTACTCTGACACCCGGGGGCCGACATAGGCATTGGCCACGGCGGTCGAGACCCGCTCGAACTCGCGGTATTCCTGGCTCAGCTCATGCGAGGCGCAGACAAAGGAGCCTGGCAGTTCCTCTTGAAGGATCTGCTTCACGCGCTGCTCATGCGCCGGGTTGCGGTAGCTGTGCAGCAACAGCACGGCCACGGCCTCGATGCCTTCGCCCTTGAGCTCACGCGCCAGTTCACGCACGGCCGCCTCGTCCAGCGGTTTGTGGATGCTGCCGTCGGCACGCAGGCGCTCGGCCACCTCAAAGCGCAGCGAGCGCTTGACCAGGGGCTGATGCTTGTTGAAGAACAGGTTGTAGGCGTCCGGGCGATTGACGCGCCCGATCTCGTAGATGTCACGGAAGCCCTCGGTGATCAGCAGCGCCGTCTTGGCACCGTTGCGCTCCAGCAGCGTGTTGATGGCAATGGTGGAACCATGCAGAAACAGGTGGCCGTCACGCCAATCGATCTTGGCGCTGTCGATCGTGGCCTGAATGCCGGTGACCAGCTCGCCGTGGGTGGACAAGGCCTTGCCGAACAGCAGGCGGCCACTGGCTTCGTCAAAGGCCGCCATGTCGGTGAAGGTGCCGCCGATGTCGACAGCAATGCGCAATTGGGGTTTGGATGTCATGGGGTCTCCAGTTCAGCCGGCAGAGCGGTCAGTGCCGATTCGGTTGCGCAGCACGCCAAGGCCGGTGATCTCCACCTCGACCACATCGCCCTCCTTCATGTACAGCGGGGGTTCGCGCCGATCCCCCACCCCCCCCGGCGTGCCGGTGGCGATCACGTCGCCGGGCGACAGCGGGGTGAAACGCGACACGTAGGCCACGATGGTGGGAATGTCGAAAATCAGGTCGGCCAGGCTGGCGTGCTGCACCACCTGCCCATTGAGCCGGGTCTGCAGGTTGAGTTGGGCTACGTCGGGCACTTCATCGCGCGTCAGCAGGAAGGGGCCCAACGGGCCGGTGCCCGGAAAGTTCTTGCCCGGCGTGAATTGGTGGGTGTGGCGCTGCCAGTCCCGCACGCTCACGTCGTTGAAGCAGGTGTAGCCGGCAATGTGGTCGAACGCATCGGCTGCGGCGATGTGGCGCCCGCCCTTGCCGATCACGAAGGCCAGCTCACCCTCCCAGTCAAAGCGCTCCGAGAACTCGGGGCGCAGCACCTTGTCGCCGTGGGCCGCGAGGGAATCGGCAAAGCGCAGGAACAGCGAGGGGTGCTCGCTGTCGGGGCGCTTGGTTTCTGCCACGTGGGTCTTGTAGTTGAGGCCAACGCAGATGACCTTGCCCGGCGCCGGGATCACGGCTTGGGCCTGGACCTGGGCCGGGGCGACACGCTGGCCACCCTGCTGAACATCCGCCTGCAGTTCGGCCAAGGCGTTCGCTGCCAGCACGGCCTTCAGATCAGGGAAGCGGGCCAGAAAGCCGGCCGAAGGGGCCACATAGGCCTCGCCTTGAATCAGCCCATAACGGGCTTGGCCGTCTTGAATAAAGCTCACGAGTTTCACGGGGTCTCCTTGCGGTACATCGATGACGGCAGACTGTAGGTTTCACCATGAAATCCAGATAGATGCAATTTATGTCTTTCAGATATCTCTATATAGTCATACCTAAAAGCGCCTCCATGCCGCCAGAATCGGGCCGTTGAACTGTTCGGCAGAGGCACGCCGGGCGCCCTGAACTGAAGCCACCCACGAGGCAGGCAGGGCTGCCGGGCGGCGCACGCCCGAGCTTCACCTGTCCAACCCATGGCATTGCGCCTGGCCCCAAGGGGCTGGCAAGGGACCCACCGATGAACATCCAGGACTTTCGCCTCTTCCTTGAAGTGGTCGAGGCCGGCAGCCTGACCAAGGTGGCGGCGCAGCGCCACACCGCCCAGTCGTACATCAGCCGCCAGGTCAGCGAGCTGGAAAAGCAATGCGGCGGCGCCTTGTTCCGCCGCACCGGGCGGGGGGTGGTGCTGACCGAGTTTGGCGAATCGGTGGAGCGCCGGGTGCGCATCTGGATCCGCGACAGTGAGGAGATGTTTGCCGACTTCCAGCAGCTGTCCCGGGTGCCGATGGGCGACGTCAAGATCGGCATCCTGCCTTCGGCGGCCCATCCGCTGATGACCCAGGTGTTCAGCGAACTGCGCCGCTCCTTCCCGCAGATCCGCCTGAACGTGCGCGAGGGTCAGGGCGGCGAGCTGGACGCCATGCTCGACACCGGCGCCGTGGACATGGCCATCCTGTTCCGCTACGAGCCGCCCCGCGGCCAGGAAGAGATTCACCTGGCCACGGCAGACACCTACCTGGTGTCACGCCCCGGTCTGCCCCTCACCCAGGCCGGCACGGTCTCGTTCCAGCAACTCAATGGCCTGCCGCTGGTGCTTCCCAGGCGCCCCTCTCACTGGCGGTCCATCCTCGATGAATCGGCGCGCAGCCAGGGCTTCTCTTTGCAAGCCGAGATCGAGGCCGACTCGTTGCGCATGCAAAAGGAAATCCTGGCCGAGAACAATGACCTGTACGCCCTGCTCGGGCCGTTTGCGGTGCAGGAGGAACTGCGCTGCGGCAAATTGCAGGCAGCCAAGATCATCGACCCCGAACTCAAGCGCTATGTCACCCTGGCCCTGCCCAAACAGGGGCAGCTGACGCAGGCCCTGCGTGCGGTCTCGAAGATCATCAAGGAAAAGGGCGCCGTGCTGGGCTACAACCAGAACGCTTCAAACGCGGTTGGATGACGCTGCTCGATCTTTCAAGGGCTGTGGTGTGGCCGCGCCTTGGCATGAAAAAAGGCCCAACCTCATGAAGGTCGGGCCAAAACGGGCCAAGCGGGCGGAACGCCATGCCAATAGCCACTCGCATTGAAACCTGGGTGGCTGCGCCCCTCAGAAAGAATGGCGAATACCGAAGTCCATGCCGGTCCAGGTCGCGTTGGCCACCCGTGTCACGCCCCCTCCGCTGAGCGCGGCCCCATTGCGGTTGCGAATCTGCGAATAGGTGCCATACACAGCCGTGCGCTTGGAAAGCTCATGCACATAGCCCACCGCCAGTTGCTGGGCCGAACGCCCGGAGGCCGAGTTGTCGGAGATCTTCGAAAGCGATAGCGGGATGTAGCCCGTGGCCACCTTGACCTGGGCCCCCAGCATCCAGCCGTTGGACCGGTTGGGCCCCGCCACGGCATTCTTGCGGTCTGCGAAATAGAGGGCCGACGCCGTGACCGGCCCGATCACATAGCTGGCCCCCACATTGCTGGCACTGACCGCCCCATTGGCCAGCGCCGTACGCCCCGAGGCCACGGCCACATTGAGGCCATCGCGGGCATAGCCCAGGCGGATGCCTTGGTAGTTGCCGTTGTCGGGTGTGGTCGAAGTCGAGGGCGTGTTGTTCACCGCCTTCATCAACTCGCCGTAGACGCCATGGAGTTCTGGCAGAAAGTAGCCCACCGAGTTGGAGGCCCGCACCGCTGTCTGCACCGTCGCCACCTGGGTCAGCGCGCTCTGGGCGGTGTTGATGATGCCGCCCGCCCCTGCGGTGCCGAAGGGGTCGAACACGATCAGGTTCCAATAGCTGGGCACAAAGCCGCGCCCCAACCGCACTTCACCCCAGTCGCGCGAGATCAGGCTGAGCGAGGCCCGGCGATTGAACACCAGCCCGCCGGCCGTGCCCGCCGTGGTGTTGTCGGTGCTGGCCGCACCGCCCATGCCGCTGGCGATATTGAGCCCGGCATCCAGCACAAACCCAGCCGACAGGCCGCCCCCGAGGTCTTCCGTACCGCGAACGCCAAGGCGGCTGTACTGGTTTCCGCCCGTTCCATAAACCCTGGTGATGCTGGCACTGCCTTGCGAGGCCCGCTGCACGGTGGTGTCCAGAACGCCATACAGTGTGACCGAGCTCTGCGCGGCCGCATTGAGCGCCAGCCCGCACAGCGCCATCGGGATTGCGAATCTTTTCAATTTTGTCTCCAGTCTTTTTTGAGGTTCTCCGGCCTGATGCAGGGCTTGCGCCGCCTGCACCGCATTTCAATGAAGCGGGCCAGACCGACAGACTCTAGGTTCGGCAGACGCATCCCGGTAGCGGTCAATCGGAGAAATCAGCCATCGCCCGGCGGGCATGGCTGGGGGGCGGTGGCCGTGTGCAAGAGGTGTCAAGAGGGGCGACACAGGACACTTGAGGTCTCACACTGAACCCAGCCACAGGCGGTACGCCAGGCTTCAGGCCCGCGTGCATTCGGGCTGACTCAGCATGGAAAAGGAATCAAGCCCGTCACCACCCCCACGATCAACCCGAGGATCAGACCCATGCCAGCACCCAGGAACACATTCACAACGACCAGCGTCCAGTGGCACGCGGCAGAGCTGGTGTGCGGCTGCGCGGGTGTTGCGCACTTCGAAGTCCCCGTGAGATTTGACGTGGCACTCATGGATTCACCTTTGGGCGAGCGTTGATCGCCAAGTCAATGCGATCGCGCAAATCAGCCGCATCCTGACCCGCGCCTTGAACCGAGGCCTGGATCTGTTCAGCCGACAGCCCACCGGGTCGCCTTGCTTCGGCCAGCGCCCAGGTGCGGGCTGCGCGTTTGCCGCTGCGGCAATACAGGAGCACATCTCCCTGCTCCGAGAGCACGGACTGCAGGCGAGCGGCTGCATCTTCGGGGATGTCTCCATGCGGCACCGGCACATAGGCAAACCCAAGGCCTGCCATCCTGGCTGCATGTTCCATCGCCTGCGAGGAGGGCTGATCGAGCGCTTCGCCATCGGGCCGAAGGTCAACCACCATGCGGTAGCGGCGCCCCACCGCCACCATGTCTTCGACCTGGAGTTGGCTGGTGACCCCGACACGATCTGACAAGCGGTGGGGCGCGATCCGTGCCATGGCTCTCGCCTGCACGGCACCAGACCAGGCCGCTGGCACAAGCACAGATCCCATCGCCAACAGCAGGCTGCAGGTGAAGGCCCTTCCTGGCGTGAGCCAGGCGGCAAAGCTTGAACGTTTTCTCATACCTTGGTGCAAAGTGAGTTGGGACCGGCCGATTTCAGCGGCCGGTGAGACCGATGGCTGCTTTGGCTTTCGCCGGTCTGCGGCCATGAGCCCGTCGGTATTGTTTGGTGATACCGAGTGCTGGAGGATCAGCCACCTACCCATCCTTTCTGGTCCGCGCCGATGGAGCACGGACGCCGTGCCTGCAGTCCACAGATCAGACACGCCGTCGCAGGGCAGAAGGGACTCGAGGTGGACAGGATCACCAATGAATTGCGGAGGCATTTGCCGATGTTCAGGTCAACATAAGTCCATGACTTTTAAATAGATATCGCTGTCTTTGCAGATATCTTTGCGGATCTTGAGGCAGATCTGTCTGCAGGCCCAGCTGCATACAGCACCGCCGCGCCTTCAGCGCGGGCGCGTAGCCAATTCGAAGGGGTTGAGACGCTTGCCCCTGCAGATGCACGCCAGGTCTGGTGACATGTCAGATGTCAAAATTGAGCTGTTTGCCCAGTGTCTTGCAACTGCGGGTCTGGGTGATCAGCCATTGGCCCATCACACGCGAGTTTTCCAATCGAAAAAATAGCGCTCACAAATGATTCCCCGTCGGCGACAACTGCCATTCCAAAACGACACCTCCTGTCCAAGCAACTGATCACACTGACCTCCTCATTCACTCATTGGAGGATTCAGATGTTCTGGATTGCGCTTCTCGGTATGTCGCTGTCGTGGTTTTTGGTCAAACTCGGGTTCCTGTCTGCAAAGGTCGGAATACTGACTCTGGTGATCAAAGTGTTGCTGATCATCTTGGTGATCGGGTCTGTCATGGCCATGATTTTGTGGCTCGGCAAAAAAACTTCAATTTCTGAGAATAAGCAGTGAGTCGGCATCGTGTATGGTGCACTCACACCGTCAAACTCGAGGTCACATCAAAAACAAGACCTCGCCAAGCATTCAGGCACCAAACGACTTTATGGCGCAAGGCCAACACGACACCATTGCGTACCGACTGTCACAGGTACTCCTCAAACTGAATCAAGGCGATCACCTCGACCCTGCGGCATTGGCCGAGGAGTTTGGTACGCATCTCAGGACCATCCAGCGGGACCTCAACGTCCGATTGGCTTTTCTACCGCTGCTCAAAACAAAAGGCCGGTACCACCTGGATCCGGCTTATCTTGGCAAACTGAATTTCAAGGACATTGAGCGCTTTGCAACCAAGACAGGCATCAAGGGTTTGTTCCCTTCGTTGAACAGGGGTTTTCTGAAAGAACTGCTGAGCGAACAGGTGCAAGCACCGTGGCTGGTTCGCGGTCACCACTACGAAGACCTCTCTGCCCTGCAAAACGCGTTCGATCAGTTGGAGGCCGCCGTCATCCACAAGCGTGTGCTGACCCTGGACATGCTCAAGGACGGGCGGATCAAGACATACAAGGCCGTCAACCCCTACCGTCTGATCAACACAAAAGGCATCTGGTATCTGGCTGCGGTGCATGACGGCAAACTCAAGACATTTGGCGTTGGCAAGATTCGCTCCGTTCAGACCCACGCGGAGACCTTTACCCCTGATGCAAACGTCGATGCATCTGTCCAGACCGAAGAAGGTATCTGGCACTCATCACAGCCTCAGCAGGTGCTGCTTAGCGTCTCGCCAGCGGTAGCCGACTACTTCAAACGTCGACAACTGATCCCACACCAGAAAATCCTTGCTGAGTCGATGGACGGTACGCTCACGATTGAGACAACTGTGGGACATCAGAACCAGATACTGCCAATCGTTCGCTACTGGATTCCCAGTGTGCGAATTGTGTCCCCTGCTGCCTGGAACGACGAATTGATCAACCAACTTTCCGACTACTTGAACGTTGGCGGCCCTCTTGGCGCAAGAGGTGCTCAACTTCCATCATCATGAACGAACCCCGATACGAGCCAGGGCTCGCACTGAATCCCGATAGGGCGCCCAAGCCTGACAACCTGTTGCGCTCCACCGTCGCCTTCTTGAAGCGCGACATCAAATCATTTTTTCCAAGCAGCGACAAAGAAGGGGAGTCGACTGAGCAAGGTGGGGCTGCCTCCAAGGATTCAAAGACAACGGGTACCGATCCGACCGGGACCAGCATCGAATCTCTTGTCGATGAAAGCAAACTGACCGGAATGGCATTTCGGCGTGACGCACTCGACTGGCGAGACAACTTTCACGTCAACTTAACGCTCACCTTGTCATCGCTGTACGACACCTTTGCGCAAGAGGTGCACGCTGAGTTAGCAAATACCAGTCTCTTCAGAACATTGGTAACCCGAGAGTCTGACCAAGTCTTACAGGACAGCTTCACGCAACTGGTGCGATTGCCACTGATTGCGACGCTGCGCAATGAAGAAGGAAAGCTGAATACCTGCGCAATCAAGTGGGGGGCATTTGTGAAAGCAGACATGTCTTTTGACATTTCGGCATTGAACGCAGAGTGCGCCAGCCTCCACGACATCGGATTCAAGCCATCCAACAAAGACCAGATCATTTCCCGCTGCCAAGAACTGGTCCTGGGGTCTGCGGGCCTAGCGGCCGTATTTCGCGACCAGGGCCTTCAACTCTCCAGAAAACTGATGGATACCCGAGCATCATGATCAGCACCATACCCTTCGAAATTCCGGCAAAGCTCATGGGCCGCGTTGCGTCCGGTGAACTGATCCGATACGGCACGATCTTGAAAGACGCAGGGACCGGCCAAATCGTCAAACACCTTCAGGAGACCGGCGTGGCTCAGGCCGTCTTGTCAAACCTGTCCTCAGGCCCTTTCGCCACCGTTTCGGCACTGGCTAACCTAGTCAATGCTGGTTCGAACATTTACGCGGGAGTCAAGATAAATCAACTCAAGGCCATGATAGAAACGCTGCAAACCCTGCAAGTGGCGACATTGGGCGTTTCTCTAGCCGGCGTCGGGGTCAGCGTCGCGGGTTTCTATTACATGCACAAGCGGTTCAACTCGGTGGAGGACCGCATGGATGAACTCTCAGAGACGATCAAGGTTGGTTTCGAGAGACTCGGTCATCGGGACTTGCGGAAGCAACTGCACTTCACCAAAAGCCTTCTGCAGCGTGCAAAACAGGCACCGACCCTTTCTGATCCAAGGCCGGAGTACTCGGAAGTCGCCGCTGGACTTGCAGATCAGGCAGCCTACTTCGAGGGTGAAATCGCATTCATTGTCAAAGCCAATGGACCCATCGACCTGGATGCGTTCCAGCAGATGGCTCAAATGCTGACACTATGCAACAGTGTTCGCATCGATTGCCGGATACGCACCAATGAACTGAAGCATGCGTTGGCCGTTTCCGAGTCCGTTGCCTCCGATTACGAAAGCCTCTTCACACACCTGACGCCGATGTCGTTTGGTCCGGATGTCACCAAGGGCTTGTCTGCAGTCAGGGTACTTCGTGACGCGAGCGATGCTGCCTCCAGTAAGCCCTACCTGATCGACTATCTGCGCACAAGAAGAATAGACGGCGGTGAATACATTGAAGCGCTCGATCAGGAGAAGGACAGCCCCTACCTGGTGCTCAACACGTCGAACTGAACTAACTCCCGATCAGCGCGGCCGATCATTCCGAGGTCAATTGCAGTGATCGTCCGGATTGCCTGCCCCCGAAGGCCTACCCATCAAAAGTGGTGCGCCAAGTTCAAAGTCAATCGTGAAACTGAGGTTGCCCCAGAAAACCGGAGTGCATAACCCGGTCTTCAAGCGGCAGATCTGCGCTGCGCAGCTAACCAGCGATTCTCGTACTGCATGGGGCTCATGTAGACCAATGTCGAATTGGGCCGGGAATGGTTGTAGAACCCGATCCAATCCAAAATCGCCTGCCGTGCTTGGTCTCTCGTAGCGAATTTCTGACAGTGGACACATGCCGTTTTCAAGTGCCCCAACAGGCTCTCGGTTGGGGCGTTATCCCAGCAATTTCCCTTGCGACTCATTGAGCTGCGAATGCCCCACTGCGCGAGTGTCCGCTGGATGTCATCGCCGCAGTACACCAGTGACGAGTTCCAGCAACTACTCAAGAGCCAGAACATCACCTGCAGCATGAGCCGTCGCGGCGAACGCTGGGACAACGCAGCCATGGAGAGCTTCTTCTCGACGTTGAAAGGCGAGCGCTGCGCTCGTACCGTCTACCGTACAAGGGAGCAGGCCAGGGCCGATGTCTTCGACTACATCTAGCGGTTCTACAACGCGTTCAGGAAACACTCAAAATTGGACCACCTCAGCCCGATTCACTTTGAGGAACGGCCGCGCTTAGGGGGCTAGGCAAAGTGTCCGGGAAACAGGGGGAAGCCCAAGCCGACCTGGTAACAATCAAAACCTAAAGCCACCCCGGCCCCACACCCCGAAGCCAGAAGGGCTGTCGAAATACGCCAATGCCGTTCGTCGTATAAGGTCAATAGCTCTTTTGGAGACAAACATGCCCCGTTACATGATTCAGGTTCGCGCTACCCCCATGAGCGAAGCCGGTGACTTTCCCGACGACCCCACGCTCGTCCCACGCATGATGGCGTTTCACGACGAGATGGCCAAAGCTGGTGTTCTGCTCGATGGTGCTGGCTTGCAGCCAAGCAGTCAGGGCTTTCGCGTGCACTACGACGCCACCGGCCAGGCAGGCATCGTCGACGGCCCCTTTGCCGAGACCAAGGAACTGATTGCGGGCTACACACTGATCGAAGTTCGATCCGCGGACGAAGCGCTGGCATGGGCACGGCGGTTTCCAGCACCTTTCCCAGGACAACCTTGCTGCATCGAGGTACGACCGCTGATGGGGGGCATCGACCTGCCCCCAGAAGATGCCGAGAGGATCATCCGAGAGCAGCTGGCCGCCATCAAAAATGGCGAATGACGCCATCGATTGAGGCCATTTGGCGCCTGGAAGCGTCGCGCCTGAATGGGGCATTGATGCGAGCTGGTGCTGATTTGGCACAGGCCGAGGACTGCGTGCAGGACGCACTGGTGGCTGCAATGGTGCACTGGCCAGCCAATGGCTGGCCTGAGCGTCCAGGAGCCTGGCTGATGACGGTGGCTAAGAACCGACTGCTGGATCAGGTGCGGCACACCCGCATGGCCACACAACAACAGCAAGCGCTAGGCCATGACGTCGATGCCATTGAGGCCCACCTTGCGCCCGACCCGCTGGACTTGTTGCTCGCCGACGAGGCCGATCCAATGGGGGACGATGACCTGCGGTTGATGTTCATTGCCTGTCACCCCAAATTGCCGCGCGAGGCGCAGTGTGCCCTCACCCTCCGCCTGATCGCCGGACTGTCGGTTGCAGAGATTGCCCGCGCCCTATTCGCCAAAGAAGCCACCATCGCGCAGCGCATCACTCGCGCCAAGGCGCAGCTCGCCGGCGAGCCCTTCGAATTGCCACCGCCCTCCGAGCGCGCTGCCCGTCTGGACGCCGTCTGCACAGTGCTGTACCTGATGTTCAACGAGGGCTATGTCGCCAGCAGCGGCGCGGAATGGACACGACCGCCTCTATGCCACGAAGCCCTGCGCCTGACACGGCACCTGGCCGCCTTGCTTCCGACGGAGTCAGACGCCCAGGCGCTGCAAGCCCTGATGGAGTTGCAGGCCTCGCGCCTGCCGGCACGCACCGACGCCCTGGGGCGCCCAGTGCTGCTGCTGGACCAGGATCGGAGCCGCTGGGACCGCCTGCTGCTGCGGCGCGGCCTGGAGGCCTTGAACCGATGCCGCAAACTGAGCGCGCTGGATTCAAGAGGGACCAGACCGCTGGCTTTGCAGGCCGAGTTGGCTGCCGTCCATGCCCGCGCCAGGCGGGCCGAAGACACCAACTGGCCCCAGTTGGTTCAGCTCTACGACCAGTTGCTTGCATTGCAACCGAGTCCCGTGGTTGCGCTAAACCGCGCAGTGGCGCTAAGCCACTCGGTCGGGCCCGCACAAGCCCTGGCCATCATGGATGGCCTTCCGCTGGCCGGCTACCCATGGTGGGCCAGTGCCCGGGCCGAAATGCTCCAGCGCCTGAATCGAACCAAGGAAGCCTGCCACGCCTTAGGTCAGGCAATCGCATGGACCAACAACGAACGTGAGCGCATCCTGCTCACCGAGCGCCTGCATTTCCTGCAAGGCCACCAAGCATCGCACAGGGGCCTCAATCCACCCGAGCCCCCGACTCCTTAGCCACCTGCCCCCACTTCGTCGTCTCACTGCGGATAAAGGCCCCCAACCGTTCCCCCTCCAGCTCCCCCGCGCTCACACCCAGCTCTTCAAATCGGTGGGTCACGTCGGGCAGGGCCAGCACGCGCTGCAGGGCCTCGCGCAGGCGCTTGGTGATGGGCTGCAGGGTGGCGCGGGGGGCCATCAGGGCGAACCAGGTGTTGACCTCGTAGCCTTTGACGCCGGCCTCGTCGAGCGTGGGCACGCCGGGGTACAGGGCCGAGCGCTTGAGCGAGGTAACGGCCAGGGCCCGCACCTTGCCTGAGCGCACGGGTTGCGAGGCGGAGGGGCTGGTTTCGATGGCCATCTGGATCTGGCCGGCCATGAGGTCGCCCATCATTGGCGCCCCCCCTTTGTAGGGTACATGCGTCATTGCCACCCCGATGCGGGCGCTGAACAGGGCGCCCGACAGGTGCTCGGTGCTGCCGGGACCGGCCGAGCCGTAGTTGACCTCGCCGGGGTGGGCCTTGATGTAGGCCAGCAACTCGGGCACCGTCTTCACAGGCATGGAGGGGTGCACCAGCAGCACATTGGGTGTGGTGGCGACCAGGCCGATGGGCTCGAAATCTTTGATGAAGTCGTACGACAGGCTTTTGTACAGGCCCGGGGCCATGGCGTGGGCCACGGTGGCCAAAAACAGGGTTTGGCCATCGGCCGGGGCGCGGGCCACGGCGGCGGCGCCCAGGGTGCCGCCTGCACCGGCGCGGTTGTCGACCACCACGGGCTGGCCCAGGTTCTCAGACAGCTTTTGGCCGATGACGCGGGCCAGGATGTCGGTGGTGCCACCGGCGGCAAAGGGCACCACCAGGGTGATGGGGCGGGTGGGCCAGTCGGCCGCCTGGGCGGCGCCAGAGGGGGCCAGAGGGGCCAGGGCGGCCAGCGTGGCAAGCAGGCCGGTTTGCAGCAGGCAACGCCGCGACGTGGGTGTTTTGTTCATGGTCAGGTCTCCGTTGATTGAAAGTGATCGGCCCCCCTGACGCCGCTTTGGGCATCGGGGCAGGCTGGGGCAGCCCCGGGCGACAGGGATCAGTCCGAACCCAGTTGCAGGCGGCTGGGTTGCCGCTTTTCGACCGCGTTGCGCAGCAGGGCCGCGCTGCGGAACACGCCGTGGGCAAACTTGCCGTAGGGCAAGGTGGCAAACAAGGCCATCACGGCGCCCAGGTGCAGCACCAGCACGCTGGGCAAGGCGGGGGTGGCACGGGCCGCCAGCAAGCCCAAGCCGGTGAGCGCCACCAGCCACAGCAGGGCGATGAAAGCCATGTCCATGGGCTTTTGCGCGGCGTCGCCGTGCAGCGGGTGGCGGCGCAGGCGCAGCCAGCCCAGGCCCGTGGTGCCGGCCAGCAGGGCCAGCCCGCCGCTCACGCCAAACAGCTTGGGCAGGCTGAACCAGCCATAGGGTGCGGCCTGGCCCAGCCCGTAGTGGTACAGCGTGGCCAGCGAGGTGGCCGCAAAACAGGCCATGAAGCCGTAGAAGGTCAGGTGGTGAAAGCGCCGACGCCAATGGGTGTGGGCGTCGTCTTCGTTGTGGCAGCCGTCGCCATGGCCGCCATCCAGGTAGCGCAGGGTGAGGGCCTGTTGGGCCGCCTCCAGCCCGGGGCCGACGCTGGCCGGGGCGTTGCTGGTGCCGGGCCGCAACTCGCCCAAAAAACGCCGCACCCCCAGCCCCAGGGCCAGAGCGGCAAAGCAGAACACCGGGGCAAACAAGGACACCAGCAGGTTGTGCGGAAACAAGCCATAAAAGCCCTGCTCGGGCACCATCCACAGGGTGCCCCGGGCGGCCAGCGCCAGCGCCATGAACAAGGCCAGCCCCAGGGCCAGTGCCACCGCCAACGTCAGGCCGTTGCGCTGATACAGCCGCCCCAGTGCTGGGGGCCAGGCGTAGTCGACATAGGTCTGGCCGCGCACCACGGCCATGGCCTGCGGCACGTTGACGGCAAACTCATGCGGCGGTGCGTACTGGCAGGCATGCAGGCAGGCGCCGCAGTTGTGGCACAGGTTGGCGAGAAAGTGCACGTCCACGGGCTCGAAGCTGAGGCGGCGTGTCATGGCCGGAAACACGGCACAAAAGCCTTCGCAGTAGCGGCAGGCGTTGCAGATCTGCATCTGGCGGGCCACCTCGGCCTCGGCCGGCGTGGGCTCGCCGTTGGCCAGTGCGCGCGCCTGGCGGGTGAGTTCGTCAAGCGTTTGCATGGGCGGCGCCTTTCTGGTTTTGCTTGTGGGCCAGGGCGCCCAGGGCAGCCTGGTGGCCGGCGATGCGCCCGAAGGCGGTGCCGATCGACATGCCCACGCCGGCGGTGTAGCCCTTGCCGAGCACGTTGCCGGCCATCATCTCGCCGGCCACATACAGGTTGCTGCTGGGCTGCCCCCCGAAATGGGCGCGGGCCTGCTCGTCCACCTTCAGGCCCAGGTAGGTGAAGGTGATGCCGGGGCGCAGCGCATAGCCATAGAAGGGCGGCGTGTCGATGGGCCGGGCCCAGTGGGTTTTGGCCGGGGTCACGCCCTCGGTGCGGCAGTCGTCGAGCGCGGTGTGGTCAAAATGGCCTGGGCGGCAGGCGGCGTTGTAGTCGCCCAGGGTCTGCAAGAAGGTGGCCGGGTCCAGGCCCAGCTGGCGGGCCAGGTCTTCGAGGGTGTTGGCCTGCACGCCCGGGAACACCGGCGGCATGAAGCGGCCCACGGCCTTGGCGTCGATGATCGAGTAGCCGATCTGGGCCGGCTGCTGGGCCACCAGGCGCCCCCAGATGGCGTAGCGCTTGGGCCAGAAGTCTTCGCCCTCGTCGTAAAAGCGGCGGCCTTGCTGATTGACCACCACACCCAAACTCACGCAATCGATGCGGGTGCAGATGCCGCCGTCGTACAGGGGGGCGCGGGCGTCGATGGCCACGCAGTGCGACTGAGAGGGGTCGCCCACCATGTCGGCGCCCTGCTCGTCTTGCAGGTGCTTGAGCAGCACGCCGCGGTTGAAGCGCGTGCCGCGGATCAGAAAGTTGTCGGCCGGCCAGCTGCCGTCGGGGTTTTGGCCCCAGGCCTCGCGCAGCCACTCGCGGTTCGATTCAAAGCCGCCGGCGGCCAGCACGCAGGCCCGGGCGGTGATGCGCTGGCCGCCCTGCCAGGCCGCCACAAAGCGGCCGTCCTCCAGCTCCAGCCGGTCTACCGGGGCTTCGTAGCGGATCTGCACGCCCAGCTTCTCGGCGCTGCGGTAGTAGGCATTGACCAGGGCCTTGCCGCCCCCCATGAAGAAGGCATTGGTGCGGGCCACATGCAGCGCCCCCGACAGCGGCGGCTGAAAATGCACGCCGTGCGAGCGCATCCAGTCGCGGCAGTTGGAAGAGGCGCGGATGGTGAGGCGCGCCAGCTTCTCGTTGGTGATGCCGCCGGTGACCTTGAGCAGGTCTTGCCAGTACTCCTCTTCGGGGTAGGCGTCGACCAGCACATCTTGCGGGGCATCGTGCATGCAGCGCAGGTTGCGGGTATGGCCCGAGTTGCCGCCGCGCCAGGCGCGCGGTGCGGCTTCGAGCAGAAGCACACTGGCCCCTGCTTCGCGTGCCATCAGGGCGGCACACAGGGCAGCGTTGCCGCCGCCGATGACCAGGACGTCCAGGTCCATGGCTGTCTCCTTGCAAAACGTTCGCTTGCGCGATGAGTTGCCACTTTAGGAAGACAGCGCCCTGCCGTGCAGGCCCCTGGGCGCATGGGGTCATCAGTTTTTGTGATGACCAGGGCCTTTGACCAGGGCCTGTTCACAGGCCCTGGCGCGGCTCAAAACCCCAGCGTGGCCCCCACCCACAGGCCCTGGCGCAGCAGCTCGCGCACGCAGTCGGCCAGCACCACGCGGGTGGCCAGCGCCACGGGCGACAGCTCGTCTTCGGCCAGGCTGCACAACAGGTTGACGCGGTTCACGGCCGGGCCCGTGATGCGCGCCAGCTCAAAGCGCTCGGCCGCGTCGGCAAAGCGCCCCACCGCGGCCCAGGGCTGCAGGGTGGCGCCCAGGCCGGCGTCTACCGCGGCCATCAGCATCGAGAGCGAATCCACCTCCAGCACCACGTTCGGGGTGACGCGGGCCTGGGCAAAAGCGGTGTCCAGCGTGCTGCGCAGGCCGTGCGGGCCGGTGGGCAGGATCAGGCCCAGGTCGCCCAGCTCGGCCAGGCTCATCTCGGCGGGCAGGGGTGGGCGGCCGGCGCGGGGGCCGCCACGGATCAAGAACAGGGCCTCTTCGATCAGGGGCTGGATCTGCCAGCGGCGCGCGCCAGAGCCATCTCCATGGGCGACCAGGCGCGAATCGAACAGCACGGCCAGGTCGAGCTGGCGGGCATTGAGCATGCCGGCCAGATGGCCCGACAGGCTCTCGACCATGTGCAGGCGCACATCGGGGTAGCGCTCGCGCATGGCGCGCATCAATGGCAGGCCCAGCAAGGCCGCCGTGGTGGGTGCCAGGCCCACGCTGACCGTGCCCGACAGCCTTGCCTGCTGGGCCACGCGCACGGCCTGGTCGGCATGGCGCAGGGTCAGTTGGGCCTCGCGAAAGAAGGCCAGGCCCGCCTCGGTTGCCTGCACACCGCGCGGGCTGCGCTGCAGCAGGCGGGTGCTGAGCTCGCCCTCCAGCCGGCTGATCTGCTGGCTGAGGGCCGACTGCACCAGGTTCAGATCGAGCGCAGCGCGCCCCATCGAGCCCAGCTCCACCACGCGGACAAAGTAGCGCAGCTGTCTCAATTCCATGTTGTGTCTTTCGTTCTGGCCTGCCGGTCAGGCCGCCGGCACGGCTGCGAATATAGCGCGCAGCCAGCAGTGGCCCGGGTTGGTTGAAGCGGTGCGAACGCATCGATTTCAGGTACCCTCAAAGCCCCCGCCCCACCCTGACCCGCTGGGGCTCACTCTGTTTTCAGCCTGCTGCGCGCCGTGCCCCGAACGCCCTCCCCCGCCCTCCCGGATACCCGCAAATACAAGCCCTCGGCCAAGCGCGACGCCTTGCGCGCCGAGCTGCGCGACAAACTCAAGGCCAATGCCTGGCAGGTGTTCGCCGAAGTGGGGCTGGATGGCGCCACGGTGGCGGCCATCGTGGCCGGCAGTGGGGCCTCGAACGGCACCTTCTACAACTACTTTGGCACCCAGCAGGCCGTGTTTGCTGAATTGCTGGGCGAACTGCTGGGCGAGATCCGCGGCGCCACGCGCGACGCACGGCAGCGCGAACCCGAGCTGGTGGGGATGATGGTGCAGTCGTTCCGGGCCTTTTTTGAGCTGGTGCTGCAGCGCCCTGGGGCCACCGATTTCTGCCTGCGCAACCAGCACCACATCCGCGCCTACCTGCACGGCTTTGCCGACACCAGCGGCCTGCTGGACGATCTGCGCACCGACCTGCGCCGCGCCCTGCCGGGCAAGGGCCTGAGCGATGGCGAGCTGGCCCTGCTGGCCTCGGTGGTGGTGGCCATTGGCCTGGAGGCGCTGATGCTGATGAGCCGGGGCGATTCGGTCGACCTGGAGGGGCTGTGCCAAGGCGTGGCCACCTTGATTGCCCACGGTGCCAGCCAGTGGCCGGGCTGCCGAACAAATATTTGACGAATTCGTCAAATATCCTAAACTGCGCACTCCGACACGGAGACAAACATGGCGCAGACCACCCCCCCAACAACATCGCTTCAGGCTGACTACATCGTGGTGGGCGCAGGCCCCGCCGGCAGCGCGCTGGCCACCCGACTGGCCGAAGGCGACCCCGGCGCCCTGGTGCTGCTGATCGAGGCCGGGCCGGCCAAGCCCTCGTTTCTGTCGGTGATGCCCGCCGGCCTGGCCCTGCTGGTGCCCAGCCGCAACCAGCACAACTACGCGCTTCAGACCGTGCCGCAGCCGGGCCTGGGCGGGCGCACGGGCTATGTGCCGCGCGGGCGCGGCCTGGGCGGCTCCAGCCTGATCAACGCCATGATCTACGTGCGCGGCCAACGCGAAGACTACGACGGCTGGGCCGCCCTGGGCTGCCCGGGCTGGGCCTGGTCCGATGTGCTGCCGTACTTTCGCCGCAGCGAGGGCAACCAGCGCCAAGGCGCCCTGGACGAGACCTTGCACGGCCGCCAGGGCCCGCTGGCGGTGAGCGACCTGGCCTCGCCCAGCCCCGTGAGCCAGGCCTTTGTGGCCGCGGCCCAGGCCTGCGGCCTGCCGGCCAATGCCGACTTCAATGGGCCCCAACAAGAGGGGGTGGGGCTTTACCAGGTGTTCCAGAAGAACGGCCGCCGGCTGGACGCTTCGCGGGCCTACCGGGGGCAGGCGCCCTGCGCCAACCTGCAGGTGCTGGCCGGGGTGCGCGTGAACCGCGTGTGCTTCGAGGGGCGCCGGGCCACCGGGGTGGAGGTGGCTGACCGCGAGGGTGTGCGCACGCTGGCCGCTCGGCGTGAGGTGATCCTGTGTGCCGGGGCGATTGCCTCGCCCCAGTTGCTGTGCCTGTCGGGCATCGGGCCGGCCGATGAGCTGGCCCGCCTGGGCATCCCCCTGGTGGCCGACGCACCGCAGGTGGGGCAGAACCTGCAAGACCACCTCGACTACTCGCTGAACCTGCGGCTCAACGGCCCGGGCCTGTTTGGCTGGGGGCCACGCGGCACGCTGCGCTCGCTGGCGGCCCTGCCGGCCTACCGCCAGGGGCATGGGTTTCTGACCACCAACGGGGCCGAAGCCGGCGGCTTTGTGCGCAGCGCACCCGGGTTGGACCGACCGGACCTGCAACTGCATTTCTGCGTGAGCAACGTGGATGACCACGGCCGCCGCAAACACCTGGCCACCGGGGTGGCGCTGCATGTGTGTGCGCTGCGCCCGCACAGCCGTGGCTCGGTGCGCCTGGCCAGCACCGACCCCGCCCGCATGCCGCGGATCGACCCGGCCTTTTTGTCGCACCCCGACGACCTGCCGCTGCTGGTGCAGGGCGTGCGCCTGGCGCGGCGCATTCTGCGCAGCGAGCCCTTTGCCAAGCTGGGCGGGCGGCCCCTCTACGGCACGCTGGAGGACGAAAGCGACGACCGGCTGGCCGCGCTGATCCGGGCCCAGTCAGACACCATCTACCACCCGGTAGGCACCTGCCGCATGGGATCCGACTCCGGCTCGGTGCTGGACCCGGCCTTGCGGGTGCGCGGCGTGAGCGGCCTGCGCGTGGCCGACGCGTCCATCATGCCTACGCTGGTCAGCGGCAACACCCAGGCCCCGAGCGCCATGATCGGCGAGCGCGCGGCCGACCTGATCCTGAAAGACCGTGCATGACCCTCGACGCCTTGTTCATGCGCCAGCACGAGGCCTCGCGGCGCGAGGCGCCCCCCGATGCCCCGACACGGCAAGCCGCCTTGCTGCGCCTGGAGCAGTTGGTGAGCCGCCATGCCGAGGCGCTGATCAGCGCCATCGATGCCGATTTTGGCGGCCGCTCGCGCACCGAGACCGAGCTGCTGGAGATGCTGCCCACCCTGCGCGCACTGCGGCATGCACGGGCCCATGTGGGCCGCTGGATGCGCCCTCGGCGCCAGCCGGTGGAGTGGTTGTTCCGCCCCGGCCACAACCAGTTGCGCCACGAGCCGCTGGGCGTGATTGGCATCATGGCGCCCTGGAACTACCCCCTGCTGCTGACGCTGGGGCCGCTGTGCGACGCCCTGGCCGCGGGCAACCGGGCCTTGCTCAAGCCCTCTGAGCTGACGCCGGCGTTTTCAGATCTGCTGCAGCGCCTGATCGCCGAGGCCTTTGACCCGGCGCAGGTGGCGGTGGTGACCGGCGGGGTCGACGTGGGCCAGGCTTTTGCCAGCCTGCCATTCGACCACCTGGTGTTCACCGGCTCGACCGCCGTGGGACGCAAGGTGATGCTGGCCGCCGCCGCCAACCTGACACCCGTGACCCTGGAGCTGGGTGGAAAATCGCCGGCCATCGTCGCCCCGGACTACCCCGCGGCGGCCGCAGCCCGCTCGATCGCCTTCGGCAAGTTCGTCAACGCCGGGCAGACCTGCATCGCACCCGACTACGCGCTCGTCCCCGCCCAGCAACTGGAGGCCTTTGCCGAGGCCGTGCTGCAGCAGGCCCGACGCACCCTGCCCGACCCGGGCCGCAACCCCGACTACAGCGCCATCGTCAGCCCCGCCCACCGGGCCCGTCTGCACGCCCTGCTGGACGAAGCCCGGGCCAGCGGGGCCCGCGTGCTGAGCAGCGCCGAGTTGCCGCGCGACGACCCCCATGTGGCCCCCACCGTGGTGCTGGCCCCCGGGCGCCACCTCAGGCTGATGCAAGAGGAGATCTTCGGCCCCATCCTGCCCATCGTGCCCTACCAGAACCTGGACGAGGCGCTGGCCCTGGTGGCCCGCCATGAACGCCCGCTGGCCCTGTACCTGTTCAGCCACCAGCGCAGCACCCGTCAACAGGTGCTGGCGGCAGCCCCCTCGGGCGGTGTCACCCTCAATGGCACCTTGTTGCACATTGCCCAGCACAGCCTGCCATTTGGCGGCATCGGCCCCAGCGGCACCGGTGCGTACCACGGCCATGCCGGCTTTTTGCGCTTCAGCCATGCCCGCGGTGTGCACCGGGTGGGGCCCATCAACCCCTTCGAAACCCTGGGGCCCCCTTGGGGGCGCCTGGCACGCTGGATGGCGCGCTGGCAGCGAGGTGCGTAGACGGGTACCAACGCGTCCAGCGCCAAATCCCGCGCCACATACCGCTGACGCACCAGTGGACCACGGGGTGGCGGGCCTGCCGTACAGGCTTGCCCGGCGTGCAGCACGGCGGCCGCCATGGCGCGGCACTGGGGCCGCACTGAGGCTGCACTGAGGCCGCACCGGGGCAGTGATTGGGCAGCAACAGGGCGCGGCCACCGCCCCGCCGCTCTGAAGCCCCCGCTCTGATCAACCCGGCACAAAGCCCTCCAACAGCGCGGCAAAGGCCTGTGGCTGCTCCACCGCACTCAAATGGGCGGCATTCAGGCTTTTCAGCTGCGCACCCGGAATGGCTTGCGCGATCGCCTCGGACAAGGCCGGAGGCGTGGCCTCATCGCGCTCGCCCGCGATGACGAGGGTGGGGCAGGTGATGGTGCGATTGCCTTCATCCAAGGCGATGTCGGCGACGGCCAGACAGGCTTCGGCATACGGGCCAGGCTCGGTGCCGACCAAGACCTGACGCAGGGCCGCCACCCTTTCGCGCCCCAGGCTGTCGGCACGGAACTCGGACGTGAACCAGCGCTGCAGAGCGCCGTCGGCAATCGCTTCCATGCCGCAGGCCCGCACGGTGTCGACCCGGGTCTGCCACAGGGCTCTGGCCGCCTCGCCGTAGTGGCTGGCCGAGTTCGCAATGCAGACCGAGCGCACCGCGCCAGGGTGCCGCGCCGCCAGGGCCTGGGCCGTCATACCGCCCATCGAAAGGCCGACAAAATGCACCGGCCCACTGGCGTTCTGCGCGATGAACTGCGCCGCATCGTCGGCCAGGTCGTCCATGCTGAAGGGCCCCGCCAGGGCGGGCGACCGACCGTGCCCGCGGTGGTCATAGCGCAGCACGGTGAAGCGTTGTTGCAGGCATTGGGCGAGTTCGTCCCACATCGTCAGGTCGCAACCCAGCGCATGGCTCAGCACAATTTCGGGGCCGCGGCCCTGGCGGACAAAGTGAATGGATGGCATCAAGGAGTGACTGAAGAAAAATCGGGAAAGGCATCAGTGAACGAAGACGACCATAGCGCCCCCGGGGCGCTGACACCAATGAAATATCTTTGATCCACTGTTCGAAACGGTCGCTTGATGCCGCCCCCCCTTGAAGGTGTCGCAGCCCGCCGCCAAGGTGGGCCACCCCCGCCGGCACGGCGCGGGCCGCCAACTCAGGTGACCAGGGTGGCGCGCAACCGGGCGGCAAACTCGCGCGCGGCCACGCTTCGCGAGGCGGAGCGCCGCCACAGCAGGCCGGCATGGCGCACCACCTCTGGCGCGGTGAGTGCCATCGCATGCAGATCAGGCATCTGCAGGGCGGCCCGCTCGGGCACGATCGTGGCCAGGGGGCCGTGCCGGCACACGCCGAGCAAGGCCTCGACCGACTCCATCTCGACCCGCACCAGGGGTTCGGCACCGGCCTGCCTGAATTTCTCGTCGAGCATGCGCCGCGTGGCAAAACTGCGCGGCAGCAGGGCCATGGGCAATTGGGCCGCCCGCTGCAGGGTGATCTGCTGGCCATGGGCTTGCGGGGCGTTCTTGCGCAGCACCACCATCATGCGTTCCTCGAACAGCGGCTCGGTTTCGATCTCACCATGGCGGGTGGGGTGAAAAGCGATGCCCAGATCCAGCGCACCGCTCATCAACTGGTCCTCGATCGGGCCGGCGCGCAAATCCCGGACCTCGAGCTGCACCTTGGGGTAGCTCTCGCAGAAGGCGGCCACGGTGGCAGGCAGCACGGTATTGAGGAAGGTGGGGATGGCGCCAATGGTCAGGCGGCCCGACTGCAGGCCGCTCAGGTCGGCCAGGGCCATGCGGCCGGCCTCGATCTCCTTGAGGGCTCGCGTGGCATAAGCCCTGAATTCCGCCCCCGCCTGCGACAGCTTCAGGCCCCGCCCAAGCCGGTCGAACAAGGCGGTATCCAGCTCTTCCTCAAGCTGCCTCAAGCCGTGCGACAGCGTGGACTGGGTGACAAACAGGTTCTGCGCCGACTGCGTCAGGTGTTCGGTCTGAGCGATGTCGAGAAAGTAGCGAAGCTGCCGGATTTCCATGCGCGTGCCCCAGGTCAATCATTCGATGAAATCGAACATTTGAACATAAATACTTCATTGGAATGCTTTGAAGCCTCCTCGTAACCTTGGCCCACCTATCGCACAAAAGCACAGATCAAAGGTCATTCATGTCGAGTCGTTTCGTGGTTGAGCGCATTGAGGCGAGGATTCTGGACATCCCCACCATCCGGCCACACAAGCTGGCATTCGGTGCCATCAACCGCCAGAGTCCGGTGGTGGTGCAACTGTGGCTGCGCAACGGCGCCTGCGGGTTCGGCGAGGCCGCCACCATTGGCGGGCCGTCGTGGAACGAAGAATCTCCGGAAAGCATCCGACACGCCATCGAAGCCTACCTGGCGCCCTGCCTGCTGGGGCAGGACGGCGCCGCCTTCGGCCAGGCGCTGGCCCGCATGGACACCTTCTGCCGTGGCAATGCTTTTGCCAAGAGCGCGATCGAGATGGCGTTGATCGACGCCGTCAGTCGCACCCTGGCCCTGCCGGCCTACCAATTGCTGGGAGGCAAACGCCACGCCAGCCTGCCGCTGGCCTGGACCCTGGCCAGCGGGGATGTGCGCAAGGACCTCGAAGAGGCCCAACGGCGCCTGGAACAACGGCGTCACCGCATCTTCAAGATGAAGATCGGGGCACGCAGCCCGGCGGAAGATGTGGCCCACGTCAGCCAGATCGCCCGCGGCCTGGAAGGCCAGGCCACGCTGACGGTGGACGTCAATCAGGCCTGGGACGGCAGCACGGCCAGGCGCTTCCTGCCGCAACTGATCGACGCCGGTGTGACCCTGATCGAGCAGCCGGTGGCCAAGTGGAATCGGGAAGCCCTCAAGGTGCTGAGCGCTTCGCTGGGTTCGCGGGCCTGCATCATGGCCGACGAGTCGGTGTGCACCCCCCAGGATGCGATGGCACTGGCACGCGATCAGGCCAGCCAGGTGTTTTCTCTGAAGGTGGCCAAGCATGGCGGCCTGTTGCGCACGCTTCAGGTGGCCGCGGTCGCAGAAGCCGCCGACATCGGCTGGTATGGCGGCACCATGCTGGAGACCTCGATCGGCAGCGCCGCCTCCGCCCATGTCTTTGCCACCCTCGGCGACCAGCACCATGGCTGCGAGCTCTTCGGCCCTCAATTGCTGGTGGACGACATCGTGACTGAACGCATGCCCATCATCGACTTTGAACTGCAACTGCCCGATGGGCCCGGCTTCGGTGTCGAAGTCGACCTGGGCCAACTTGAACGATTCGACCGTGCACGCACGGGCCTGAATGCCGTGCACATCGACCTGGGCCAACGCCCCCACCCCTGAGGAGACAAAACATGCTGTACCTGGTCCGCATGGACGTGAACCTGCCCGCCGACCTGCCCCCTGCGCAGGCCGACGCCATCAAGACCCGAGAGAAGGCCTACTCGCAAGAGCTGCAGCGCGATGGGCGCTGGCGTCATCTCTGGCGCGTGGTGGGCGAGTATGCGAACTACAGCGTCTTTGACGTGGCGTCCAACGACGAGCTGCACACCCTGCTGTCGCAACTGCCGCTGTTCCCGTACATGAAGATCTCGGTCACCCCGCTGGCGCAACACCCTTCGGCCATCGCCTGAGCCCTGGCCTCTACCCCTTCCCCCAACCTACGGAGACAAAAATGAGCACCTCAAAAAATGAATTCACCCAGCAAAGTCTGCTGGAGCGCGTCAACAGCGTGAAGATGGCCGAGGGCAACCCGCGCGCCCGCGCCATCGTGGCCCGCATCGTGAGCGACCTGTTCAAGACGATTGACGAGCTGGACGTGTCGCCTGACGAGTTCTGGGCCGCCGCCGATTGGCTGAGCCGCCTGGGGGCCTCGGGCCAGATCGGTCTGATCACCGCCGGCCTGGGCTTTGATCGCCTGCTGGACATCCGCATGGATGAGGCCGATGCCAAAGCCGGCATCGCGGCCGGCACGCCGCGCGCCATCGAAGGGCCGCTGTACGTCGCAGGCGCCCCGCTGTTCCAAGGCGAGGCCGTGCTCGACGACGACAGCGACACCCGTGGCACCGGCAAGGTGCTGGTCATGGAGGGCCGGGTGCTGGACCACGCCGGTCAGCCTGTGGCCCACGCCATCATGGATGCCTGGCATGCCAACAAGAGCGGCGGCTACTCGCACTTCTTCCCGGGCCTCAAAGAGTTCGAACTGCGTCGCAAGATCGAAACCGATGCCCAAGGCAACTACCGCTTCCGCACCACGCTGCCGCCGGGCTATGCGATCCCACCGAACAGCCCGACCTCCGAGCTGTTCGAAGTGCTGGGCCGCCATGGCCACCGCCCGGCCCACATCCACTTCCACATCGTCAAGGAAGGGCATCGCACCCTGACGACCCAGATCAACATCCCGGGCGACACCTACATCGATGACGACTTTGCCTTTGCCACCCGCGACGGCCTGGTGCTGAAGATCGAACACGACGTTGCCCCGGCCGGCTACGAATCCCTGGGCGTGGGGGCTCCGTTTGAGCGCGCCCGATTCGACTTCGTGATGCAGCAAGCCGTCACGGAACGCGACACCGATCCGCGCACCCGGATCGCGCGCGCCGTCGGGGCCTGAACTCGGGGGCCTGATCTCGGGCCCTTCCGGGGCAGAACCCATCAAACACCCCCACACCAGGGCGGCCACGCAATGACTGCGGGCCGCCCTTTTCCATTTGGCACGCCCCAGTGCCGGTGGCTGATCGATGCGGTGCCGTGCCTGGGGCACGCCGAGCTTGAACGCCTGATCGGCGGCCTGCCGCAGCTGCGGGCAAGCTGAGGCGCTGACACGCTGATGGGCTGTTGCGCGCGTCCATCTGATCGCCGGGCCGGTCGCCTGCGCGCGGCAACTGGATAAAGAACGCGCGAAATGTGGATAGCTGATTCCGGGCGGGCTGGGCCTAATCGAGTTCATCGATCCACCCCACAGGAATTGCCCATGAATACCTCACGCAGCCCCCAGCAATGGCGCGACTTCATCGACGGCTGTCTGGACTTCAGACCCGAAGACGAGGTCTACCGAGTCCGTCGCTCGATGTTCACCGAGCCCGAGCTGTTCGATCTCGAAATGGAGTTGATCTTCGAGAAGACCTGGATCTATGCCTGCCACGAAAGCGAGATCCGTCAGCCCAACGACTTCATCACCCTGAACGCGGGTCGCCAACCCCTGATCGTGACCCGCGATGCGCAGGGCGAGCTGCACGCCCTGGTCAACGCCTGCGCCCATCGGGGCACCACGCTGACACGGGTTTGCAAGGGGCGGCAGGCCGCCTTCACCTGCCCCTTCCACGCCTGGACCTACAAGCCCGACGGGCGCCTGATCAAGGTAAAGGCCCCCGGCGAATACGGCCCGGGCTTCGACCTGCATCAGCATGGCTTGAAGAAGGCCCAGGTCGCGAGCTACAAGGGCTTTGTGTTCGTCAACCTCGATCTGAACACTCGCCTGAGCCTGGAAGACTACCTGGGCGACGCCAAGGTGTTTCTGGACCTGATGGTGGAGCAGTCTCCGACCGGCGAGCTCGAAGTGCTGCCCGGGCGCTCCACCTACACCTTTGACGGTAACTGGAAGCTGCAGACCGAGAACGGCCTGGACGGCTACCACGTCAGCACCGTGCATTACAACTACGTGGCCACGGTGGTGCACCGGCACGAGCTTGACAGCGCTCAGGGCAACACCGACTTCAAGACCCTGGACTACCGCAAGCTCGGTGCCGGCGACGCCACCACCGACGACGGCTGGTTCTCGTTCAAGCACGGGCACTCGGTGCTCTTCAGCGAAATGCCCAACCCCGAAGTGCGCCCCGGCTATGCCAGCGTGATGCCCCGGGCGCAGGCCGAATACGGCACCGAAAGAGCGCACTGGATGATGCACCGCCTGCGCAACCTCAACCTGTACCCCAGCCTGTTCTTCATGGACCAGATCAGTTCGCAACTGCGCATCATCCGCCCGGTGGCCTGGAACAAGACCGAAATCATCAGCCAGTGCATTGGCGTGAAGGGCGAGTCGGCCGCGGATCGCGAAAACCGCATCCGCCAGTTCGAAGACTTCTTCAATGTCAGCGGCATGGGCACGCCTGACGACCTGGTCGAGTTCCGCGAAGCGCAACGCGGCTTCCAGGGCCGTGCCGAGCCCTGGAACGACATTTCACGGGGCTGCCAGGCCTGGACGCGCGAACAGACCGGCAATGCCAGGAGCCTGGGCATCCAGCCTGTGCTCACCGGCACCGAGATCACCCACGAGGGCCTGTTCGTGAACCAGCACAGCGCCTGGCGCCAGCTGATGCTGGATGGACTGTCCCAGCAGGCATCCGCCCAGAAGGAGGTGCAAGCATGAACACCCTCGAGCTGCAACACGCTGTCGAACAATTCCTGTATGCCCAGGCTGAGCTGTGCGATCGCCAGCAGTGGGATGAGTACCTGGCCTGCTTCGACCCGACAGCCGAATTCCATGTGCCGCAATGGGACTCGGAGCACGTGGCGACCACCGATCCGAAGCGCGAGATGTCGATGATCTACTACGCCACCCGGGGCGGCCTGGAAGACCGCATCTTCCGTCTGCGCACCGGCAAATCGGCCGCCAGCCAACCCATGCCGCGCACGCTTCACCAGATCAGCAATGTGCGCATCCAGGACCGCGGTCAGGGGCTGCTTCAGGTCGGTGCCAAATGGAACACGCATTACACCCGCCACGGCCAGGCCGACTGCTACTTCGGCGAAGTGAGCTACGAGCTGCGCCAGCTTGACGCCGGCTTCAGCATCCTGCGCAAGCATGTGCTGCTGCTCAATGATCGGATCAATGCGGTGCTGGACTTCTACCACCTGTGATCAAGGGCGAGACCATGGAACATCAGATTGGCCTTCGCTTTGACGACGGTGCCACACGCTTCATCCAGGTGCGCTCGGGCGAGACCTTGGCGGACGCCTCCATCCGCCAGGGGGTGCGCTTCCCGGTGGATTGCCGCGAGGGTGCCTGCGGCACCTGCCGTTGCAAGGTGGAATCTGGCAGCTACGACCCGGGGGACTGCGCCGAAGATGCGTTGACCACCGCAGACGCCCGACTCGGCTGGGCCCTGGGTTGCCAGATGCGCCCCCGTTCCAGCGGTGTCGTGCACGTGCCCGTCGACGCATCGGCCTGCCTGCACAAGCCGCTTGAGCAGACCGTGCGAATCGGCGCACTGAGGCGCCTGGGCCCGCGCATGGTCTCGTTGACGCTGGAGCACCCGGATCTGATGGCCTTGCGCTTTCTGCCCGGCCAGTACCTGCGCCTGTGGCTGCCCGACGGCAGCGCCAGCCGCGCATACTCCTTCAGCTCGCTGGTGCGCGAACCCGGCCAGGTCGACTTGCTGGTGCGCCTGTTGCCGGACGGGCGCATGAGCCAGTGGTTGAGCGATACGGCGCAGGTGGGCGACCCCCTGAAGCTGACGGCCCCCTATGGCAGCTTCTACCTGCGCCCCCCGCAGCGGCCCTTGCTGATGCTGGCCGGTGGCACGGGCCTGGGCCCGATGCTGGCCATGCTGGAGCTGCTGGCCCAGGCGCCGGACAAGGTGCCGCCCTGCCACCTGGTGCTGGGCCTGGCCGACGACAAGGACCTGCCCGTGCTGGACCTGCTGACCCCCTTGAAAGCGCGATTGCCGCAACTGACGCTCACTGTGTGCGTGTCGGATCCGCAATCCACGCAGGGCTTGCGCGGGCATCTGGTCACGCATCTGCAGCCGACCCTGCTGAACCAGGGCGATGTGGACATGTATGTCTGCGGTCCGCCACCAATGGTGCAGGCCCTGAACGACTGGCTGGCCACCGCACCGTGCCAACCAGCCGGTTTTCACATCGAGCGCTTCACGCCGGGTGCCTGACCCCCAGAAGCCCTGCTGCCCTGCATTGCACCAAGGCCTGTTTGCCCCCTATAGTGAAAGCGCCTGGCAACGCTGGGCGCGGACGGTCCGTCAACCGGTATGTTCTGCATGAACCCCATGGCTGCAAAAGAAAAATCCGGCGGCACCGACCTGGCCAAGAACGCGCCCGGCCTGATGGCCACGGTCGAGGAGTTGCTGCTGCTGGTCGAAGTGGTGGAGTCCGGGGGTTACCGGGCCGCCAGCGAGCGCACCGGCATCCCGCTGTCCAGCATGAGCCGGCGCGTGGCGGCACTCGAAGATCGCCTGGGCGTGTGCGTGATCATGCGCAATTCGCGGCGCTTCGAAGTGACCGACATCGGTCGCCAGCTGTTTGAGCAGGGCCTCAAGATCCGCGAGGCGGCCCATGCGGCGGTCTCGGTGGCGCAGGACAACGCCAAGGAGCCGGCCGGGGATCTGCGCATTGCCTGCCCCATGGCGCTGTCGACGCTGCTGGTGTGCTCGGTGGCCGTCAAGTTCGGGTGCCAGTACCCACGCGTGCGCCTGTTCCTGAGCACCACCCGGGGCACGCCTGAGGCCTTGGCGCAGAACTTCGACATCGTGATCCACCCCAGCGCCCAGGGGCTACCCGACTCGGACGTGGTAGCCCAGCAATTGATCCAGGCGCCCTATGGCCTGTATGCATCGCCTCAGCTGCTGCAGGGCCGGGAAACAAGTGACGAACCCTCGGCCTTGGCCGGGCTGGAGTCGATCGGCTGGAACTCGGGCGAATCCCAGACTTGCTGGACCGTGCAAGACCCGCAAGGCCGCACCGAGGAACTGCGCCTGTCCGTGCGCTTCGTGACCGACAACCTGCTGGCCGTCAAGGAGGCAGCTGTCGCGGGCCTGGGCATCACCCGGCTGCCGACGGCACTCGCGGCGGTCAGCGTGGCAGAAGGCAGCCTGCGCCAGGTGCTGCCGCGGTGGTCACTGGCGCCCATGACCATCTATGCGCTGTACCCTTCGCGACGTCGGCTCAGCCTGGCAGGACAGGAGTTCCTGAAGTGGGCCAAACCGGCCTTGCAGGCGCTGGTGGACGGCCGCACGGAATCCCAGAGTTGAGCTGGGTCAGGCCTCAGGTTTTGGCCCGGTGCCGTTCCGCCGTGGCCGATGGTGACTCTCCAAACGTCTCGCGGTAAGCCTCGGCGAAGCGGCCCAGGTGGCTGAAGCCCCAGGCCAATGCAATTTCAGAGATGTAACGCGTGGAAGCGTTGCGGACAATGTCGAGGCGGGCTTGCTGCAGACGGTGTTGGCGCAGGAACTGCATTGGCGTCAGGCCCAGGTGGGTGCGGAAGTCGGCCACCATGCGCCGTGGGCTGAGGCCCTGGGCAGATACCAGGGCGTCGACGTCCACCGCCTCGCGGGCGCGCTCCATCAGAGCGTTCTTCAGGTTGTCGACATGCCGGGGCAGCACTGGCGAGCCCTGATGGGCCAGTTCGGCCGAGTAGTTGTGCGGCTGAAAGCTCAGCAGACCGCGGATCAAAGAGGTCTCAACCCCTTGGGCCAGACCGTTGTAGTGCAGGAGGTTCCCGTTGTGGCCCATGTCCTCCCACAGCAATCGCACCCAGCGCCACCAGGTCAGCGCCGCCCCCTGGTCGAGCGCCATGCTGGGCTCAAAGGTGATCGGTGACTGCACCGGCCGGCCCAGCATCTGCTCCAGGGCCGTGCGCATGGCGCCGCGATCGATGGCCACCAGCAGCTTGCGGCAATCGCCGCTGATCGAAAGCTCCTGGTAGGCGGAGGGGTCGATGATCAGGCCGCGTTCGGGGTCGGAGCCGAACACCGCGCTGCCAATGCGCAGCTCCTGGTCGCCCATCAGAGGCAGGCTGATGCTGTAGCTGTCCAGGGGGCGGCTGTCATTGATGCCGATGCGCACATCGGCCCCGTATTCGATGCAGCCAATGGCCGTGGACAGGGCGCCCAGGCGGTCGCCCGCATGGACAAAACGCAGGGAACGCCCTGGCTGCACCATCAGATCATGCGGGCCACAGACCCGCCGCATCCAATCCTGAGCGCCGGACACATCGGTGAATGCGCCACACAGGCGGTGGTGCAACACGGAATTTTGCTCATTCATGTACGTTCAATTCCAGTAAGAGCATTTTCAAAATCGGGTTTCTGATGTCAACAGGCCTATCCCGCCCTATTCAAAGACACCGAGCCAAATTCGTGCCATCTGAAAATCAACCCAAGCATTCGAAAATCGCCAAAAAGCACTCGATTACCGCACCAATTCAGCGCAGTATTTATATTTGAATGGCAGCGGACTCCAAAATCGTGCATCTCACGCCCCAAGGTGTGGCATTCACCAGCGGACAGACCCGGCTCACTCGCAATGATCAGAAGCCGGTTAACCACTGCCCCATCAGGGAATTGAAACACTGCGGCCCCAAAAAGCTGGGGATTACCCGGATTGGGAACCCGGCAAAGGCCTGATTTACAGGCCGACCACGGCCATCCTCAAAGCTGGCGCGGCTTTTGGAGCCGTTGGTGAGCGTACACCAGACTGACCAGAAAAAGACTTCAAGGGCAGCTCAGTCCGTGAAAACCCCAATACAAAGCCCCAACCCAGTGCGGCGCTTTCATGCCAGATAAACGGCCCGACATCACAAGAAAATGACAAGTTTGCTTTGGGACGGAGCGTTCCACGAAACCCCATCGACGCTCGACAAATACTGAAACTATATTCAGCCGTCACCCCCAATCACAAAACAAACCATGCAATACCCTCTGAAGAAACTGACTCTGGGAATCATTACTGGCACGGCTCTTGGTGGATTATTCAGCCCCGCCCAGGCGCAATCGCAGGCTCAAATATATGGCTTGCTGGATGTCAGCGCAGGCAGCACGCAATTGGCGGGGGCCGCCAAGACGGCCGGTGTGTTCAATGGATCGATGACCACCTCGTTCTGGGGCATCAAGACCCAGGAGGATCTGGGCGGCGGCTGGGGCGCCCTCTCGCAGATGGAGTCGTTCATGCAGGTGAACAACGGCTCGGCGGGTCGCAGCAGCGCAGACCCTTACTGGGCCCGCACCGCCTGGGTGGGGCTCTCCAACCCTTGGGGTGTGCTCCAGTTGGGGCGTGCCGTGACGCCGGGCTTTCTGATGGCCATCCGACTGAACCCCTTTGGTTCGGCGTCGGGTCTGGGTCCTTTCATCATGCACACCTACCTGCCGAGCGTGACCCAGCCCTTCATGACCAGTGAAGGCGCCAGCGATTCGGCCTGGTCCAACAGCGTGGCCTTCACCAGCAGTGACATGCGCGGCTGGCGCTTCACCGTTCAAAGCGCCCTGGCCCAGGGTGGCACCACAGGAAAGCGCAACACGGCGGGCCTGAGCTACACCCACGGTGCGTTCTATGGTGGGGTGGTCTACGAGAAGATGGACCAGATGAGCATGAACTGGGGTGCCCCTGTGGCACCGCTGGCCACAGCGGCCCGTCCGTTGATCACAGCCAGCAGCGTGCAGAACCTCCAGACCGGGGCCAGCTACGACCTGGGGCCGGCCAAGCTGTATGCCCAGAACCTGAAATCACGCATCGACGCCGCCAGTGGGGCCGAGGCCCGTTTGAACACCTCGCAGCTCGGAACCTCCGTGCTCGCAGGCCCCGGGCGGCTGCTGTTCTCCGTGGCACGCACCGCCCAGACACAAAGCGCCAAAGCCAGCCAAGACCGCACCACGGTGTCGTTGGGCTACGACCAGTGGCTGTCGAAACGCACCGACGTCTATGTGGCGCTGCTGCGTGACCGGGTCACAGGCATCAACCCCGGCACCTCGGTGCTGATCGGCATGCGGCACACCTTCTGATCTCCCTGCGTCCGGCCCTTGCGGGCCGGCCGGTTTCTCCATCACACATCACCGCCCTGCACCCATGTCTACTGTTGACCATCCCCTTGCCCACGCCCCTTGCGGTACCTTTGAAGGCTTGGCCCTGGAGGGCGTTCAGGCCTTCCGCGGCCTGCCCTACGCCCAAGCCCCTGTGGGCGCACTGCGCTTTCAGCCGCCGGCACCGCGGCCTGCAGGCACCCTGCCCGCACAGGCCTGCGCCGCGGGCGCCATCTCGCTGCAAGCGCCCTCCCGCCTCAGCCGGGTCATGGGTGACTTTCAGAGCCCGGCCTCCGAAGACTGCCTGCGCCTGAGCGTGTGGACCCCGGCGGCCGATGGCAAACGGCGCCCAGTGATGATCTGGCTGCATGGCGGCGCCTTCATGACGGGGGCAGGCGACCTGCCCTGGTACGACGGGGCCCGTCTGGCCCGCGAAGGCGACATCGTGGTGGTGGGTGTGAACTACCGCCTGGGCGCCCTGGGCTTTCTGTGCGGCCCCGGCGTCTCACCCGGCAACCTGGGCTTGATGGACCAGGCCCTGGCGGTGTCGTGGGTGAAGGACAACATCGCGGCCTTTGGCGGAGACCCCGAACATCTGACGCTGATGGGTCAATCGGCTGGCGGGCTATCCATCGCCCTGCTGTTGTGTGCCTACCCCCAGTTGCCGATACAGCGCGCCATCATGATGAGTGCCCCCCTGGGCCTGGAACTGGGTACGCCCCAGGACGCAGCGCCCATGGCTGCGGCCTATGCGCGGTCGCTTGAACCCTTTCGGCTGCAGTCGGACTTGCAGCCCGGCCAGTTGATGGCGGCGCAGGGTGCTGCAGCCCAATTCTTCATCGAGAACCAGGCCAAGGCGGGCGATGTGGCCCCCCCATTTGTTCCGGTGGCCGATGGCGCCCTCCTGCCCACACCGTCCGGGCTCCAGGCTGCGCTGGCGCAAGCAGCCACCCGGGTCGACGTGATGATCGGCACCACGCGCGATGAATCAACGGCGTTCTTTGCGCGCGGCCAGCACGACGCCATGACCCAGCACGTGTTTGAAGCACCGTCCCTGCTGTGGGCACGCCAGGCAGCCGAAGCCGGGCGTGGGGCCTACGTCTACCGCTTCGACCACACCCCCGGCGGTGAGACGTTGGGTGCCACGCATTGCATCGAACTGCCGTTTGTGTTCGGCAACCGCGAGGCCTTTGCGACGGCACCGATGCTGGGGGGACTGGAGGAAGAAGCGTTCGAGCAGATCTCCCGCCCGATGCGTCAGGCCTTCCTCGGCTTCATCCGCGATGGGCGCCCCGCAGCCGACACCCTGCCCGACTGGCCTGCAGTGCAAGCGGATCAGCCGATCCAACGCCTGCACTTCGCCCCCCACACGGGGCTGCAGCAGGTTGCCGGGTCGCCATGACCCCGGTGCCTGCCCACCCTGCCCCCTGACCCCCATCCCCTTCCTTCTGCGGAGTACCCATGCGCAAGATCAGCTTGCTGGCCTTCCTGACCATCCTGGTCGATGGCTTCGACACGACATCCATCGGCTTTGTCGTCCCGACCCTGGCAGCTCAATGGCAGCTTCCACTGTCGGCCTTCACCCCGGTTTTCGTGGCCACCAGCCTGGGCGCGGCCCTGGGCTATGCACTCAGTGGCCGCCTGGCCGTGAGCCTGCAGCGGCGTGACATCGTGCTCGGCGCGGTGTTTCTGTTTGCGCTGGGCTCGTGCCTGGCCGCACTGGCCGGGTCGGTGCCCGTTCTGGCCGCCATACGGCTGCTGTCGGGGATCGGTCTGGGCGCGGCCATCCCGGCGGTCGTGTCGCTGGCCGTGGACGGCACGGCACCTGAGCGCAGAGAATCCGTGACGGTGGGCGTCACGTCCGGCCTGTCCCTGGGCGCTGCGCTGGGGGGCGCCATCGGCGGCAAACTGATCCTGAGTTGGGGTTGGGGCTCGGTGTTCATGCTGGGCGGCATCGCCCCCTTTCTGCTGCTGCCAGCGCTCTGGGCGCACCTGCCCGCAGATGCCCCGACCTCGGCCGGCTCTGCGGGGCACCCCCACGCCGCGCGACTCAGCGCCTTGTTCGGAGCGGGCCTGGCGCCCCAGACGCTGCTGCTGTGGGCGTTTTCATTTTTGATTTTCACGGCCGTCTATGCCTTGACCTTCTGGGTTCCGTCCATGCTCCATCGCTTGGGCTTTGACACCTCGGGCGTGGCCTTCGGCTCGGCGGCCATGGGCATCGGTGGCGTGGTGGCCGCACTGGGCTTGATCCCGCTGAGCTTTCGCTTCCATGTGCGCAAGATCCTGCTGGCCTGCTCGCTGCTGGGCGCCGTCGCCTTGGTGATGGCCTGGTCTCAGGCCGCAACGCCAGGCCTGCTTCTGGCCTTGATCGTGGTGGTGGGCACCTGCCTGATTGCGGGCACCATCGGACAGGTCGCGCTGGCGGTGAGCCTGTATCCCCCGGCCCTGCGCACGGCAGGGATTGGGTGGAGTGCGGCCATCGGCCGCCTGGGATCAGTGCTGGGCCCGGGCCTGATGGGCGCCTTTGTGGCCAGCGAACTGCCCGCCCCGCAGTGGTTGCTGCTGCCGGTGGCCCCCATTCTGCTGGCTGCTGTGGCCCTTTGGGTGGCCCAAAGAATGACCTCCCGCACGCCGGGCGGTCTTGGCCGGGCCTGAGTAAACGAACGCCTCCTCCCCATGGCCGTCTTGCCATTCGTTCACGCGCAGAGGTGCTGACATGAGCCTCACCATCCGAGCCAAGATCATCCTCACCTTCGGGTTGTTGATCGTGACGCAGATCGCCGGACTGTTGGCGGATCTGTTGGCGGACACCACCACCGTTTCGGCCAACGGGTCGTTCCTGGGCAACTTCAGCCGCGCCCCGCAATGGGTCTCGGTACTGATCTGTTTGGTGGCGGGCCACCACTTCGACCGGGTCATCTGCGGCGGCCTGAACCGCCAGGGCCTCAAGTTCAAGGCCACATGGCGTGCGGCACCGCTCAGGCGACTCCGACCCAACCGCCAACACCATCAAGGTGATGGCCCTGCAAGTAAGCAACGGCCTGGCGTTTCGGGTGGTGGTCCAACAGGGCGCATTCCGGGCCGTGCTGAGCGCCTGAGGCGGCCAACACGGCGGATTGGGGCCCCCACGCCGTGGCCTTGCCAAGCCCAACCGCCCCAATTCAGTGCGTTTTCGTCTTTTTCCATCCACAAACCCTGTTGAAAATCATGGAATGAAAAAAAAAAAGGTGTGCGACCCCCGGTTGATGGTTTTTTGGTGCCGTATGCGCGTTTAATCGGTTGGCGCGGATTTTTAATCCAAGCAGCTTGCGGTGAATGGCCAGGTTTTCGTCTGATTTGTGCGTTTTTCGGGACTCCATCGCTTTGTCAATGTGTTTTTTAGGAGTCCCAAAATGGGCAACAAACTGTATGTCGGCAACCTGCCTTATCAGGTTCGTGACAACGATCTGGAACAAGCTTTCAGCGAATTCGGCACTGTCACCAGCGCCAAGGTCATGATGGAACGTGACACCGGCCGTTCGAAGGGCTTCGGCTTTGTCGAAATGGGCAGCGACGCTGAAGCGCAAGCCGCCATCAACGGCATGAACGAACAATCCCTGGGTGGCCGCAGCATCACTGTGAACGAAGCCCGTCCGATGGAACCCCGCCCGCCCCGTAGCGGTGGCTTTGGCGGCGGTGGTGGTGGCGGCTACGGCGGTGGCCGCAGCGGTGGCGGCGGCTACGGTGGTGGCGGCGGCGGCGGTTACGGCGGTGGCCGTAACGGCGGCGGCGGCGGCTACGGCGGCGGCAACAGCTACTAATTCACACTAGGCCTATGGCCTGTGAATTGAAGATACCCCTCTAGCAGGGGTATTTTTTCGTCTGTACGGTATCGAATGGGCCGCATTCGGGGCGCCCCCAACCCAAGCCGGCACGGGCAATTCAGCAATCCCGACCCGCACTCCTGTCAGGATTGGGGTCTCAGGCTGACGCCAGAGCGCGTCGCCCCAGCCCGGTGCCAACCTCAAGCTCGGAAAACCAGTTGATGAAGCGCTGTACATCAGCGCCCTGGTAGATTGAACCGTGCTGCGGGCACAGCATGTCCAGGCCCAGCGCGCTAGCACGCTCGCACCAGTCCAGCACAGCTTCGCGCGAACCCATCCAACGCTGGTGGAAGCCACGCGCATAGCGGCAGTGTCGATCGAAGTCCTGCACAAACAGGGTGTCTTCCTCGGGCGGCAGCATGGCCGCACCCACGTCACCCGTGAACAGGATGCGGGCCACCGGATCATGCAGATGGAAATTCCCAGACGAATGCAGGTAGTGCGCCGGCATTGCCTGCAGCGTGAGGGTGCCCAGCTGCAGCGTTTGGCCCTCGTCTGGCAGGCAGATGAAAGTGTCCGCATCACCGCCGTAATGCGGCAAGAAGGTATGCCAGATCTTCGAGGCATAGCACTTGAGCGCCGGGTTGAACTCCAGCCACAAGGCCAGCGAGCTGACCACGTCGGGATCCTGGTGCGAAGAGAAGATCCAGCGCAACGTGCTGGCGTCAGCGCCATTGGCCAGCGCTGCGAACACGGCCGGGAAGATCTCCATGCCACCCGGGTCGGTCAGCAAGGACTCGCGCCCGTGGCTGACCAGGTATTCGTTGGTGTCGATCAGGGCCGAAGCGCGCTCCGGATCTCGCGCGATCACCGCCCAGCGGTGCGGGCCTTGCTCAAAAAGGGTTTCCATTCGCTTCATGACGCCAGATTCTCCAGAGGTGTTTTCATGCCGCCCAGCACGTCGATGATGCCGGCGACGGCCTGGCCCAGGTCGATCGCCACCTGGGTCAATTGGGGGGCCATGTCTTCGGCATGGGCCGCTTCGATGAGGGCGCAGCGCGCCAGATTGCGTCCGGCGTCGCACAAGTGCAGGGCCCGAGCCACCGCATGGTTCAGGCCCTGACGTTGTCGGCCCAGGCGCTCGCGGGTCAGGGCCGCGTCGCGGTTCATGACGCTCACGAGCGCCACCAGCCGCGCATCAGGCCGTTCGAGACCAGCCGCGGCCTGGCGCAACTGGCCTTCCAGGCGCCCACGCTGGCACAGCCGCCCTACCTCGTCGCTCAACTCGGCCACGGCGGCGGCCACACGCAACATCAGGCTGGCCAATTCGGTCGAGAAAACCCGCATCTGTGCGGCCGCGGTGCGAAAGCCGCGTGCCTTGCGACGGGCCTGATGCGCGCTCAGCATGGCGTTGAGCGCCGCCAGATCGACCGCGGCAGCACCTTCAGCCACGCGCTGGGTGCACAGGCCAAGCTGCACCACAGCCTCGAGCCGGCGCTGGCTGTCCGCCGTCGGCAGGTCAGGGGCCTGGGCAGCCCGGGCCGGGCTGGGCCGGGGGGCGGCAGATGGATCAAACATGACAGCATCCTAGGGACACCCGCTGGCGAACGGTATCGGTGCGGCACTGATTCGAGCCTCAGCCCGCTCTGATTCCGACTCAGGAAAGCCTGAGCATGGGGTCACTCAGTCGCTCTGGTGGGCGACATAATTGACACTTTTGCTAACAAATAGATAAGCGAGTGGCGCGAGTGTTCGACCTGCGAAAGATGTCCCTGCTGGGCCGGCTCGGTCACATCGGGGCCTGGGCCGCGTTGCTCTGGATCGTGGTGCTGATGCTGCTCCAGCTGAGCACGTCGCTGCGCGCGCTGTGGCCCGCGCTGGCGGCACCCGAACTGAATCCGGTGTCCTTGCTGGCGCTCGGCCTGCCTCCGCTGGCCCAGGTGTTGCGCCCGCACGCGCCGCGCCTTGCGGCCCTTGCGATCCAGGCTGGCCTGGGCCTGGTCGGGCTGATGTTGCTGGAATGGGGCTTGCGGCTGGACAGCGCCGTCTTGCTCTCCAACAGCGTGGTCGATGGGGTCTCGATGGCCGGTCGTTATGTGCTGGCAGGTTGGCTGCTGCTCAGTGGCCTGGCCGCCTGGGCTTTGCAGCGCCCGGGCCACACCCGGCTGAGCGTGGCGCTGTCTTTGCTGGCCCTGCTCAGCATGGGCGACAGTGCCCTGGCCGTTTTCACCCTCACCTGCTGGCTGGTCTTCGGCGACGTCCCCGGGGCCTCGCTGCTGTTCAGCCTGCCGGTGCTGCTGGCGCTGCTGTGGTTCGGTCTGGCGCTGGTGATGATCGCCTTGGGCGAAATCGACCGCCAAGGCCGGTCCGCGCCCGACCAGGGCTACCGCTGGGTGTTCGCGCGCAATCTGGGCTTGTTGCTGACCACCAGCGTGCTGGCTGGCCTGGCCGCCGCGGCGGTGGTGTCGGCGCAGTCGGCCGACCTGCTGACCGAGGGCCTGCGAGCCCGGGCCGAACGCCAGGCCCGGGTGCTGGAACGCCACGTGGGGCGAGCCGCCGCCCTGGTTTCGGGGGCTTACCAGCAAGCCTGGGCACAACCTGCCGCCACCACCACTGTGGGCTGGGATCGGGGCGGTTTTCTCCGCACGCTGCAGAGCCAGGGTGAGCACATCGAACTGGCAGCAGACGCCCGAGAGGCAGTCCGTCGACACTGGGCCACCGCAGCACCGGTTCTGCGCACGGCGGAACTCACGGCCAGCGTACTGACCAATGGCCGGGTACGCATCGAGCTGCCCGCCAAGGGGCGCCAAAGTGGTCTGCAAGTGCAGCTGCAACTGTGGTCCGAAACGGGCGAAGCCCGAACGGAGAGTGATCGACAGCTGCGGCAGCCCTTGCTGATCTGCCAGGCCGGTGAGCAAGACCTTCTTTTATGCTCGGAGTTTGATCCGGGCAGCGATGGTGCACCGGCTGCCGCCGAACGCTTCACCGTTGCAGCGCCAGGCTGGCGCGAGCAGGGCCACCGCCTGGTCGAATTGTCAAGTGAGGGTCAGCGCCTGGGCCTGGGGGCACTGGCGCCGATCGGCGACGAAGGCAGCTACCTGATGCTGCGTGTCGGCGCCGCAAGCCTGTTCCGCGCTGTGGGTGGGCCCATGTTGCTGGCCATGCTGCTGCTCAGTGGCCTGGCATTGCTCGGAGCCGCATGGAGCTACTGGCGCCAGTTGCCGCGGCTGCGCCAGCTCTACCTGTCCCATGCCCAGTCTCAGGCCACGCTGCACCACCTGCCACTGGCCACGCTGGTGCTGGATGCCCAACAGCGCGTGATCCGAGTGAATCCGGCGGCCGAGCGTTTGCTCGGAGCGCCGGCGTCGCATTGGCTGGGCCTGCCGGTGGCTGGATTGCTGCCCGACTGGCCAGGCCGCATCGACCTCAGCCCCCTGGCAGACGGCACCTCACAAAGCCACAACCTGGATCTGCTGACGGCAGACAGCACGCGTGTTCCGGTTGAGGTGCTGCTGGCAAGCTACACCTTGCTCGGGCGGCGCGGCATCTTGGTCATGCTGCGCGATCTTCGCGCTGAGTTGGACGCTGCGCGCACCATGCGGCGCTGGACTCGCGTGTTCGAGGACTCGGGCTGGGGCGTGGTGATTGGCTCGGTCGGCCCGAGGCCGGCGCTGGAACTGGTCAATCCTGCCTATGCCCGCATGCTGGGCTACCGCCCCGAGGAACTGGTAGGCCAGCCAGTGCGCCAGCACGTGCCGGTTTCGCACTGGGAAACCATGACACGCCTGCGGCGCGGGGCCGAGCTGGGAGGCAGTGTCCAGGGTGAAATGCGCCACCTGCGCCGTGACGGCAGCGAGATCCCGACCCTGGTAAGCATCTCGGCGGTGCGGGATGACTCGGGCGCACTGCTGCACTTCGTCGTCAGCGTACAAGACATCAGCGCGCTCAAGAATGCAGAGCAGACCGCCACTCGCCACGCTTTGCACCTGCGCGCCGTGCTGGACGCGTTGCCGGTGGGCGTGTGGATCGGCGATCTGCACGGCCAGACAACACAGACCAACCCGGCCGCCCGGCAGTTGTGGCTGGGCGACTCGGCACAGCAGACGCCCGACTGGCGCGGTTCCGGAGCGCTGCCGATACAACACGACTCGCTGATGCGCCGCGCAGTGGTGCTGCGCGGCACGCTTGACAGCGGACTGGTCGACTTTGACCGTACACCGGGCGAACGGCGCAGCCTGCTGACCACCGCCAGCCCGATGTTCGACCCGCAAGGCGAGGTGATCGGCGCCATCGCGATCGACGAGGACCTGAGCTCGCTACGCCGCAGCGAGCTGGCAGCCCGCGCCGCACATGACCTGCTGGAGCGCATCCTGGACGCTGGCGTGGTCGGCGTGGCACTGTGTGATGCCGTTGGCCGGGTGCTCCGCCACAACCTGGCCTGGAACCTGTTGATCGGACCGGACGCTGGGGCCGATGTGCTGCACAGCTGCCTGGAGCCCGACGATGCGCTGTTGCAGAAGAACCTGATCGCGCGCGTAGCGCGTGGTGAACTGCCGACCTATGTGAGCGAACATCGCATGCACCGGGTGGGGGGCAGCCTGGGCTGGACCTTGCTGATCGTGTGCCGACTGCCAGCGACCCTGGGCGAGGAAGACCGCGTGCTGGTGCAGGTGCTCGATGTGGATGAGCGACGCCGCAATGCCGAAGAGCTGGCCAGCAACCACCTGCGCCTGGCAGCGGCGCAGAAGCTGGCCGGCATCGGTGACTGGCAGTGGGACAGGGAAAGTGGCCAGTTCAGCTGCTCGGATCAGATGCTGCGCATGTTGGACAAGAGCCTGGCCGCCTCCCGCGAACTCTCGCGTGAGCAATTGCTGGCCCACGTGCACCCGGATGACCGAACAAGCCTGGCCAAGGCATTGGATCAGGCGTGGCGCCATGGTGGGGGCCTGGCACTGGACATGCGCCTGATCCGCAGCGGAGGCCCCGAGTTGATCGTGCACATGCACGGCACAGTACAGCGCGCACAAGGGGCGATGAGCATGAGCGGAACAATGCAGGACATCAGCGAGCGCAAGCGCATCGAATCTGAACTGCGCGATTCGCGCGAGCGGCTGCGCGAACTGGTGGCCTACGAGAGCGAGGTGATCGAGCAGGAGCGCAAGCGCATCGCGCGCGAGGTCCATGACGAGCTGGGCCAGTTGCTGACGGCGCTGCGAATGGACCTGTCGATGCTGCGCGGCCAGCTGGAACCCGGGGGCGCCAGCGCCCAGCGCGCCGCCCAGATGCGCGAGACCATGGTCACCATGACCGAGGTGGTGCGCCACATCGCCTCCAATCTGCGACCGGCGGCGCTGGACCTCGGCCTGGTGGCCGCCATCGAGTGGCTGGCCGAAGACTTCTCGCTGCGCTGGGAAACCCGGTGCGAGTTGCAGTTGCCGCGCGCGGAGGAAGGGGACCTGAGCAGCTTGTCCGAGGCAGCCTCACTGGCCCTGTTCAGGGCCGTGCAAGAATCATTGACCAATATCGCAAAGTACGCGCGCGCCACTGAGGTGGTGATTGCACTGTCCTGCGAGTCGGGACAACTGCGCCTGTCCGTGAGCGACAACGGCTGCGGCTTCGACCTGGCCGAGGTGGCTGCGCGCCGTGGCGGCGGCCTGGGCCTGCTGGGCATGCGCGAGCGCATGCACGCGCTGGGCGCCCGGCTGCAAATCGAGTCCGGCTCCGGCGGCACCCTCATCGACATCAGCTACAACATCGGCAGGAGTCTGGATTCATGAACCCGATCGACGTCATCGTCACCGACGACCACAGCATCGTGCGCAGCGGTTTGCGCCAGCTCCTCAGCAGTGCCCCCAACCTGCGGGTGGCCGGCGAGGCCGCCGATGGCCATGCGCTGCTGGAGTTGCTGCGCCACACCCGTGCCGACGTGGTGCTGCTCGACCTGTCCATGCCCGGCCTGAGCGGGGTTGACCTGATCAAGCGGCTTCAGCTCGATCACCCGGACCTGCCGGTGCTGGTGCTGTCCATGCACGTTGAGGCGCAGATCGTGGCCCGGGTGCTGCGCGCCGGCGCAGCCGGCTACGTGACCAAGGACTGCGAGCCCAGCGCCCTGATCGGCGCGGTGCGCAAAGTGGCGGCCAAAGGCCGCTACATTGATCCGGCCCTGGTCGATTCTGTGGTCTTCCACGGCGCCCTCAACCCGGGCTCCGACTCTCCGCATGAACAGCTGTCGCCGCGCGAACTGCAGGTTCTGGAGCGCATTGCCGCCGGCCAGCCCCTGGGCCTGATCGCCGACGCGCTGCACCTGAGCCCGAAGACGGTGAGCACCCACAAGATGCGCTTGATGCAGAAGCTGGCGTTGCAGACCAATGCCGACCTGCTCAAGTACGCCCTGCGCCATGGCATCACCAGCCACTGAGGCCGGGGTCAGGATTTCCCGACAGCGAATCCGGCATGACTGAACGGGGCGTGAGGCCAGCCCCGACAGACCACCCCGGCAGGCTCAGGCAGCATCGGATGTTGTAGCGTGCCGCATGGCGGCCCTGTGCGCACATCAGGTCCCCAGCCCTAACCCCAGGAATGCCCATGGATCAGAACGAACTCATTCGCCGGCTGTCGGGCGAGTATCCCTATCGGGTGCTGATGATCGACGACGATCCGCTGCAACGACTGCTGATCGAGGAGATCCTGGAGCCGCCGCAATACCATCTCACCTATGCACCGGGCGGCCTGGATGGCCTGGACTGGCTGCGCCGGGCCGAATTCGACGTGGTGCTGACCGACCGTCGCATGCCCGGCATGGACGGCGACGAGTTCTGCCGCCGGGTCCGTGGCGAGCTCGGCCTGGCGGTGCAGCCCATCCTGATGATCACCGGCAGCACGGCGGCCGAAGACTTGATGGGCGGCCTGTCTTCAGGTGCTGACGACCTGTTGCGCAAGCCCTACCTCCCGATGGAGTTGCGCGCCCGCGTGCAGGCTGCGGTGCATCGCAAGCGCATCACCGACCAGCTCGACAGCACGGAATCCACCCTGTTCGCCCTGGCCCGCATGGTCGAGGCCAAGGACGAAAACACCGGCGATCACTGCTCACGCCTGGCGCACAAGGCCGTGTTGCTGGGACTGGAGCTGGGCCTGTCAGCGGCCGAGCTGATGGCGCTGCGCCGCGGCGGCGTGCTGCACGACATTGGCAAGCTCGGTATCCCGGACGCGATCCTGCTCAAGCCAGGCCACCTCACGCCAGAAGAATGGGTTGTGATGCGGGAACACACCACCATCGGCCACCAACTGGTGTCGCAGCTCAAGAGCATGCGCCTCACCGCGCCGATCATCCGGCACCACCACGAGCGCTGGGACGGCAGCGGCTATCCCGACGGCCTGGCCGGTGAATCCATTCCCTTGCTGGCGCGGGTGTTCCAACTGGTCGACATCCACGACGCGCTGATATCGCCACGCCCCTACAAAGAGGGCATGAGCTCCGAGCACGCATCGGCCATCCTGGCTGAGGAGGCCGAACGCGGCTGGCGTGACCCCTACATGACGCGCCGCTTCCTCGACCTGGTGCAGCGGCGCCCCGAACTGGCCAGCATGAGCACGCCACAGGCCGATCCGGCCAACGACGACCTGGGTGTGCGGCTGTATGCCAGCATGACACGCCGCAACTGAAGCCCGTGCGGCCCGCTTTCCTCGACTTTTAGCCATCCATGCCGACCTTCCAAGTCTTTATTGCCAACTCCCGTGCCGAATGGCGGCGCGCCCTGCCCCTGCTGGTGCTGATCCCCCTGGTCTGGCTGCTGGAGCAGACCTCGCTGAGTGCCCTGCCCCAATTTGCCCGAATGGGCTTTCTGGCCGCCCATACCAGCGCGGAAGTTGCGGCGGTGGTCCTGGCCTCGCTGAGCTTCGGCCTGCTCTGGATGGCCCCCGACAGCCCCCGCCGGCCTGCCTCCGTGCTGCTGGCGGCCGTGATGGGTGGAGCAGCTGTGCTGGACTTCCTTCACATGCTGTCCTATGACGGCATGCCGCCTCTGGTGACCCCTTCAGGGGTGGAAAAAAGCATCGCCTTCTGGCTGGCCGGGCGTGCGCTGGTGGCCTTCGGCCTGGTGGTGATGGCCATCACCCCGCCAGCCACACGCGCGCAACGCGGATACCCACGCCTGTCGCTGGGCCTGGTGGCCTGTCTGGTCACGCTCAGCAGCGCCCTGATCCTCTTCTGGCCCGATCTGCTGCCGCACACCTTCGAATCCGGCCAGGGCCTGACCGCCGCCAAGGTCGGCAGCGAAATGGCCCTGATCGCACTGCTGCTGGCAACGGCCCTGCGCCTGGAATACCTCGGCCGCCGCGGCGCAGGCGTACCGATGACGGCCATGGCCATCGCGGCGGTCCTCTCGGCCATCGCCGAAGGCTGCTTTGCCACCTACAGCAGCCCGACGGACATCTTCAATGCACTGGGGCACATCGCCAAGATCGCGGCCTATGGCTACCTGACCCGCGCGGCCTACCTGCTGGCCGTGCGCCAGCCGCTGCAAGCGGCCGGCGGCATTGCCGACGCCTTGCAAGCCACACTCAACCCGGCCCTGATCTGTGATGAGGACGGCACCATCGTCTGGATGAACCCGGCCTTTGCACAGGTCACCGGCTACGAAGCACAGGCCTTGCTGGGCCGCGAGTTCGACGTGCTGCGGGTGGCTGGCGACGAGCAGGCCTGGGCCCAGATGCGTGAGGCGATGATCCAGGCCCAGCCCTGGAAGGGACAGGTTCAGGTGCGGCGCCACAACGGCAGCATCTACCTCGATGATCGCAGCGTGACACCGATGCGGGGCTCACAAGGCCACCTGAACGGGTTTGTGATCCTGGGCGACGACATCACCGAGCGGCATCGGGTCGAGCGGGAACTGATCGCCAGCGAAGAACGCATGCGAGCCCTCCTGAGCTCGGCCCCCGACGCCGTCGTGGTGATCGACGCGCAGGGCCACATCCAGATGGTCAACCACGCGGTGGAACGAATGTTTGGCTTCAGCAGCGACGAACTGCTGGGCGCCAATGTCAACCTGCTGATGCCCGACGGGGTGGCGCGCCAGCATGACGGCTTTGTGCAGCACTACATGGACACGGGTGAACGCCACATCATTGGCGTGGGCCGTGACATGCAGGCGCGCAGGCGCGACGGGCGCGAACTGCACGTGCAACTCACCGTCGGCGAGGCCCGCCTGAGCGAAGGCTCGGTGTTCATCGGCTTCATGCGTGACATCAGCGAGCGGGTGCAGGTACAAAAAGCACTTGCCGAGCGCGAGGCGCGCTATCGAGCGCTGATGGACACCGCACTCGATGGCGTCTGGATCTGTGACGAACACGGCCGCTTTCTCGAGGTCAATGACGCCTATGTGCAGATGTCGGGCTACAGCCGCGCCGAACTGCTGCGCATGCGCATTCCCGACGTCAATGCCGATGACCAGCCCGGCCATGTGAGCCGCCACATCCAGATCACACTGGTGTCGGGTCATGACCGCTTTGAGACCCAGCACCGGCGCAAAAGCGGCGAGCACTGGCCGGTAGAGATCACCACCAGCCGCTCGCCGCTGGGCGATGGGCACTTCTTTGTCTTTGTGCGCGATCTGTCCGAGCGCCGTGCTGCCGCACAGGCACTGCGGCAGAGCGAGGAGCGCTTTGAACTGGCATTGCGCGGCACCAATGACGGACTGTGGGACCGCAACCTGATCGACGGCAGCGTCTACCTTTCGCCACGCTGCGAGGAAATGCTGGGCTACCAGGAGGGCGAACTGAGGGTCAACGCCGAGACCGCCTCGCGCCTGATCCATCCCGCCGATGCACTCGCACTGCACCTGGCGCTGGGCGACGTGGTGGCAGGGCGCAGCGATGAACGCTTCGAGATCGAAACCCGGCTGCGCCACAAGCACGGCCATTGGGTCGACGTGTTGTCGCGGGGCCAACTGCTGCGGGATGCCGCGGGCACGCCGGTGCGCATGATTGGAACCGTGCGCGACCTGACCGAGCGCAAACGTGCGGAGCAGGCCCTGTTCGAGAGCGAAGACAAGCTGCGCTCGCTGTTCGAGCTGTCGCCGCTGGGCATTGCGCTGTGCACACTCGACGGCAACCTGGTCGAGTTCAACGAAGCCTACCGAGCCCTGACCGGGTACAGCGCCGAGGCCTTGCAAAGCCTTTCGTACTGGGACCTCACACCGTCAGAGTACATGCGCGCCGAGGCCGAACAGCTGAAGATGGTGGCACGCATCGGACGCTACGGCCCCTACGACAAGGAATACGTTCGCGCCGACGGCAGTCGCGTCCCGGTACGCCTCAATGGTGTTCGCATCGAACTCGGCGGTCAGGCCTATCTGTGGTCGATCAGCGAAGACCTCACGGTGCAGCGCCGCATCGAAGCCGAGCGCCAGGCTGTTCAACAGCAGCAGATGCAATCGCAAAAGCTGGAGGCGCTGGGTCACCTCACGGGCGGCATCGCACATGACTTCAACAACATGCTGGCTGGCATCATGGGCCTGGCCAGTCTGGGGCTGGAGCGCTATGTCAGCGATCCTGGTGGCAAGCTGGCCGGCTACTTGCGCGAGATCGTGCGTACCAGCGAGCGCGGGCGCGATCTGGTCGCCAAGATGCTGGCCTACGTGCGCACCGAAGAACCCGAGGACGTGGCGCCGCGCCAACTCGGCGCCATGGTCAGCGAGATGTTCGACATGCTCAAGTCCTCCATTCCGAGTGGCATCCTGCTGAGCTACAAGGCCGATCACTCCCTGCCCGCGGTGCGCATCTCGGCGGTCGACGTGCAACAGATCGTGATGAATCTGGTGATCAACGCGCGCGATGCGCTGGGGGCCAGCGGCCACATCGACATCCGCCTGCTCAACGCCCAGTTGGCCGCGGAATCCTGCAGCAACTGCCAGGGAATGGCCCACGGCCGCTTCGTGGTACTGGAGGTGACCGACGACGGCCCGGGCATTGCACCCGAGGTGCTGCCCAAGATCTTTGACCCCTTCTTCACCACCAAGGGCGTGGGCAAAGGCACCGGCCTGGGGCTGTCCTCGGTGGTGGGCCTGGTGCACAAGGCCGGCGGCCACATCCAGGTGCATGACAGGACGCCGCATGGCACCGCCATGCGGGTGCTGTTGCCGGCGGCGCAGGATGTGCCAGTGGACGAAGTGGCGCCACGCCCGACACTCGAGTTCGTGTCCGGCGAGGCTATCTGGGTGGTCGACGACGATCCGGCAGTGCTGGTGTTCCTGAGCGAGCTGTTGCGCGAACACGGCTTCACCGTGTCGGCCTTTGCCGATCCACGCCAGGCGCTGGCGGCACTGGGCGAGGCACTGCGCCCAGGGCACGGCGCGGCACCGCCGGCAGCATTGATCACCGACCAGACCATGCCCGGCATGTCGGGGGTGGCGCTGTTCAAGGCCGCCCAGGCGCTGTGTCCCTCGCTGGGCGTGATCATCTGCACCGGCTACAGCGAGTACATCGACGCCGAATCGGCGCGCCAGATGGGAGTGCGCCACTTTCTGCGCAAACCTTTCGACTCACACGAACTGCTGGAAAAGCTCGCCGACATGCTGGGCCGCGACAAGGCCTGATGCCCGAGGCCCCGGGCCGGCATCTCGCCCGGTCCGGGGTCAGGTTTTACTGACGCGATTTCAGCGCGCTCTGAGGACATGAGCAGCCCTCGCCTTATAGCGCCGCCAACCGGTCCTCCCTAGCATCGGTTGCATGAAGCCAGAACCTTCTCGAAACACTCTGCCCGGTCTGGGCGCGGGCTCCCTGGCCTGGCTGGCCTGGCCCCTGATCGTGGGCGCCATCGGCGCCCTGGCCTGCCTGCAACTGGGCCGGCCGCTGTGGGCAGGGGGCCTCGTGCTGATGGGCCTGCTCGGCGTGGGCGGAGGCTGGCGGGTGCTGCGCCAACCCCCACCGCCCCCGCTGGCACAAGAGCTCTTGCGGGACCTGGAATCCCTTTGTGCGCAGGCCCTGCCGATCTGGAGCCGACAGATCGACAGTTCGGCCTCGCAAAGCGAGGTGGCCATCGGCGCACTGGCACGCCAGTTCGGCGCCATCAAGGAGCGCCTGCAGCAGACACTGGGCCTTTTTACCCAGACCGGTGGCGAAGACGGGGGCAGCGCGGCCGTGTTCGCCTCAGCCCAGAGCGAACTGCGCCAGATGGCCAGCGGCCTGCAACTGGCGATGCAGGCCAAGGAAGAGATGCTTTCAGGCATCCAAGGCCTGGGCGGTATTGCCACCGAGCTGCGCGAGATGGCAGAACTGGTCGGCTCAATCGCCCACCAGACCAATCTTCTGGCCATCAACGCGGCCATCGAGGCGGCCCGCGCCGGCGAGCAGGGGCGAGGTTTCGCGGTGGTGGCGCACGAGGTGCGGCGCCTGTCAGCCCTGTCGGCGGACACCGGCCGCCAGATCACCAGCAAGGTCGGCTCGGTGGGCCAGGCCATTGGCCAGATCATCGAGGCCTCGGACCGATTTGCAGAACGGGACAAGCAATTGCTGCAAAGCTCCGAGGCCACGATCGAAGGCGTGCTGACCCAATTGCGTGGCGCGGTTCAACAACTGGAGCAGCGCAACGACGTGCTGCAGCACGAGACCTCGGCCATCGACGGCGACATCAGCGAGGTGATGGTGGCACTGCAGTTCCAGGACCGCACGGGCCAGATCCTGCGCCACGTGCAAGGCGACCTGCAGCGGCTGGAGTCTGACCTGCAGTCCCGGGCCCTGCACCCCGACATACGGTTGGACCCGCAGGCCTGGCTGGACCAATCGCGGAGCAGTTACACGATGCAGGACCAACTGGACAACCACGGCCAGGGTGGCGGCGCTGTCGCGTCCGCACCGGCCGGCGAAGAGATCACTTTTTTCTGAGGGAGCGGATAGGCAATGGCAAAGACAGTCTTGATCGTGGATGACTCCATCAGCGTGCGCCAGGTGGTTGGCATGGCGCTGCGCGGCGCAGGCTACGAGGTGGTCGAGGCCACCGACGGGCACGACGCCTTGCGCAAGCTTGACGGTCGCAAGATCCACCTCGTCATCAGCGACGTGAACATGCCCCAGATGGACGGGCTGACCCTGCTGCGCCACATCAAGGCGCTGCCCGCCTACAAGTTCACACCCGTGATCATCCTGACCACCGAAACCGATGCGGCCAAAAAGCAGGCAGGCCAGCAGGGTGGCGCCAAGGCCTGGGTGGTCAAGCCCTTCCGCCCCGATCAGCTGCTGGCCGCCGTGGCCAAGCTGATCCTGCCCTGAGGAGCGCGGCATGGACATCATTGCCGAAAGCGGTGCAGACACGCTGCGCCTGCGCCTGCAGGGCGACTGCAACATCTACAGCGCTGGTGAACTGCGCAGCACCTTGCTGGAACGCCTGCGCGAACAGGCGGAGCTGGAGCTCGACCTGTCGGCGGTGACCGAATTCGACACTGCCGGGCTCCAGGTGCTGATGGCGGCCAAGAACTTCGCCCGCCTGGGTGGCCAGTCACTGCGCCTGAGTGGGCATAGCCCGGCCGTGCTTTCGCTGATCGCCCTGTACGACCTCGCAGACTGGCTTGGCGACCCGCTGGCGGGCACCGATGGCGAGGCCGTTGGCCGGCGCTGAGAAAGGGACCCCATGGAATTCAACGATGTGCTGCACACCTTCTTCGCCGAGAGTCGCGGCCTTCTCGGCGAGATGGAAAGCGCGCTGATGAGCCTGGAGCGCGAGCCCGGCGATGCGGAGGCGATCCACGCGGTGTTCCGCGCCGCCCACACCATCAAGGGCTCGGCTGGGCTGTTCGGGCTGGACGATATCGTCGGCTTCACCCACCACGTGGAGACCCTGCTGGACCGGGTGCGCTCAGGCAGTCTGAACCTGCAGGGTGACATGGTCAGCCTGCTGCTGCAGTGCGGCGACCACATTCACCGCCTGATCGACGTCGCTGGCGACACGGCCGGTGAACGCGACGACGGTCTGCCGATGCTGGGCCTGGCCCTGGTCGAACGGCTGCACGCCCTGGCCCCGCTGGACGCGGCCGCCTCGTCGACCTGCACCGCCCCCCCCGTGGCGCAAGCCAGCACCCGCAATGACCAGGACCTGTGGCATCTGTCGCTGCGCTTCTCGACCGGCCTGTTCCAGGAAGGCTTCGACCCCGCCCCCTTCATTCATCACCTGCGCACCCTGGGTCGCGTGGTGCACATCAGCACCCTCAGCACCCAGTTGCCAGTGCTTGAGACGATGGACCCAGAGTCCTGCTACCTCGGTTTCGAGATCCGTCTGGCCAGCGCCGCCAGCAAGCTTGAGATCGAGTCGGTGTTCGAGTTCGTGAGCCAGGACTGCGAGCTTCGCATCCTGCCGCCCGACAGCCGGGTCGACGACTACCTGCGCCTGATCGAGGCCCTGCCGGCCGACCGGCTGCGCCTGGGCGAAATCCTGCAGGCCTGCGGTGCACTGACTGCCCACGAGCTGAGTCGGGCGCTGGCGGAGCAACAGGCAGAGCCCGACGCAGAGCGGGCCCCGCTGGGCGAGATCCTGGTCGAGGAGCGCGCGGTGCAAGCCGAACTGGTGCAAGGCGCCATCGGGCGCCAGAACGAACTGCGCCAACGCCAGTCGCAAGAAGCCAAGATGATCCGCGTGCACTCAGACAAGCTCGACGCGCTGATCAACCGGGTGGCCGAGCTGATCATTGCCAGCGCTTCGGTGAGTGTGCAGGCCACACGCAACCAGGACCGTGCACTGCGCGAAGCGGTGTCGGTGATGTCGCGCCTGACCGAAGACGTGCGCGACGGCGCGATGCGCCTGCGCATGGTGGAGATCGGCGACACCTTCAACCGGTTCCGCCGCGTGGTACGCGACGTGTCCAAGGACCTGGGCAAGGAAATCGAGCTGCACATCAGTGGCGGCGACACAGAACTCGACAAGTCGATGGTGGATCGCCTGGGCGACCCTTTGACCCACCTGATGCGCAATGCCATGGACCACGGCCTGGAAGCCCCCCTGGACCGACTGGCGGCCGGCAAGCCTGCGGCCGGGCGGCTGGAGCTGCGGGCACGCCATGAGGCGGGCGGCATCGTGATCGAGGTGGCGGACGATGGTGCCGGGTTGAACCGCGAACGCATCCTGGCCAAGGCACGCGAAACGGGCCTGCTCACCAGCGAGGCCCACCTCAGCGACGCCGAGGTCTGGGCGCTGATCTTCGAGCCTGGTTTTTCGACTGCCGAGCAGATCAGCAAGTTGTCGGGACGAGGTGTTGGCATGGACGTCGTGCGGCGCAGCATCGAGGCCTTGCGCGGCACGCTGGACATCGACAGCGTGGCGGGCCGGGGCACGCTGTTCCGCATCCGCCTGCCGCTCACCCTGGCCATCATCGACGGCTTTCTGATGGCCGTGGGCGAAGCCCATTACGTGGTGCCACTGGATGCGGTGCTGGAGTGCGTGCAACTCGGCACCGAAGCGCACGACTACACAAACCTGCGCGGCGAGGTCCTGCCACTGCTGCGGCTGAGGCGCCATTTCGGGCTGCCGGGCCGGGCGACGCGGCGCGAGAACGTGGTCGTGGTTCAACTCGGCACCCGCAAGGCCGGCCTGGTGGTGGATCAGCTCAAGGGCGAATTCCAGGCGGTGATCAAACCTCTCGGGCCCTTGATGGAGGGCTTGCCCGGTATCTCGGGCTCAACCATCCTGGGCAGCGGCGAAGTAGCGCTGATGCTGGACATACCGGCCCTGGTCAACCAGGCCTCATGGAGCGCCTCACAAGAGGCCCGCTCCGTGTTTTCAACCCATTGATTCTCGGAGCATTCCTTATGTTGAACAATTTTCGCATCGGCCTGCGCATGGGCCTGGGCTTCTTCCTGGTGATCGCCGTGTTGCTGGCCACGGTGGCCATGGCCGTCTTCAAGATGAGCCAGATCAATGACGATATGCAGACCATCGTCAACCGACGCTTTCCGAACACCATCACAGCCAACGCGCTGATTGATTCACTCAATGTGGCCAACCTGGCCATGCGCAACATCGTGCTGTCGCGCGAGCCCGCGGTGGTCAAGGCCGAGTTGGAGAAGATCGCCAAGATCCGCAGCAACTTCACCGAATTGCTGGACACCCTCGACAAGGGCATCAGCACCGAGACCGGCAAGATGCTCCTGTCGCGCATCAAGGAGAAACGCGCCAAGTTCGGCCAAGGCCTGGTTCAGTACCTGAGCCTGGTCGAGGCCGGCAAATTCGACGCAGCCACCGTGCTGATGGTGACCGAGATGCGCGATGCCCAGCGCGAGTACGAAGGGGTGGTCAATGAAATGATCCAATACCAGGTGGGCATGGTGAAAAAGGCCGGCGAGCAGGCCGATGCCCAGTACCAAGCCACCCGCGAGCTGATGGCCATCCTCGCGCTGGCTTCGGTCTTGGTGGCCCTGGCCGTGGCGTATGGCGTGACCCGCAGCGTGACGCGCCCGCTGGGCGAAGCCACGGCAGCGGCGCGCCGTCTGGCAGAGGGCGATCTGAGCGCCCGCATCGAGGTGCGTGGGCGCGACGAGGTGGGCCAGTTGCTCCAGGCCATGGGCGAGATGGTGGCCAAGCTGGCCCAGATCATCGGGGAGGTGCGCGCCGCTTCCAACAGCCTGTCCAGCGCATCCGAACAGGTCTCGTCGACCGCACAGTCGCTGTCTCAGGGTGCCACCGAACAGGCGGCCGGCGTGGAAGAAATGTCGGCCACCATCGAACAGGCCAGCGCCTCGATCCAGCAAAACGCAGAGAACGCGCGCGTCACGGACGGCATGGCGGCCCACGCGGCCCGGGATGCCGGTGAGGGCGGCGAGGCCGTGAAGCTGACCGTCGGCGCCATGAAGAGCATCGCCGGCAAGATTGGCATCATCGACGACATTGCCTACCAGACCAATCTGCTCGCACTGAATGCGGCCATCGAGGCCGCGCGGGCCGGTGAACATGGCAAGGGCTTTGCCGTGGTGGCCGACGAAGTGCGCAAGCTCGCCGAGCGCAGCCAGGAGGCAGCACAAGAGATCGGCGAGTTGGCCACCAACTCGGTCGAGCAGGCCGAACGGGCAGGCAAGCTGCTGGAGGAGATGGTTCCATCGATCCGCAAGACCTCGGACCTCGTGAAAGAGATCGCCGCAGCCAGCGAAGAGCAGAACACCGGTGTCGCCCAAATCAACACCGCCGTCAACCAGCTCAACCAGACCACCCAGCAAAGCGCTTCGGCCAGCGAAGAGCTGGCCGCCACAGCCGAGGAAATGAGCTCCCAGGCCGAGCAACTGCAAAGCCTGATGGCCTTTTTCAAGCTCGGTGCCAGCGAGGTCGCGCCTGCGGCACAGCCGCCCGAGAACCGCGCCACGCCCCGCCCGGCCGTGGTGCCTGCGCTGCGCCGGAATGCGGTGGCAATCACCTCGCCGGGCCCTGACTTCGTGCGTTTCTGAACAAGGGGTTGCGATGAGTACAGCCTTGGCCGAACGTGACCGCGGGGCCCTCTCCGGCACCCACAAGTACCTGAGCTTCACCCTGCAGGGCGAGGTCTATGCCATGGGCATCGAGCAGGTGAAGGAGATCATCGAATTCGGGCCCATCACCCTGGTGCCGATGATGCCGGCCTTCATGCGCGGGGTGATCAATCTGCGCGGCACGGTGGTGCCAGTGATCGATCTGTCGCGCCGCTTCGGCGGCGAGCCCAGCGTGGTCGGCCGGCGCACCTGCGTGGTGATCCTCGAGCTGCCCGCCGGTGAGGCGTCGGACCTCGGGCCACAGGTGATCGGGGTGATCGTCGACGCCGTCAATGCGGTGCTGGACATCGCCGCCGCCGCCATCGAGCCGCCGCCAAGCTTCGGCACCGGCATCCGCCCTGACTTCCTGCAGGGCATGGGCAAAGTCAAGGAGCGCTTTGTGCTGATCCTGAACGTGCACAAGACCTTGTCGCTCGAAGAGCTCAAAGACCTGCGCAACGCCCCGGCCCACGAGGCCCTCACCTGATCGCGCAAGCCGCCTGCTGGCCCCCCCCGCACGCAGGCGGCGCACCGCGCCGCCAAATGGAGATGGCAGCACATGCACAGCCACAGCATCAACACGCATCGCACCGCGGAGGCTGGGCCATGAGCCGCGCCCTGCAACCAGGCGCCGCGCCCGCAGGATGGGTGCTGGGCGACACCGAGTTCGGCCTGTTCCAGCACTGGATACACCGGGTGGCCGGCATCACCATGGGCCCGGCCAAAAAGGCATTGGTGGCTGGCCGGCTGGCACGGCGCGTGGCCCAGCACGGTCTGGGGAGCTTCGAGGCCTACTTCGAGCTGCTTCAGCGCGATCCTCAGGAACACCAGCTGGCAGTCGACCTGCTGACCACCAACGAGACCCACTTCTTTCGCGAGCCGGGGCATTTCGAGCTGATGCGCGACACGGTGCTGCCCCAGCACCCGGCAGGCCGCCCGCTGCGCGTGTGGAGCGCCGCGTGCTCTACGGGGCAGGAACCCTATAGCCTGGCCATGCTGATGGCCCACGTGCTGGGCGCGGCGCCCTGGGAGGTGCTTGGCACCGACTTGTCGACCCGTGTGCTGGAGCGGGCCCGCCAGGGCTTGTACGACACGGCGCTGGCACGTGAGATCCCCGAACCCTTTCTGCGCGCGTTCTGCTTCAAAGGTGTGGGGGCACAGCACGGCCGCTTTCTGATCGCGCCCGAACTGCGGCGCCGGGTCCGCTTCGAGCAGGTCAACCTCAATGAGACCTTGCCCGACTTGGGCGATTTCGACGTGATCTTCCTGCGCAACGTGATGATCTACTTCAACGATGCCACCAAGCGCAGCGTGATCGAACGCCTGCTGCGGGCACTGCGGCCCCGGGGCTGGCTGGTGGTCGGCCATTCGGAAAGCCTCAACGGGATCAGCCCGCTGCTGCAAGCGCATTCGCCGTCGGTCTATCGCAAGCACGCATGACCGCCACACCCTGGACCCCGAGGCCAGAGAAGATGGTCATGCCCGGCGAGGTCTGGTTCGGCCAGGGCGAACAACGGGTCGGCACCCTGCTGGGTTCGTGCGTGGCTGTCACGCTGTGGCACCCCAAGACCCAGGCGGGCGGGCTGTGCCATTACATGCTGCCCGAACGCGGCCCGACCGCCCGAGGTCTGGAACGGCGGGTGCTCGATGGCCGCTACGGGGACGAAGCCCTGGCCCTGCTGCTGGCCGCAGCCCGGCGCGCCGGCTGCACGCCGACCGAGTGTGAGGTCAAGCTGTTTGGCGGCGGGCGCATGTTCGCCAGCACGGCGGGCGGCGGCGAAGCGCTGCAGGTGCACCTGCGCAATGTCGAGCAGGCCCACCGGCTGGTGCGCCACCACGGTCTGCGCGTGGTGGCGCAGCACCTGGGTGGACAGGGATATCGGCAACTGCGGCTCGACCTGAGCAGCGGCGATGTCTGGCTGCGGTTCTCGCCTTGCGAGGGATTCGACGAAGGCGTGGCAACAACAGGAGCACAGGCATGAAGCAAATACGCGTGATGGTGGTGGACGACTCGGCAACGGTGCGCAAGGTGCTCACCCAGGTGCTGTCGGCGGTGCCGGACATCCAGGTCATCGCCACAGCGCCCGATCCGCTGTTCGCGCTCGACAAGATGAAGCGTGACTGGCCCGACGTGCTGGTTCTGGACGTGGAGATGCCGCGCATGGACGGCATCACCTTCTTGCGGCGCATCATGGCCGAACGACCCACGCCGGTGGTGATCTGCTCCACCCTCACCGAAGCCGGAGCACAGACCACCTTGCAGGCACTGGCAGCCGGCGCCGCCGGCATCGTGACCAAGCCCCGAAGCGACGTGAGCGGCTTTCTGGTGGATGCCTCTGACGACGTGGTCTCAGCGGTCCGCGCGGCCAGCCGGGTCAACCTGAGCCGATTGCGCAGCACGCCGACGCGCACACCCCTGAAGCCCCTGCCCATGGCCGCCGTGCCCGCGCTGGCCGCGCGCCCACTGTCTGGGCCCACCATGCCGGATGCCCTGCATGAAACCACCGATCGCGTGGTGGCCATTGGTACCTCGACGGGTGGGACCCAGGCCTTGGAAGAGATTCTGGTCGCGCTGCCACCGACTGCGCCCGGCATCGTGGTGGTGCAACACATGCCTGAGAAGTTCACCGCGGCCTTTGCAGCGCGGCTCAACAGCCTGTGCGCGGTCGAGGTGCGCGAGGCCCGGCCCGGTGACCGGGTGCTGAGTGGGCGCGTGTTGATTGCGCCAGGGCGTCAGCACATGCAGCTGCGGCGCAGCGGCGCCCAGTACCACGTCGATGTGGCGCCAGGCCCGCCAGTGAACCGCCATTGCCCCAGCGTGGACGTGCTTTTTCGCTCGGTCGCCACGGTGGCGCGCAACAATGCCCTGGGCATAATCCTCACCGGCATGGGCGACGATGGCGCCCGCGGCTTGCTTCAGATGCGCGAAGCCAATGCCGACACCATCGCCCAGGACGAGGCCACTTGCGTGGTCTACGGCATGCCGCGCGAAGCCGTGCAACTGGGTGCGGCACGGCGCGTGCTGCGGCTGGAGGCCATGGCAGGCGCGATCATGGAGTTCGGGCGGCGGCGCTGACCGGCCCCCCGCCCACTCTTGGTCAGGCCATGCCCCCGGCGGTGCCCAACACCCGTGCCACCAGTCCCTGCACTGACCCGTCGTGCCGAAAGCCGGCCGCCTCGGCCGCAGGGGTTTGCAGCGGCGGCTGGCGGCCGAACAGGGCCTCGATGCGGCTGTCGGGCCGGTGCTGGATCAACGCAGCAGCCGGCCGCCCCAGGTTGTGTGCGGTGGCTTCGATGACGCTGGCTACGGGCAGGCACAGCACCGGCAACTGCCAGCAACGCGAGGCCGGCATGGCCGAGGCAGGGAGGCTGGCCGCATGCAAGAGGTTGTCCAGGCAGCAAGCCAGCGACATCCACCAGCACACGGCCTCGGGCGACACCGGGCACTCATAAGGGTTGCCGGCACGCAAGGCATGGAAGATCTGGCTCATGAAGGCAGAGCCGTGCCCGCTTTCCGCAGGCGGCCGGGCCACGATGCCGGGCAGGCGCAGGCTGCAACCGTCCAGCTCGCCGCGACGGGCGTAGTCGGCCAGCAGCAGCTCGCTCATCCACTTGTGGGTGCCGTAGCTGAGCTGGGGCTGCGGCAGCAGGTCTTCGCCGACCGGCCCGGGCCCCAGTGCGCCATAGACGGCCACCGAGCTGGCCAACACCACCCGAGCCGGCGGCGTGCGCCCCTGCCGGGTCAGGCCGGCCAAGTGTTCAAGGAGGTGCACGGTGCCCAGCAGATTGGCCTGAAGGCCGGCCTCAGGCTCACGCTCGGCCAGCGCGCCAGGCATGCTGGCCAGGTGGAACACCTGTTGGGGCGGGTCCTCCGACAGGCTTTGCAGCAAGGCTGCATCGGCGAAGTGGCCGGTGTGTTGGCGATGCCCGGCCCCCGGCGAACCTTGACGAAAGTGCCGGTCGACCAGGGTGAGGCGCAATCCCCCCTGCCCTGCCCCAAGGGGCATCACCCGCAACAAGCGCTGCACCAGCGCTGCGCCCACAAAGCCGTCCGCCCCCGTGATCAGCACATGCATCAGAGGGCTCCGGCAGGGTGGGCCGAGCGGCTGGCCAGACAGTGCGCCATGTCAGCGTCGTACTGCCCGTCCACCAGCACGAACAGCATGCGGCAGGGCCGCCCCGAGCGGTTGGCCCAGGCGTGGTTGGTGCCGCGCTGCACCACCACGCTGCCTGGGCGCAGCAGCACCTCGGAGTCGTCCAGCACCAGGGTCATCTCGCCTTCGATGACCACGCCGTAGTCCACCGATTCGGTGCGGTGCATCAGGGGGTGAGGCGAGTCGGCCACCACAGTCGAGGCCCCGGCGTCGCCGATCTGGGTGAAGGCCTCTTTCATGCGGCCGGCCCCGGTGGCCAGGTAATCGGCGGTGTCGGGCGGGATGTCGACAAAGCGCAGCCGGGTACCGCCAGCCGGGGGCGGCAGGCGCAACGGGCCCAGGGTGGGGTCGGGGCCGTTGTCCACCCGGGCGGGCGTGGCCTCGGTGCTCCAGACCTCGTGGAAGACGGTGCCAGGGATGGCTTCGATGGCCACCACCGTGGGCAGCGGGCCCTGGCTGCTGACGACGGCCTGGCCGCGCTCGTCATGGCCGGTCACGACGCGGTGGATGGGGGGCAAGGGGTGGGTGTCGGATGGGGTGTTCATGATGTTCAGGGCTGAGGCCGCCAGCGGCCGGTTCACTCGGGATCGAAAATGGCCACGGCCCGGGTCCAGCCGGCCGAGGCGCCGCGGATCTTGTGTGGGAAGCAGCTGATGGTGAAGCCATGGGACGGCAGGGCCTCCAGCTGGTGCAGCTTCTCCAGGTGGCAGTAGCCGATGTCGCGCCCGGCCTTGTGGCCCTCCCAGATCAGGGCCTTGTTGCCGGTTTCGGCGATGCGCTGGGCGGTGTACGAGAAGGGGGCGTCCCAGCTCCAGGCGTCGGTGCCGGTCAGGCGCACGCCGCGCTCCAACAGGTACATGGTGGCCTCGTAGCCCATGCCGCAGCCCGCGTTCAGGTAGTCGCTGTGGCCGTAGCGCTCGCCGGCCCGGGTGTTGACCAGCACGATGTCGAGCGGCTGCAGGCTGTAGCCGATGCGCGCCAGTTCGGCCTCCACATCAGCGGCGGTGGCCACATAGCCGTCCGGAAAATGCCGGAAGTCAAGCTTCACGCCGGGCTGGAAACACCACTCCAGCGGCACCTGGTCGATGGTGATGGCGGGCCGGGCCTCGCCCAGGCGGGCGTCCATGGTGGCGTGGAAGTGGTAGGGCGCATCGAGGTGGGTGCCGTTGTGGGTGGTCAGGGTGACCCACTCGGCTGCGGCGGCCTGGCCATCGGGGTAGTCGGCCGGTACGGTGCCGGGCAGCATGTGCATGAACTCGGGCAAGGTGTCGGCGTGGGTCTGGTAGGTGATGCGCGGCGCCAGCGGAGGCGGGTCGGACAGCACATCGTTTTCCAGGTAGATCGACAGGTCGACCAGGCGGCGGGTGGGTTTGGTGCTCATGGATCGTTGGGGGTGGTCAGTCAGGGATATCAGACTCCGGCCGGCTGAGGGGGCGGGGGCGAGGGGGTCGTCGAGCGCGGGCGCGCTTGTGAGAAACAGATCACGGCACAGGCGGCCATGAGCACGGCCGCGCCGGCCAGGCTCTCGTAGCCGGCCCACTTGACCAGCGTGCCGCCCAGCACCGGGCCCAGGGCGGCGCCCGCCATCATCATGGCCGGCGTGGCGGCCAGGGCCCGACCACTGGGGTCGAGCCGGGCCAGCAGGCCGAAGGCGAAGGTGTGGGTGAAGATCATCACCGCAGCGAACACCGAGGCTGCCGCGGCATAGGGCGCAAACTGCTGGCTTTGCGTGATCACCAGCACCAGCACCGCCTGGGCCAGCGGGCCGCACAGCACCACGCGCTCGGCCGGCCAGCGGCGTTGCAGCAGGGCGGCCAGGCCGGCCGGCAGCAGGTTGACCAGGCCCAGGGCCACCAGGACCGCATTGACCGCCTGCAGACCAAAGCCCCGGTCCATGCCGATGCGCTCCAGAAAGCTGAACATCATGGCCTGCACCACGGCCATGCAACTCACCCCCAAGGCCCCGAGCCAGACAGCCCGGCCCAGCGGCACGCGGGGGCCTGGGGCCGCAACGCCCTGCCCCGTCATCAGCGCGGCGGCGCGTGGGTATGCCAAGCCGGTGGCCACGCAGGCCACGGCCATGACCGCAGCGAACACCTTGAACAACAGGGCACCGCCCAGGCTGGCCAGCAAGGGCGGCACGGCGGCAAAGAACAGCACGGCGAACACCCCCAGGGCGATGCCGACCAAGGCAAACAGACGGTGCGGGTTGGCGCTGCGTGCAATGGTGCCGTGGGTGCAGCTGAGTGCGGCGGCAGAGCTCACGCCGGCCAGGGCGTGCAGCACCGCCATGGCGGCGTAGTCGGCGGTTTGGGACGCGCCGGCAAAGGCCAGCGCGGCCAGGCCGAAACCCAGGGCGACCGGCAGGCGCCCGGGCAGGCGGTGCAGGCGCGGCGCCACGGCCAGGCTGCTGAACACCGCCCCCACCAGAAACAGGGTGGCCAGGCCCCCAGCCTGCTGAGGGTCCAGGTGGTAGGACGAGATCAGCGTACCCACCCAGACGGGCAGGGCCACCAGATCCAGCATGCCGGCGCAGTGCGCCAGCATCAGCGCCAGGCGGGCCGGCCAGCGCTCGGTCTGGTTGGGCTGCGGGCTTGTGTCGGTCAGCGGGTGGCTCATACGGGCTCCGCCAGGCTCATCAGGGAGTCGCGCATGATGCGGGCATGTTCGGCCTTGTCGCCGCCCGTGATCTCGATTTCGCCCAGGCGGCCGGAATTCTCGACCACCATGCGGCAACGCTCCCAGCGGCGATCTTCGAAGCGCTGCAGAGCGGCATCGAGGCCGTCACCGGACGCCAGCTCCTGCGCCAGCACCAGGGCGTCTTCGATGCCGATGCAGGCGCCCGAGGCCAGGTGGGGCGTGGTGGCGTGCACGGTGTCGCCGATCAACACCACCCGCCCCTGATGCCAGGGGCGGGGCATGAGCAGGCCTTCGAGGGGGCGGAACACGATCTGCGACTCTGGCGTGAGCAGGCTGCGCAGCTGCTGCACCTGGGGCGCACTGAAGGGGGCCAGCAAGGCGTCGAGCAGGCGATGGAAGTTGGCCGGCGGCACGTGGGTGTTGTGCTCGCGGTCTTCGGTCACGAACAGGTACATCTCGGTCTGGGAGACCGGGTTGACACCCACCTTGATCTTGGGGCCCACCCACATGATGGCGCCGCCCACGCTGTCGGGGCGGGGCAGCACGGCGCGCCACACGGCTTGGCCGCTGTAGCGCGGGGCCGGAGCCTGCGGGAACACGCTCTGCCGCACCTTGGAGTACAGGCCATCGGCCCCGATGACCAGGTCGTAGCGGCGCTGGCTGCCATCGGTGAAGCGCACGTCGACGCCCTCGGCGTCCTGCCGGATCTCGCTGAAGGTGCAGCCCAGGAACACCTGGGTGCCCGAGGCCCGGGTGGCCTCGGCCAGCAGACGCGCGAGCACGGGGCGCATGATGGCGCCGCCCCCCGGCACATCGGCCCCCGCGATGCGTGGCGTGGGCAGGTGGGCCAGCGTGGTGCCATTCGGGGCCAGCAGCTCGACGCCATCCGAGGCGTGGCCGACCTGCAGGAAGGGCTCCAGGATGCCCAGTTGCCGGAAGGCGCGCAGGGTGGCGCCGCCGAGGCTGATGCCTGCACCATACGAGCGCCAGCCGGGGTCGATCTCGACCAGGTCGACCGCATGGCCGTGTTTGCGCAGCTCGATGGCGGCCGACATGCCGGAAAAACCGCCGCCGATGATGAGGATCTTGTGTTGTGCTTGTGGGCTCATGGGATGTCTCCGTTTTTTGATATCAATTGATGGCGTTGCAGTCGCAGCTCGCCCTGCGGACTCTGCACAAGGTCCAGCCGCGACAAGGCCTGACCCAGGCAGGGGCCCAGGGTGCATTGGCCGGTGGCGACTTCGAACTGCGCGCCGTGGGCATGGCAGACGATGCGGTCGCCTGCGGCGTTGAGGTAGGCGTCCTTGCGCCAGGCCATGGGCGTGCCGCCGTGGTGGGGGCAGGCGTCGCGGTAGGCATGGACCTGGCCCTGGCGGCGCACCAGCAGCACCGAGTCCTGCCCCTGCTGCAGGGGATCAAAGCCGCGCGAACTGCCCTCGGGCAGCTCATCGACATGGCACAGGCGGATCCAGGGTGACACGGTGGGGCTCGCCTCAGTGTTGTGCCTGCGCTGCACCGGGGGGCGGGCCGGAAGGGGCCCACTTGTCGCGGTGCTGGAACAGGAACAGCTGCGAGGCGTCGGCGCCCATGGGGGTCTCGCGGGCCTGCCACTGGTCGTCGTGCAGGTCCATGTCGGCGTCGTACTCGACATGGCAGCCCAGGGGGCTGTTGAAGTACCAGAACCAGTTGGAGCCAAAGCGGTGTCGCCCCGGGCCCCAGAAGGACTGATAGCCCTGGTTGGCGAAGCGCGTGCCGGCCTGCATCAGCTCCGAAGGGCCGCCGAGGTGGAAGGTGAAATGCTCCACCCCCTTCATGAAAGGCGGGGTCTCGATCAGGAACAGGGTGTGGTGGTCCAGCGTGCCGGCAGGGCGCAGAAAGGGGCCCACGCCGGTGAAGCGGTCGGTGCAACGAAAGCCCAGGCGTTGCACGTAAAAGGCCTCGGCCCGGGCCGCATCGGGCACGAAATACACCACGTGGGACAGGGTGCGGGGGCGGATCGGGGTGTCGTCGCTGGCGGCCACCTGGTTGGCCGGGCGTTGTGTCGACGCACCGGGGGCGTTGACGGTTTCGGCCGGTAAAGCGATGGGGCGGCGCACGCTGAGCTGAAAGCCCAGGGCAAAGCCCATGTCATCCAGGGTTTCAAGCGAGCCGTCGGGCAGGCGGCGCACCTCGCGGTCGCGCCCCAGGTCGGCGGCAATCGCCTCCAGGGTGGCGGCGTCGGCCACGCCGTAGACGGTCTTGCGCAACTGGCTGGCCGTGCCCAGGCCCGTCGGCAAGGCCGGGTCGTCACGGCGGGCCAGCACGATGGCGGTGCCGTCCAGGGCTTCAAAGCGACCGCCGTCGGCGCCCAGATCGACCGGTTGCAGGCCGTAATCGATGAGGTAGCGGCTGCAGGCGGCCAGGTCGTCAACGCCAAAGACCAGGGCGTCGGGTCCGATGATGTTCATGCAATGTCTCCAGAAATGAAGGTGGGGGTTCAGGTCAGCGGGTGGCGGGCAGCGCGGTACGCCCACCCAGGGTTTCGGCCACCCAGTCGGCGATGTAGGCACCGGCATTGGCGGAGTTGTCGAAGCTCGAGTGCTGCACGCCGCCTTCGCGGTCGGTGAAGACCTTGAGCTCGCGCTTGGGGCTGTTCACCAGTTGCTCGTAGCTGCGGTGGGCCCAGTGCACGGGGATCTGCGAGTCCTTCTCGCCATGGGTGACCAGGAAGGGCACCCGGATGCGGTCGAGCACGCCGTCCAGGTGCACGTTTTCGGCGATGCGCATGAAGTCGTCGGGGTCCTTGGCGCCCCAGACCCAGCGCACATGCTCCCAGTAGTGGGGCACGGGCAGGCTGCCCTCGCGGGCCAGGCGTTTCTTCTGCACGTCACGCCAATCGTGGTTGGCGCCCCAGACCACGCCGCAGGCAAAGCGCGGCTCGAAGGCCACCGCACGCGGGCAGTAGTAGCCGCCCAGGGACACGCCCTCGAGTCCGATGCGGCGGGGATCGACGTCAGCCCGTGTCTCCAGCCAGTCGACCACGCGGCTGGCCCAGTGCTCGGTGTCGTAGCGCGCGGTGAGGCCCTGCAGGCGCAGGGCCTCGCCGGTGCCGGGCTGGTCGATGATCAGCGAGGCGACGCCGCGTTGCGCCAGCCAGGCGGGCAGGCCCACGCGGTATTTCATCTCCTTGGTCGAGTCCAGGCCGTTGAGCTGGACCAGGATCGGGGCCGGCCCGCTGACCCCTTCGGCGCGCACCAGCAGACCCGACAGATGCTGGCCTTCGTAGGGGATGCGCACGAACTCGCAGTTCTCGCCGCTCAGCTCGATGCTGCGGCGGAAGGTCTGCAGAAACTGCTGGTACAGGGCCAGCCGCCCTTCACTGCCATGGGCCAACAGGCGTTCGGCCGTGATCAGGTAGGTGGCAGCCCGGTTGAGCTTGTCGCCGGCCGAGATCAGCCGGCCTCGGGCCTCGTCTTCGGCCGCCAGTTCGCTGAGCTGATTGGCCATGCGCACCCAGGTCTCGCGAAAGGCGGCCGTGCCGGCGGCGTCGGGCTGCTGGGCGGCTTCGGCCAGGGGCGCGCACATGGCCTGGATCTCGCCCATGCGGGCGCCCATCTCGATGGCCAGGTTGACCGACAGATCCCAGACGTAGTTGGTGGGAAAGAAACGAAACATGCAAGGTCCTCTTCAAAAATGCGGTGTGCTGTCAGCCCGGCTCAGTGCGCCCCGGGCCCGATGCCCAGGCTGGCAAAGAAGCGGCGGGTGGGCTCGTCGGCAAAGTCGGGCACGAAGCGGAAGGCCGCGATGCGCCCCTGCCGCACGCGCACCTCGTCGGTGCCCCGTGCGCGCTCCACGCCGGCACGGCGGGTCAGGGCGCTGCGCAGCTCCAGCGTGGCGTGCACGGTGTCGCCCTGGACCTGGGTGCGCAGCACGGTGATCTCGCCGGCCTGGCTGAGCACGGTGGCGTCGATGTACAGCGACAGGCATTGTTTGTTGCTCATCTCGGGGCGGCAGGCCGGGAAGTCGGAGCGCGCTACGTCCTCGGCGATCAAGGCCTCGACGGCGGCCTTGTCATGGGCCTTGACGGCCGCCAGGTATTGCTGGAACACCTGCTCGGGGGCGGTCTGCGCAGCGGCCGGCAGGCCCAGGCCGGCGGCCAGAGCCGTGAGGGCGGCGAGGCCGACGCGAAAGGCCGGGCGCAGCAGGCGGTGGCCCGGCAGGGGATGGATCAGCTTCATGGGGTTCCTTCTTCGGTTTCAGAGGGCGGGGGACGGGTTCAGGGCGGGGCCCTGGATGGGCTGAGTGGGCTGAGTGGAGCGCAGCAGAAAGTGCGCGAGGGCGGGCAGCAGCACCAGGGCGCCGAGCATGTTCCAGAGGAACATGAAGGCCAGCAGCAGGCCCATGTCGGCCTGGAACTTGATGGGGCTGAACACCCAGGTGATGACGCCAATGGCCAGGGTGACACCGGTCAGCATGACCACCTTGCCGGTGAACAGCAGGGCCTGGTAATAGGCCTGTGACAGGGTGGCGCCAGCGCGCAGTTGGGCCAGGGTGATGCTCAGGATGTAGAGGGCGTAATCGACCCCGATGCCCACCCCGAGGGCGATCACGGGCAGGGTGGCCACTTTCACGCCCATGCCCAGCCCCACCATCAGGGCCTCGGCCAGCACCGAGGTCAGCATCAGGGGCAGCACAGCCACCCCCACGGCCCGCCACGAGCGGAAGGTGATGAAGCACAGCAGCACCACCGCGGCATAGACCAGGAGCAGCATCTGGTGCCAGGCACTCTTGACCACGATGTTGGTGGCGGCCTCGATGCCGGCCGAGCCTGCGGCCAGCAGAAACTGCCCTTCGGGGCCGTTGTTGTCGCGGGCAAAGGCCTCGACCTGGGCCACAACCCGGTTCAGCGTGTCGGCCTTGTGGTCGCGCAGGTACACGTACACCGTGAGCAGGCTGCAGGCATCGTTGTACAGCCCGCGCGGCGCCCCCGCCGTGACGGTGTTGAGCATGGCCTGGTTGGGCAGGAATTCATACCACCGGGGATTGCCCTCGTTGAGGCCGGTGAGCACGCGCCGATTCAGCAGCGACAAGGTGTTGGTGGCCTCCACACCCTCGATCTGGCGCAATTGCCACTCCAGGGCATCCACGCGGTTCAGCACCGCGTAGTTGGCGCACTGGCCTTCGGGGGTCTTGACCATGACGGCCAGCACATCGCTGGAGGCGCCATAGGCGGCATTGACGTAGGCCACGTCGCGGTTGTAGCGGCTGTCGGCGCGCAGCTCGGGGGCGCCGGGGTCCAGGTCGCCGATCTGCAAGTGAGTGCTCCACTGGTAGCCCATGACAGCCAGGGCGGCGGCCACCCCCAGCGCGCCCCAGGCCCAGCGGCGCTGGGTGAAGCGGTCCAGCAAGGCCCAGGCCGGGTGGCGTGCGGCACCGGCGGCATCGGCCAGTTCACTGCGCAGGCTGCGCTCGGCCGCGGCGGGGCTGACGCCGCTGTAGCTGAGCAGGATGGGCAGCAGGATCAGGTTGGTGAAGATCAGCATGGCCACGCCCAGCGAGGCCGCAATCGCCAGCTCGCGGATCACCTGGATGTCGATGACCAGCAGCACGGCAAAGCCCACGGCATCGGCCAGCAAGGCGGTGAGGCCTGCCAGAAAGAGCCTGCGAAAGGTGTAGCGGGCGGCCACCAAGGGCGAGACACCACGCCCGATGTCCTGCATGATCCCGTTCATCTTCTGGGCCCCATGGCTCATGCCGATGGCGAACACCAGAAAGGGCACGAGGATGGAGTACGGGTCCAGCGAATAGCCCAGGGTGGGCAACAGGCCCAGTTGCCAGACCACGGCCACCAGCGAGGCGAGCACCACCAGCACGGTGGAGCGCACGCAACGGGTGAAGCCGTAGACCATGCCGGCGGCAATCAGCACGGCCAGCGCGAAGAAGACCAGCACCATGCGCACCCCGGCAATGAGGTCGCCCGCGATCTTGGCAAAGCCCGTGATGTGCAAGGTGACGCCGCGGCCCTCGTACTTGAGCCGCAAGGCCTCCAGCCGCGCAGACAGCGCGCTGTAGTCAAGGTGGTGGCCGTCGGGGTCGCGCTCCAGCAGGGGCACGTACAGGGCGGTGGAGCGGCCGTCCAGGGCCACCACTTGCCCCTGCTCGCCCGAGCGGGCGATGTTGGCCGCCAGTTGCTGCAGGCTGGCGGGCGAGCCATCGTAGCCATCGGGGATCACCGGACCGCCTTCCAGTCCATCCTCGGTCACACCGACCCAGCGCGTGTTGGGGGTCCAGAGCGACTTCATCTGGGTGCGGGCCACACCCGGCATCAGGAACACCTCGTCACTGATCTGGCGCAGGGTCTCCAGGTAGGCCGGGTCGTACAGGCTGCTGCCGCGCTGGTTGGCCACGACGATGCGCACCGCATTGCCCAGTCCACTGAGCTCGCCCTGGTGCTGCAGGTAGTTCTGCACATAGGGGTGGCTGGCGGGAATGGTTTTCTCGAAGCTGGCGTTGAGCTGCAGCCGGGTGGCCTGCCAGCCCAGCAGCACGGTGGCGAGGGCACACAGCAGGACCACCCACAGGCGGTTGTTGAACAACAGGCGCTCGACGATCGACCCGGAACGGGTGTCAAAGCCGCTCTGGGGCGCCTCGGCGGTCGGCGGCAAGGGGGTGATGACGGCGCTCATGGTCGTGCTCCCGCCCCATTGACAGTGGGTGCCGGTGTGACGGCCGAGGCCATGGTCACGCCGTCGGCAGTGATGCTTTGCACCCCCTGCAGGCCTGCGGTGAGCCACTGGCCGCCCGCCAGGGGCAACAAGGCGCTCAATGGCGCCAGGGCCTGTTTGTTGAGGGGCCTGAGCACGCCCTCTTGCAGTTGCAGCACCTGGCCGGCCTGGTTGACCCACCAGAGCGTACCGTCGGCACCACGGACCGAACCGGTGATGCTGGCAGGCAGCGGGTTGGCGATGGCCTGCCAATGCTGGCCCGCGTCACGGGTGTGCCAAATCTGGCCGCGCAGCCCCGCCACCAGAAACTCGACGGGGCTGAGCATTTCGGCGGTGAAAAAGCTCCCGGAATAGGGGCTGGCCAGACGCTGAAAGTGCGCACCGCCATCGCCGGAGTACAAGAGCAGGCCTTGTTCGCCCGCGATCAGAATGGCGGCCCCGTGGTGGCGCACCGCATTGAGATGCAGGCCCTTGGGATTGTCCAGGCGGGACGTCCATGGCGCCCAGTGCTGGCCGCCGTCTTCACTGGCCACGGCCAGACCATAGGCGCCAACCGCCAGCAGGCGTTGTGACGACAGCACGGCCAGATCGAGCAGGGGCTTGTCGGCCCCCTCCTGAACCAGGCGCTCGGCCTGGGCGATGGACGTCGCCTGCCCGCCAACGCGGGCCTCGTCGAGCAGGGCCTGGGCAATCTGGCGCCCATGGAGTCGTTGCTGCCAGTGCTGGCCGCCATCGTCGGTGCTGAGCACCACGCCGGCATGGCCCACGGCAATGCCGTGGCGGTCGTCGGCAAAGCGCACAGCGGTGAGGGTGACACTGACGGGCACCTGCGCCTGGTGCCAGGTCCGGGCCTGATCAGCACTGAGCAGCACCAGACCGCGCTCGCCCACCGCCACGGTGGTGGGGCCGGCCTGGGCCAGGCCCAGTAGCACCGATCCGGGCCCCAGCCGGGTGGCCAGGGCCGGACGATCCAGGCTGTCGCCCACCGGGCTGGTGGCCAGGGCGGGACCAGCCAGGCCCCACAGATGGGCACTCAACAGGGCAGTGATCAGGGCGCCCGGCAGGCCGCCCCAAGAAGGACGCAGAGGGCGGGGCAACTGGGCACCAAGCCGGTCATGGGACGGGGCCACCGTGGCGACCCGGGCAACCAAGGCATTGGCGGCCGGTGGGGGGGCTGCGGGCCGCGGTGCCGCGGGCCCGGCGGATCGACGCGGGCAGGCAAGGCCGGCCGGGGCGTCAGCGTGCGCGATCATGGCTTGTCTCGATTCACGGGTGCAGGCGGCCGCCGGGCGCGCTGCGCCCGACTGTGGCCTGGAAGGTGGAGGGGGTGTGGTGAGGGGTAGCGGTGGGTGACGCGGGTGAGCAGGCGACGCGGGACGATGGTCAGCGAATGCCCTCGCCAGCCATGGCATCGGGGGTGAACACCGTGTCAGGCAGGCGCGGCCTGATGGCGTACTGCACCGATTTGCTGTTGTAGAGGTTGGCCACATAGGCCTGGCCGGTGAGCAGATCGTTCACGCCCATGGCGCCGATGACGGTGCCTGGCAGGTCAGGGGCCACCAGGGTCTGTGACCACAGGGTGCGCCAGAGCTGGCCGTTGGCGTCCCAGCGGTCACCGAGCACGCAGTTCCAGGTGTCCTCGTCGCAGTAGTAACGGCTGCGCACGGCCTGGTGACGTTGGCCCTGGCGCAGCTTGGCCTCGATCACCCAGACGCGGTGCAGCTCCCAGCGCACGTGGTCGGGGTTGAGGTGGTGGGCGCCCAGCACCTCGGCGTCGGTCTTGGGCTGCAGCAGTTTGTTGCCGTTGTAGGGGATAAACATCTCCTGCTTGCCGACCAAGGTCCAGTCGAAGCGGTCGATGCGGCCAGCCCAGGTCTCCAGCTCGTCGAAGCTCATCACACCGGCGGTGGCGGGCGCCGGGGTGTCGCAGCAGGGGTTGGGCAGCTTGCGCACGCGACGCTGGCCGGTGAGGTAGACCCAGGCCTGGTCTTTGCTGCCGTCCACCTGATTGCGGCCCACGATGGCCTCGCCGGCGCGGATGGGCGGGCCGGTGTTGATGAGGCGGATCAGCCAGAACTCGTTCTTCTTGGCGAACTGCTCGGGGCTGCCGTCTTCAAAGTAATAGGGCATCTGCTGGTCGGCCTGGCCCTCGGTGGTCAGCACCGCCTTGCCGTCGGCGGTGAGCTGGTACTGGGTGGCCTGCCACTGCCAGGTGGTGCCACGCCAGCGCAGGCTGTGGTTGCTGATGGCCTCGGCCCCACTCTTGGGGATGGGGAAGGGGATGCCGCCATAGGCGCCTTCGATCACGTCGTTGTTGAGCCGGGCCCGGGTGGCGTTCTTGAAGGTGTTGTCGTACACCCATTGCGGCGCCGCCGCCGTGCGGTGGCTGGGGTAGACATCGACCCGAAAGCTGTCGGGGTACTTCTTGAGCATGGCCCGGGTGCCGTCGCTGAGTTTGGCGGCGTATTGCTCGGCGTTCTTGGCATTGATCGACAGCAGGGGCTTCTCGTCCTTGAAGGGGTCGCCCCGGCGGCCGCCGGGTTTGTCGCCGGGGATGGGCTGGGTGTAGCCCCCGGTCCAGGCCGGGATGCTGCCGTCGGCATTGCCGGCCTTCTGGCCCCCGAAGGGGGTCAGTTCGGACTTGAGTTTGGCGGCTTCTTCGGCACTCACCGCCGCCACTGCGGGCACCATCCCTGAAACCGCAGCAGCGGCGGCCAGCATCGAAATCAGCATTGTCTTGTTCACGCTTGTCTCCAGTCGAAATCAGAAAGTCCGGCGCACGGACAGCGAGACAAAGTCGCGGTCGGCCAGGGTGTTGCCGGTGCTGTAGGTGGCGGTGCCGCCCGTGAGCAACGGTGTGTAGTTGACGAAGGGCGCAGCACCGCCCAGGAAGCGGGTGTAGTTGAGCGAGAACTGCCATACCCCCTGGTAGGTGCCCTCCAGCCCCAGCGTGGCCGAGCCTGTGCCCTTGGGGCCCCAGGCCAGACCGGTGACCGAAGAGTTGCCGTCCAACACGTAGCGCAGCCCGACCGGCACGCTGAGGTCGAGGCCCGGCAAGACCTGGCGGTAGCTGGGGCTGAAGACCATCTGCAAGGCGGTGGCGTCGCGGGTGCGCAGCGGGTCGAGGTGGCCCTCGGGGTCGTTCTTGCTGAGCACGCGGTTCCAGGCGATCTCACCCATGAAGTTGGCCTCGCGGGCCAGGAAGCTGGGGCCCAGGGAGCTGATCCACGACAGGTTCAGGTGGGCGGTCTTGCCGGTGGCCAGGGTGCCGGCGGGGGCCACGTTGGCATAGACGATGTTGCTGTTGACCAGCGGCATGTTGCTGCGCAGCGAAGTCTCGATGGACACGTTGGTGTTGCCCAGCGAGCGGCTGGCACTGGCACCCACAGTCTTCACGGCATCAGGGAAGACGTAGTACCAGTTGCCCTGCCCGCCCGTCACATTGAGCTGCGAGTAGAGCTGGCCGGCCTTGTCGTGGTAGCGCGCGGCATAGAAGCCGAGGTCGGTCTCCTCCAGGCGCCATTTGAGCTGGGCGCCGAATTGCCCGCTGTTGGGCGGGCGCACATCCGAGCCGGGCTGCAAGACACTGGTGCCGACCACCTCGTTCAGACCCGAGCCCCCCCAGATGGTGTTGACACTGCTGAAGTAGCTGCCGGCCGGCGCCATGCGATCGGCCTCCCACCGGAACTGGTAGTAGCCGCCCACCGAGACATCGGACGACAGCGGCACCTGGGCCGAGACCTGGGGCACGGGGCGGATGATCTCCTTGAACTGGGCATTGGGCGAGGACATCAGCTTCCAGAGGTCGATCGGCCCCTGAGCCCGGGCAATGCCGTTGTCGCCGAAGAACAGACTTTCGCCGTACTGCAGGGCATGGCGGCCCAGGCGGCCGGTGGCCTTGTTGCCGTTGGCCAGCGGCAGCGCCCCAAAGATGAAGGCATCCAGCACCTCGGCCTTGCGGCCGGCCAGGTCGCGGGTGGCGCTGGAGAACTGGTTGTAGACAGGCTGGCCGTTGGCCACATCGGTGGCCGCGGTGCTGCCGCTGTAGGCGGCGTCGTACCACGCAGCCGCGCTGAGGCGCAGGCCCAGGTCCTTGCGATAGACCACATCGAGTTCGCTCAGCAGATCGAGGCGCTTGGAGACGATGCCCTTGTTGCGGAAGTTGTCGTCACCGGCATTCAGGTTCAGCGCCTGGGGAAAGGCCGATGCGGCCACACCGGGCACCAACTGACGGGTGCTGTTGACCAGGGCCGGGCTGGCGTCTTGCAGGCGGTATTGCGTGCTGGCCTTGACGGTGTTGTCGAGGCGGATCTTGAGATCGTCGTTGCCAGTGTCCAGTTCGAAGGCTTGCGCCCCCTGGGCCAGGACCATGGGCAGTGCCATCAGGGGCAGCCGGGTCCATCTGGTGCGCGAGCGCAGGCGCTGAGGTCTGTTGTGCATCGTGTGTGTCTCCGTGGGTTTCAGGGGCCTTCTTGCTGAGGCTGTGACCGGCTTGACCGATCGCTGACACGAAGATTACGAACACGAAACACATTCGTAAAATGGTTTCAATCCATCTAAGATATCGATCTCATGAATACATAAGGGGTTAACACCGAGGTGCAACCCCGGCCCACGCCATGCGCTTCAACAAACTGGATCTGAACCTGCTGGTCGCGCTGGACGCGATGCTGAGCACCTGCAGCATCAGCCGGGCAGCTGAACGCCAGCACCTGAGCCAATCGGCCATGAGCAATGCACTGGCCCGCCTGCGTGAGTATTTCGATGACGAACTGCTGGTGCAGGTGGGGCGGCGCATGGAGCTGACGCCCCGTGCCGAGGTCTTGAAAGAGGCGGTGCGCGATGTGCTGATGCGGGTGGACACCACCATCACGGCCCAGCCCGAGTTCGACCCGCTGCGCTCGGAGCGTGAGTTCCGCATCTTCGTGTCGGACTATTCGCTGAGCACCCTGATGCCGCACCTGATGGTGCTGGCCCATGAACAGGCCCGCCGGGTGCGATTTCACCTGCTGCCCCAGGTGGAGCAACCCCAGCGCGCGCTGGAGCAAGGCGAGGCGGATCTGCTGGTGATTCCAAAAGAGTTCTGTTCACCCGACCACCCGACGGACACCGTGTTTCTGGACGATTTTGTGTGTGCGGTGTGCAACCAGGGCCGTTTCAGAGACCGTGAGCTGACCCTGGACTCGTACCTGGCCGCTGGCCATGTGATCATGCAGCCCCCGGCCGGTGGGCAATCGCTGGAGTCTGACTACATGCGGCGCCAGGGCATGGAGCGGCGGGTGGAAGTGTCGACCTTCAGCTTCATGACCGCGCCGCATCTGGTGGTGGGCACCGACCGCATCGCCACCCTGCATCGGCGCCTGGCCCTGCAGGCCAGCCGGCATCTACCGATCCGGCTGCTGCGCCCTCCCCTGCCGATCCCGCCGATGGTGCAGGTGATGCAATGGCACAAGCACCGATCGAAAGACCCCGGCCTGCTCTGGCTGAGGCAGACCCTGCTGGCGGCCGCAGCAAGGATGGACCAGATCACCTTGGCCACCTGAAACCAGCCGCAACCGCAGGCACCGGCCCTGGGTCATCGGGCAGGCCGGTGGCTTTTCGGCGGGGGGGCGATGCGGCGCCCGGGGGCTGCCGATCAAGGGCGAAGTCGGTAGTTGCCCGGGGTCATGGCATGGTGGGCCTTGAAGCTGCGCTGCAGGTGAGCCTGATCGGCGAACCCCATCGCATGGGCGGCATCGGCCAAGGGCACGCCTCGGGACAGCAGTGTTCTCGCGCCATTGAGGCGCAGGTTGTGCAGGTAGCGGCCCGGTGTCATGCCAAAAGCCCCCTGGAAGCGCCGGATGAAGGTGGCCTCCGACAGCTCGCACAGCGCCGCCAGTTCACGCACGGTGAGCTTCTGCTCAGGCTGTGCTCGCAGGTTCTCGATGGCCGGGGCCAGCGCCTCAGGCACTCGCTCCACGTCGTGCACCCGCCCCGGACGGGCCCAGTTCGAGATCCATGCCGGCAGCTGCCGCGCCAGGGCCAGGGCGGCTGCCTCGGAATCCAGGGGCTCGCTAAGCCCTCGGACCTGGCCCGCCACGACCGGGTCGTCCACACAGCGGGACAGGAACTCCAGCCCCGTCAGCGGGGCGGGCAGGTTCCAGAGTTGGGCCAGGGCTTGGTGCAGCCAGGCGGCCTCGACAAACAGCATGCGATAGGACCAGGGTTGCTGACGCACGGGATTGCAGGAATGCACCACGTCAGGCTCGATCATGACGACCGATCCGGGCCTCACAGGATTCGGTCCGCCGGGGTGATGAAAGTTGGCCTGGCCCTGATCGACCAGCCCGATCGAGTATTCGGAATGGGAATGCGGCCGGTAACAGGCCAGGGTGTCCACGCTGACGCGCAGTTCGGCCCAAGGCGCTGCCGGGTGGCGGTGGATTCGATGTCGGCTCTCGGCGCTCATGGGCTGGGTGAGCTTATCCGAGCATGGCCATCACGCAAAGCGCAAGCACGCTGCCCATGGCCACATTGAAGACCCGCTGCCGACCGGGAAGCGTCAACCAGCGCGCCAGGACCCGGCCCACCAGGGCCCAACTGCCGACGCCCAGAAAGCAGCCGAACAGCGAGACGGCCACAAAAAGCCAACGCGCCTGCGAGATGTCGCGCTGTGAAAGCACAAACAGGCTGACACCCGAAAGCGCAACAATCCAGGCCTTGGGGTTGAGCACCTGGGTCAGGGCGCCTTGCATCAATGACGCCAGACTGGAATGTCGGGTGGTGCTGTCCTGGCTGCTCATCTCGATCGGGGGCGCGGTGCCCATGCGCCAGGCTAGATAAAACAGGTAGGCGGCACCGCCCCACCGTGCCAATGGCATGACCCAGGGCGTGCCCAACACCAACTCGCCGCCCACCCCCATGAGCCAGACCACCGCTGCATAGCTCACGCTGGCCCCCAGCACATAGGCCCCCGCCACTCCACGCCCCGAAGTGACGCCATGGCGCAGAGCCAGAACGTTCACCGGCCCTGGCGTGATGGCCCCCACCAAGACAAAGCTTCCCATGGCCATCAAAAGCAAACCCATCAACCCGTCCTCCATGCAGAAACATCAAGAGGCCGGAGTGTGGGTTCATGGCCGACCGTCGTATTGAACGGAATTGCAGCCGCATCACAAGACCGTGGGCGACGGGATGTCTGGCCCGAGTCGGACCTGCACCTCGTCACCCACGATGCGGGATGGAAAGACCTTGAGTTGCAGGCCCCCACCAGGCATGGCGCCAGTGCGCAGATCGAACCTCAGCCCGTGTGCGGGGCATTGCACCCTGAGGCCATTCAGGGGACCGCGGCACAGCGATGCACCTGCGTGGGGGCAAGCATCTTCGATGGCGTGCACCTCGCCGTCGATGAGGAACAAGGCCAATTCCAGGCCGAGCAGGCTGACCCGGGCCCGGCCCTGAGCCTGCAGGCTTCCCCACGAGACAGCAAGCGTCCAATCAGCCATGGGTGTGCAGGCCGGCGAGCCGCATCAGGCCGTAGAACAAGGCGGCCAGGAACAGGGTTTCGAGCAGCATCAGGGCCACCGGCTTCCAACCAACCGTGAGGATGTCTTTCGGTTGTGTTTTCATGCCGATGGCCGCCATGGCCATGATCAGGCACCAATGCGAGCACTGCGCGCCGACGCTCACCAGCGGCCGGGGCAGCAGACCCAGGCTGTTGACCAGGACCAGCGCCGCGAAGACCAGCGCAAACCCGGGCAGCACAGAGGGGCGGCGCGGCTGGCCCGGCCGGGCCTCGGCGCCCTCGGGCGTGGCCGGCGCAGGCTGCCGATGCGTGATCCAGGCGGCCAGGGCCAGCACCGGCAACAGCATGGCCACGCGCAACAGCTTGACCACAGTGGCCGCATCGCCGGTCTCGGGCCCCAGGCTGTAGCCCGCACCCACCACCTGGGCCACATCGTGGATGGTGCCACCAAGAAAGAGGCCGGCATTCAACGCATCGAGCCCCAGCAGCCGCACCACCAAGGGGTACAACACCATGGCCAGCGTGGACAGCGAGCTGACACCGATCACCGTGAAAAGGGTGGCCCGTTCCTTTTGCGGATGGTGCGGCAACACCGCCGACAAAGCCAGCGCCGCAGAGGCACCACAGATGCCCACAGCGCCACCGGTGAGCAAGCCAAACTGGGCCTGAAAACCCATGACGCGCGCCGTGACGATGCCGAAGGCCAGGGTCAGGACCACGGCCACGATCACCATGAGCAGTGGCTGCCAGCCCAGTGACTGGACTTGCGCGGCCGTGATTTTCAAACCCAGCAGCGCCACGCCCCAGCGCAACACTTGACGGGCGGTGAACTCGATGCCGGGTCGGCATCGCTCCTCCTGGGACAGGAAGTTCACTGCCATGCCCAACAGCAGCGCCAACAGCATCACCGGGGTGCCGTGGTGGTCGGACAGGAACATGGCGGCCACCGCGACCAGGGCGGCCATCAGCACGCCGGGTGTCAGGCTGCGCGCTCGGCTCGTCCAGCGCTTCATGCGGGCACCCCGGCTGGCTGGCGGTCTCTTCGGGACGACACTGGGAGTGGATGAAGCCGAGGCTGACTGCCGCCGCGCGGCAAACCGGGCCTGATCAGGGTGAAAGGCATGCTGGGACCTTGCTGGAACATGAATGCGCCGCTTTCGAACGTGGCTCAGAAGCTGTGGCGCAGGCCGGCCATCCAGGCGGTCACACCTTGGTTGGCCGCCACCGGTGTGGCGTAGACCGGGCTGGTGTTCATGTTGGCGCCCTGGTTGCTGACCTGGGCCGCCTCGACATACAGGGTGGTGCGCTTGGAAAGAAAGTAGTCCAGGCCCAGGGCAAGCTGGGTGGAGAGGTTGCCCGGGTGGGTGTTGTCCTTGATGCGGTAGTAGCCGGCGCTGAGCTTGGCCAGCGGGGCCACTTGCCAAGCAGCGCCGACGCTCCAGAGGTCCAGACTGTCCGAGCCCCCGACCAGGTGGTTCAGTTGCGCCGGGTTGCGTGCGCCCATCCAGGAGGCGCTGACGGTGTAAGCACCTCGGGTGTACATCCCGCCCAGCGACATCAGGCGGTTGGTGTTGGCGTTGGCCGTGAAGCCGGCGGCCGCCGCATTGGCCGCCGAGCCCATCAGGATGGCAGCAGCCGGGGCGCTGTTGCCGTAGCCGTTGTAGTAGAAGGCCGACAGCTTCAAGCCATTCGCGCTGTACAGGGCGGCCAAGGTCTGTTGTGAGTTGGCCTGCAGGCTGCCCGGGGTATTGCCAAAGGCGTAGGCGGCGCTAAGCGACAGGTTTTGCCAGGTCGGTGCGTTGTAGACCACCGCGTTGTCGTTGTAGATGGTGCCAAACGCGGGGTTGGAGTTGTTGCCGATGTACAGGCCACTGGCGCTGTTGAGGCCCACCAGCGCTGTCAGGGCACTGCCGAAGTAGCGTGCACCGCGGGCATCGCTGCTGGCCAGGGCGTAGTAAAGGGGCGAAACTTGGCGGCCGAAGCGGATCTCACCGAAGGCGCCGCCGAGCCCCACAGTTGCCATCTGGTTGAACACCGAGGTGCCACCGCTGCTGTTGGGCCCGCCGCTGTCGCCCGAGTTGGCCTTGAGGTTGCCCTGCAACTGGAACAGGGCCTTGAGGCCATCGCCCAGATCTTCCTCACCCTTGAGGCCCCAGCTGCTGTTGCCGATACCGCCGTCCTTGAGTTGCAGGCTACCGCCGCCGGGGCTGACGGCCTTGGGCAGGTAGCCGGTGCCGCTGCTGGTGTTCGAGATGTTCATCAGGCCCAGATCCAGCGTGCCGTAGAGACTCAGCGTTGATTGGGCCAGGGCTTGCGTGCTCAGCACGAGCCCAGCGACACAGAAAAGGGTTTGGGGTTTGATCGTCATTTGTCTTCTCTTGAGGGTGGGTTGGAATTCAAGGCCGAGCAGGGGCCTTGCCGGCAGGCCGGGGGTCTGACGGGTGGGCAGTGCGGCCCTGCTCGGCCGCTTGGGGAAGGGGATCAGCTCAGATCACATACCCACCGTTTGGGCTGATGACTTGCCCCACGAGGTAGTGCTCTTCGGCGGCCAGGAACAAGGCCAGTGCGGCGTACTCTTCGGGCCGGCCCAGACGCCCCGCAGGGATCATCTGGAACAGGCTGTTGCGCTGGGTTTCGGTGGCACCGGCCAGGTAGGCCTCGAACGGTGGGGTGTGCACACCGCCACAGGCGATGGCATTGACCAGGATGTTGGCGCCGGCCACGTCGTACGCGGTGGTGCGGGTCAGGCTGATCACGCCGGCCTTGGTGGCCGAGTAGCCCGGGCTGTGCATGCTGCCAGCACCCAGGCCCGCCACCGAGGCGATGTTGATGATGCGGCCCGATTGCCGGGGCTGCATGCTGCGCAGGGCCGCCCGGGTGCAATAGAACACGCCGTGCATGTTCACGCCCCACCACTTGAGCCAATCCTCGTCGGACAAGGACGCCACGATGCCCAGGGATTGCCGAGGCACCGGGGTGGTGGCGTAGGCGTAGTGTTGATTGCGGCGTTGGGTTTCGAAGGCCGAGCTGGGCACACGGGCGGCGTTGTTGACCAGGATGTCGACCGCCCCCCATCGGGCCAGGGCCAGGTCGAACATCGCATCCACCGAGGCACTGCTGGAAACATCGCACAGTATCGGCAGGCACTCAGCGCCCAGCGCCTGTAGGGCGGCTTGGGTGGCCTGGAGTGCAGCCTCGTCAATGTCACACACGAGCAATTTCGCGCCCTCGCGGGCAAAGGCCTGCGCGATCACGCAGCCCAACCCCGGGCCGGCACCGGTCACCAGGGCCACCCGGCCGGCCAGTCGCTGCGCTTGGCCGGCCTGCGATGGCTGCGGCTTGTTGTTGAGTTCCATGCCGGCTCTCCTGTCAGTGCGCGGCCACGCCGACCATGGGGGCGGGGCGGGTGTCGCGGCGGGCCGCGAGGGCGAACACCGCTGCTGCCAGAATCACCAGGGCATCGCAGACCAGCAGGATGTGGGTCAAGGGCTGGGCCTGGCCTGCCGCCTCCAGGTGGTCACTCACCGCACCGATCAGGGCATTGCCGATGGCAATGGCAAAGACGTTGATCAGCAGCATCGACATGCCGGTGACGGTGGAGCGCATGTGATGCGGTGTCAGCCCCTGGATGAGCGAGACCGCAGGCCCGTAGAGCGCCATGGGCAAAAAGATGCCGGCACACATGCCGAGGTAGAACAGGGCCGAGCCCGGCTCGGCAAAACGGTGAGCCACCATCAAGGGCCCGCACACCAGCACCAGCAGCGCCATGAAGCCTGCGCGGCCCCCGGGTACATGGCGCGACAAACGGTCACTCAAAAGGCCGCCGCCCAGAGCGCCCAGCGTTCCAAAGGCGATCTGCAACAGGCCGAGCTGGCGAGCCATGCCGGCGGCATCGACACCGCGCTCACGCACCAGCCACAGTTGCACAAACGACAGGCCGGCGATCACGAAGTGCACCAGCACAAAGCCAGCCATGGTGAGCGTCAGTGCCGGGCTGCCGCGCAGCACCCCCCAAAGCGCCGCCAGTTGCTGCGGCATGGGGGCACCGCGGTCGTGTGGCCCTTGCCCGACACCGGGCGCATTGCGCGGGTCTTTCAAGAAGGCCACCGGCAAGGCGATCAGCACGCCCACCAGGCCCAGGCCATAAAAGGTCTCACGCCAGCCATGGCTTGCGCCCAGGGTGCCCGCAAGCACGAAGCTGAAGCCGATGCCCAGCGGAATGCCCGCGAAAAACACCCCCATGGCGGTGCCGCGCCGCTTTTCAGAGAACAGCTCGGCGATGAGGGACACAGCGGCCGGCACCAGCGCCGCCTCGCCGCTGGCGACAAAAAAGCGCGCCGCCACCAGGCCACCAAAGCTGTTGGCGGCGCCCGAAGCCGCCGTGCACACACTCCAGATCAGAATGCCGCAGGCCATCACCCGGGTGCGGCTGTAGCGATCGGCCAGCGAGCCCATGACCAGGGCCATGACGCCAAAGCTGAGCACCCACACCGCGCCGGCCAGAAAGCCATATTGCGCATTGCTCAGCGCCAGGTCGCGGGTGATCTGGGGTGAGAAGCCCAGCAACATGTTGCGATCGATGTGCGCAAGCACATGGATCACCAGCAGGCAGGCCATGACCGCCTTGGGATTGCTCTTCCACGCCATGCTTGTCTCCAATGTCTTTTTTAGTGGTGGGTGTGGGGCAGGGCAGGCTCAGGCGGCCTGCAGCATGGGGGCGCCCCGCTCGCCGGCCCGCCGGTTGGGTGCGAAGCCGATGCGGTGCAGGGATTCGTCAGCATTGGCGTAGCACTCGCCGATCTTGTAGATCTGGCGCGCCTGGGCACCGGTGGCCACGTCGCGGTGCAGTTCACGGGCGATGCGCACCATTTGCTCGACCTGCTGCACAGAGCTCATGCGCTCGCCTTTGCGGCCCCAGAGGTTGTCCTCGATGCCTACGCGGACGTGCAGGCCCATCGCAATCGCCATGGTGTTGAGGGGCAGCACCGTGCGCATGATGCCCTCGACCGTGAGCACGGCGCCGGGCGGGGTGCGGCGGATGAACTCCATCAGGTTGTAGGGACTGGGGCCATCAGCGCCGCCCCCGATCATGACGTGGTTGAGGATCAGGGGCCCGGTATAGACACCACGCCGGATCAAGCGCTCCACCGTCTCGAGTTGGCCCACGTCGCCGAGCATGAAGTGCGGCTGGATGCCGGCGGCCTGCAGGCGGCGCAGGTGCTCTTCGACGAAGCCGGGGCCCGAGGGGATCCACATCTCGCGGTAGGCGGCGTGGTAGGCCGGCAGGGCCAGAGAGGTACCGGCCACGTCATCGCCTGACATCAACTCGCAAACGTTCATCTGGTTGGTGTTGATGGCGATGGTGACCTGGTCGGGTTTGGGATCGAGCTCGGCCAGCATGTGGCGGGTGTCGTCGTTGAGCCAGCGGGCATCAGCGCCTTCGCCCTCGGGCGCGAAGGAGATCGAACCGCCCACCTGCAGCACCATGTCGGGTACGGCCTGGCGCAGTCGGGCCAACATCTCGTTGAACATCGACATGCGTTTGCTGCCCTTGCCATCGGCCTCGCGCACATGCACGTGCAGCACCGTGGCCCCGGCGTTGTAGCAATCGACGGCCTTCTGGACCTGCTCGTCCATCGTCACGGGAATGTCGTCCGAGTCACCGGGCAGGAACTCAGGCCCATAGGGGGCGACCTGGATCACCAGCGCTTGCTGGGTTTCGGGCAGCAGGGAATCGTCGAAGAATTGCATGGGGTGTCTCCTTGAAAGGGGTGTCGAAAAGTGGGGATGTCGCTAAACAAGTCACGGGTGACGGGACAGCGCGGTGGCCGATGCCTGGAGGCGACCGCTTTCCTCGATGAGGATGGGGGCTGCCAGGCTCATGGTGTGAATGCCGAGCACGCTGACGGCCTGCAGCACTGCGGTGATCTCTTGCACTGTGGCCCCCAGTTCCAACGCCTTGCGGATGTGGCGGCGCACACCCGGGCCATAGAGGTGGGTGCATGAGGCATCGACCGCGATGGCGATGAACTCCCAGGTCTTGGGATCCAGCACGCCGGCACTCATGGGGGTGACGCCCATGGCCATGAATTTTTCGGTCCAGGCGGGGTCAAGGGCCTGAAAGTCGTCCCAAAGCGGGTTCCACTGGCCGGCTTTTTTCAGGTGGTCACAGACCGGCGTGGCGGCTGTCTGAGTGGGTGCCTGGGTGGGCGCCTGAGTATGTGTCTGAGTGGGTGTGTCCTGCATGGGGGCTCCGGATTGAACGAAGAACTGGGCTTGCTGATGGCGCCGATTCTTGGTCTGGCACCCCGTTGGCGCTTACCATTTCGCTTCATTAATTTATCTATCCGTCTCAGCAAGGGGAAACCCCAGGGCCCCCCATGCCTGCCGCAACCGAGGCTGCTGCACTTCCAGACTCGAGCCTGACCAGTGCGCCCGACGCGCCCGGGTGGCCAGGCCGCCCTCGCGAGCTGGACTACCATCTGTCGGCATCCCCTGCCCTCCTCTGCCCAAGCAATCAACCCTTATGTCTTTGCAGGTTCGCGCGGCTTGTCTGACCAACTATGTGGAGGTCGCCCAGTCTTGTGGGTTGGACCCCTGGCGCCGGCTGGCGCTCGCAGGGCTGCCCCAAGCTTGCCTGGAGAACCCCGATCTGCGCATCCCCATTGATGCAGTGAACCGCCTGCTGGAGGATTCGGCCCGTGTCGCCAGCCAGGAGTGCTTCGGGCTGCTGATGGCCAAAGAGCGGCGGATCTCGAACCTGGGTGCGGTCGGCTTGCTTTACCGAGAAGCGCCCACCGTGCGTGCGGCGATGCAGATCGTGGAACGCTATCGGCACACGCACAACGAGTCACTGTTGCACCGCATCGAAGAGGCGGCTGGGATCGCGATCATTCATGAAGATCTGATGGGGGCGGGACAGGCGTCGTTTCGGCAGGCCACCGAGTTGGTCATCGGTGTGGTGATCCGAATGCTGCGTCTGTTCCTGGGGGCAGACTGGAAGGCACGGCGCATCTGCTTCACCCACGAGGCCCCCGCAGATCTTGCGATTCATCGCAGCGTGTTGGGCCAGACGCCGGAGTTCAACTGCGAGTTCAATGGCATTGTGTGTACCAGCCAGGATCTGGACACCGCCGTGCCCTCGGCTGATCCGGTGATGGCCGATTACATCCGGCACAAGCTGGGTGTGGACAGTCTGGTGCAACGCACGGTCAGCGACGAGGTCAGACAGATGACCCTGACGCTGATGCCACGCGGCCGCTGCACGGCGGAACATGTCGCCGCCCTCATGGGCATCTCGCGCAGCACCCTGAGCCGGCAGCTGGTCGACGAGGGGCAAACCTTCAGTGCGCTGGTCCAGTCGGCCCGGATGGAACTGGCGCAGCGTTATGTGGCTGAGCGACGGCGCTCATTGACCGACATTGCCCAACTGCTGGGCTTTGCTCATTCAAGCGCGTTCTCGCGTTGGTACAAGCAGACTTTCGGCATCTGTGCCGCCGAGCAGCGGTCGCAGGTCGGTGATGCCGCCCATCGCACGGCAAAGCCAGGCACCTGAGGCCTCGCGCGCAGGTGACGCAGCGGATACCCCACCCCGGTACATCGTCATGCCGAATCGACCGAGTTGCCCATTTGCCTTCGATGTTTCACGGGCCTGGGCATGGCTCTGTATAAATTCAATAAAAACAATGAGTTGAAGCATTATTCAGATGTCATGGATCAGCTTCACAGGGAAATGTTTCACGCGATCTTTATTCGGCATCGGCATTTCGGTATCATGATTCCAAGTTGATACCAATATGAGCCAAAAAAGACTCCTTTCACTGCCTGCGCTGCAAGAATGTCTGAACCAGGAGTTGGACAACCTGGGGCCTTCGATCGCCACACTCAAACGCTGGGCCGCCACCGGATTGTTGGACGCCGCCAGGCATCATGAGCCTGCCAAGAGCGGCCACAGCCAGCGAGTCAGGTTTGACTTGGCCACAGCGCGGCGACTGATTCTGGCCCGCTGGAGCCCGAGACGAGATGCCGGCGCCCCGATGGCCGGGCAAGATGCGGCCAAGCCGGGCGAGGGCCACTCACCTTCTGGAAACCAGGCCCTTGCAGCCCACGCTTCGGCACAGGCCCCAGCCCCCATGGTGGCGCTGCCTCTGGCCGATTTTCAAGCCATGCAGGCTCATATCCAGCGGCTTGGAGAGCAAGTGCAGCAGGCCATGGGCAGCTTGCGAGAGATCCAACGCGATGCGTCCGACTTTCGGGTGGCTCGAATGGCGCTGATGCGCAAATACGACGAATCCAACGCCATGCAGTTGCAGTTGATCGCCGAGCTCAAATCAAACCGGGGAGGGAGTACGGACGGCAGGGGCGGCGATTCGATCCTGGAGCTCAGTCGAATTGCGGCAGGCATCAGTCGCTTGTCGGACAGGGTTGCCAGCCTGGAGATGAAGCTGGATGAAACCAACCCGCCCTCAAGGCCACGCTGATCTACCCCTTTTGGGGACACTCAAGACAATGATGAAATCAATGAAATATCTGTGATTTCAGTCATTGATCAGCAAAAACGATTCAGTGCACTGCGTTTTGCCCCTGGCGCCATCGACGATGGACCTCGTGGATCGATTCTCCGCGGGCTGCCACATCGCCCCACCCACGACCAGAACTCCTTCTAAAAAAATAAAACCCGCAACACCCAAAACGAGCAAAAGAACCCAATAGAAATTGGGCACGACAAGCGCTTTTTTTTTGGGGGGGGTAAGCCGAGCCTTTCGCATCCAACAAACGGCATCGGCGGGTTGCGGGTTGCCACGACACCGACGTTGCGAGGGGCCGCCCCGACCAACACCAAGCGGATGCATTGAACTTGCGACGGTGATTTTGACCAACAGCACACGCGACACATCATGCAGACGAGCACACTTGGCAATGCACCTTGGTCGCGCCATGGACGGGGCCCTGCCCGCTCCAGCATCAAAGATTTTCAGCCGCGCGCCACCTCAACAACCTCGCCCTCCACAAAGGCGCATTCATTTCACCCAGGACATCCGCCACCCGGAGAAAGAGCAAGCCCTTGCCAGGCCATCAAGTTCACAGGGACGGTGGTTTATACCTTTGCCCCAACCGCCCGATGGCAGCAGATACGCTCAATTTTCGCCCGCATTCAAACCTGACGACCATCGGCTTGAATGCAGTCCGACAATTGGTGCCTGTAAGCCACGGCCTTCAACACCACCCAGGCGGCTCCGCCACCATTTCAACAAACCCGCCCCGAACTCAAACACCGAACTCTGCCAGGCATAGGCCAAGGGGCGCGACGCTCTGAGCAGTCGGTCGGTCGGTCAGCCGACTGACTGCACGGCGCCAACCACGGACCCGCCAACAATTCGCACCCATCCGGGCCTGACAACGAGCAATCGAACCGACCCTGCTCGGCCTGACTCAACGCATCGGCGACGCACTCCCTCGCCGCACGAAGAGATCAACACAGACCCATCACCCATCGACCTCGGTGCGCCACCGAGAAGCACAGCATCGCGCAGCCCAGACATTCACGCGTGAATAGGAGCATGGGCTGTCGGGCTGCTGGGCAATCAAGCGTTGGCGCTGCAATGAGGCTCTCCACACGCAAACACCCGACCCCGCACGAAGCCCGAAGGCCATCAACAGCTCATTCACGCGTGAATACCCCTCAACCTCAACCTCAACCTCAACCTCAACCTCAACCTGAACCTGAACCTGAACCTGAACCTGAACCTGAACCTGAACCTGAACCTGAACCGACCAAAATCAATCCAACCCGTCAAATTAATGTGATTCTTTAATTTTCATACAAATTATTTAGATAAAATGGGCAAGGCCATTTCATTCACGCGTGAATAGACGCACAGAGGCATAAGGGGTGCTCATGACAGCCAAAATCGTTACCGTGTTCAACCAAAAGGGTGGATGCGCAAAAACCATGACAACCATGCAGTTGGCAGGCACTTTGGGCTTGCGGGGGCTGCGGGTTTTTGTGGTGGACATGGATCCCCAGAACACCGCCGCGCTGTGGTTTCATCAAGCGGCTGCAGAAACCCCTTTCCCGGCAGAGGTGTTGTCCATGGCACCGTTGAAGGAAGCCTTTCTTGAAAAGCTCTCGGCCATCGCAGAAAAGTACGACGTCATCATCATCGACTGCCCGCCAGCACTGGGATCGCGGGTGCCATGGGCGGCCTTGGTGGCATCGGATCTGGCCATCATTCCAGTGGTCCCCGTCATGGACAACGTTTGGGCATCCAAGCAAGCAGAAGAGCTGGTACTGGAGGCGCGCCAAGCCCGCGCCTCCCGTGGGGGCGATAACCTGAAAGCGGTGTACCTGCTCAGCATGGTTCGCCGAGGCAATATTTTTGACAGTTGCCTGGAAACGCTCAAGTCTGGCGCGCAGATCCCTATCCTGAAATCCACGTTGGCAATGCGCAATGTGTTCCCCGAATCTCAGCTTTATGGTTGTGTTGTTCGCTCTTTTGGCAAGTCTGTGGCGGCATCGGAAGTCGACGCCTTGGTTGACGAGGTGACGGGGTTGTTGGAAATGAAAGTATCTAAGGCTAAATAAAAAATGAATATTAAAAAAGGTGATATGGCTGCCCGTGCAGCCCTGGCCGCCAAGAGTGCGCCAACCATCGGGGACCGACTTCGCCATGCCCAGGACCTGGTGCACACGCACCCTGCGGACGAAACCCCAAGATCGTCGTACAGCCCGATCGGGCTGAATTCGCAAGCGCAGGCCATCCCAGAGGTGCAGCCAACCAATTCTTCAGGGGCTCGCTTCGAAAAGGTGGCCATTGAACTGATCGACGTCAACCCTTTCAACGCACGCCATATCTACCGACCTGAAAGAGTCAGTGAGCTGGCAGCAAGCATCAGTGCCCATGGTCAGGAGATTCCGGGGCTGGCTGCCAAGCAAGGCGGTCGTTACGTGTTGGCTGCAGGTCACTATCGGCTGCGGGCTCTGAAGTTGATTGGCGCAAAAACCATGGACCTGATGGTCTATGACGCCTTGAACGATCGTGAGTTGTATTCACACAGCTATCGTGAAAATGCCGAACGGGAAACGCAGACTGCGCTGGACAACGCGCTGTCATGGCGATCCTTGCTGGATCAGGGTGTGTTTGCCAGTGAAACCGAGATTGCTGAGGCCACAGGCCAATCACAGCCCAACGTGAACAAAACCTTGGCGATACTGCGCCTTTCGCCCCCAGTGCTCGAGGTCCTCAAAGAAGACCCCAAGGCATTCGCCATGAGCGCACTGTATGAGTTGGTGCTCTATGAGCAGGCCGTTGACACCCCCAGTGCGTTGGCCATGGCCAAGTTGGTCAAGGACGGGGAAGCCGGCCGCAAGGAAATTCAGGAGGCAAGGGCAAAAGTGCAGTCTCCACGGGAGCGCAAGCGCAAGGAGATTTCTCGTCAGTACAAGATTCAACGCAATGGACAGCTGATTGGCCACCTCAAAGAATGGGACTCGGGCAAGGTGTCGTTTGAAATTGTCCTGGCCGATACGACTGACCGGGAAGCATTGGTCGCAGAACTGCGCAGCAGGTTCGACCTGGCCGAAACACCGAACAATTCCGGACCCGCGGCTGAAATCCTGAGCTGAGTGCCAAACTGACCGGCTGCCCGGGACATGGGGCTCACGGTCACGCGGCGCCATCAGCGCCGCTGCTGCTTCAATCGAATGAAGCAGCAGCCTCCCCATCAGAGTGGGGGCTCCACATCCCCCAACAAAACCCTCACCTTGGCTTGAAGCCACCCGAATTCCTGCCCCTTCGAGAAAGGTGAGGTTGCAGCGGGAGGCGTCAACGGCTCGAACGCTTCCCCCCAACAAAAAGCTCACCTTTCGAGATTTTTCAGCTTCTGATCGGCCACAGACGGGTATCAACGCGCGTTCAAATGGAAGGAATTGACCAGTTTGAACAAGGCGACCCCAACAAATAGCTCACCTTGCCTCGTCACAAGGCAAATGGAGTTCTACAGCGCCTCGTACCGGCCAGAACGTGAAGGTTCAACGCGGCACCATTTCGTACCCACAACACACCGGCGTTGATGGCAAGACCCTCTAGGTGAGCATTTTGTTGGGGGAGGGCATTGCTTGTTTTTTGGACCCCAAAAAAACTCTCACCTTTGCATCTGAATTCAAGAGATATAAGGATATTCAGGTCATTCCGTGAAAGCCAGCACTTACTTTTTTCAAAAATACCCCCAACATTTCTCTCACCTGATGGTCTTGGGTGAGAAAAATGTTGGGCCTGGAGAGAAGACGCTGCATCAGATTTAGGCTGAAACACCTAGATCGGAAATCTTCCACCAAGGTGAGCGTTTTGTTGGGATGACAGCGTATCGAGGCCATCCGTGAGCCTTCGAAAGGTGAGACTTTTGTTGGGTCCTTTGCGTGGATTTCGACATCAGGACCAGGGCAAGGTGAGCCTTTTGTTGGGGTATCCGAAGGGTTTTAAGTCGAAAAGGTGAGACTTTTGTTGGGTGCCCATGGGTCAACGAAAAGAGAAGCCCTTAACGCCCCCCAACAAAAGTCTCACCATTTGAATTTGGACGGCAAAGAAGGCCGAACCCAACAAATAGCTCACCTGAAACCTGATCACCGACCATGTCAGACCCCCAACATTCCTCTCACCAAAATTTGACACACATCACCAGACTGATCCCCCAACAAAACTCTCACCCAAGTGCCAGGGGCAGCTCAGCACCCAACAAACCTCTCACCTGTCAATGAACACCACGACAGGACACCCCCAACACAAAGCTCACCTAAGGAGGTGCAGGCGACTTGATCTCGACGAATTGACTGCTCGGTTCAAGATCACAGCGGTCAAAAAGGCCAAAAACCTTGCGTCACGCCATGAGCCAGGGCACATTGCCACCGGGAGGCCGCAATGAATCTGAAAAAAATGCAGCCCCAACAAAACACTCACCTAAGGTGCATTTATCCCAACAACTCACTCACCTAAGTACAACAAGCGACTCACCTAAAGTGCGCAACGCACAACAATCCACTCACCTTGCCACAACAAAAGTCTCACTGCATCCCAACAAAAAACTCACCTCGATGCCCTGGAAGCCGCGCCAGATAACGATCTCCGCCTTCTCTATGTCTTTTCTAAGTATTCAAGTGTTATCTTCTAAACACTCTACCGAGGGTGTTTCGTGACTTGCCTCAGGTGAAAAAAATCAAGTGGTAAACTTTCACCATGGCCACGCGACGCAAGCGAACTGAAACCCCTTCCGAAAGTCTGTTCGATGAACAGGACTTCCACGAGCACCCGGAAGGGTTCATGGATGAGGGGCCCCAAGACAGTCCCGCCCAGCAGGCGGCCCGCAAAGGGGCAACCGCTGTCGCACAGGTGGTCCAACAGCCAATGCCAAGCATTGCGCTCAAACCCATGAATGGGGCCATCACCCGCCAGATGATGCTGACCTGGCTGAAGATCGTCAGAGAAATCCAGCAGCAGCCCAAAGCAGACACCTACAAGATTCCCATGCCGGTCCTGATGGACTTTCTCGGGGACAAGAGCAACTACGAACGCTTGAAATCGACCCTCCGATCTCTCAATGCCGTGCAGGTCGAGTGGAACGAAGTGAATTCCGGCGGTACTCAATGGACCGTCAGTAGCTTGCTCTCGCAAGCCAAGATCATTCGAAGCCCTTCCCAAAACATCGTCGAGGTCAGTCTTCCCCCCGACATCAGTCGGGGCGTGCGTGAACTTGAGCAGTTTTCCGAACTGAACCTCATCATGGCCCGCGAACTGAAGAATCAGTCGGCCTTGAACTTGTACCGAATTGCGGTCGCGTACGAAACCAACCCGTCCAAACTGACCTTCCGCAAACCCCCAGAGGAATGGGACATGTACTTGAGGGTCAAGCCCCAAGGCCATGGAGCGGCGTTTGAATACAAGTACTTCAAGCGAGACACCTTGCTGCCGGCCATTGAAGAAGTGAACCGGTTGACTCACCTGAACTTGGAGTTGATCGAACACAAGGAAGGTCGTGTCGTCGTCGAAATTCAGTTCAGGATTGAACCCAAGACCGTTGAAGTTCTCCCCTTGTTGCTGGGTGATGCCGCAAAAGAGGCGATCAAGGTGGCGGAGGCTGAATTGCGAGCCCTGGGGTTGAAGGCCACCGAAGCCATTTCAATCGTCACCACCTACGGCGCCGAACGTGTGATGGCGAACGTGACCTATGTGAAGCAAAGAAGCGCTGCGGTGTCAGAATCAGCCGCCTTGCGCAACCCCACGGCGTATCTCAAAGCCGCCATCAAGAACAACTACGCAGACGGGATGGTGTTCGAAGAACAATCCGCAGCAACCCAAGCGCCTGCCCAATTCAATCAGGCACAGATGGAAAGGGATGCAAAGCGAGCGCGGCTGGATTTGGTGTCACATCGCCGCACAGAAGCACAAAACCTGTTCCTGGAAATGACCCGTCGGGAAAGTGACAACATCTGGCACGAGTATTTGAGCCAGATGGAGTCGTTTGGGAACAAGACCCTTGCCTCAACCGCCAAGAGAAAAGGGTTGGAGGCCAAGATTGTCCAAGTTCATTTTTATGACTGGCTGGCCGTTCGCCTTTGGGGTGAACCAGATGACAAAGCCGTGGCTGACTTTCTTCAAACCGCTTCAGGAACCAAAGTCTGATTCAGCGCTGCTTCAGATGTGTACGCTTGTTAAACCAGTCTTTGGCGACGTCAAAAAGATGCATCAATGACGGGGCCCAGACCCCATGTGGTCCGCAGTTTCAGGAAAATCCTTGACCTGGGTTCCATTTGGCATGCCGCCAGACACTCTCACGGTTCTTAAGACCAGCGAAGGTAGCGATCTTGTCGACGGGCCATTTCTGGTCTAGTTTTTCTCGGATCACGGTGTTGCGGATAACCTGCGGGCCACAGCGCAATGGCAATGGCAGATCCGCCTGTTGAGCGGCACTGACGATGGTTCGGCTGACCAAATGAAACAGAATTCGTACAGAGATCTGGTTGGCACGATCAGACAAAAACACCCATTCCCGTGCGTCGTATTTGGCCTGCAATGCCTTGGCAGTCAGCCAATGATCCATTGCATTGCAGAGAGGTCTTGAGAATTCAATTGTTCGCTCTTGGCAACTACGTGACCCTCGAATGTGGGCGCCTGTCACCCTTGAGGTAACGCTCCCACGAAGCTCTGGCTCTTGTGAATCACTCCACACCAGATCCGTCATCCGCATGTCGCGCACCTCTTCACTGGTCAACCCGTGTTCATAAAGCAGTCGCAAAATGACCAGATCACGTATTCCGTAAATGTCACAGTGCCCAGTCTGCGGAAAGGCCAGAGGCAATGCGCGCCACAGAGCGGGGTCAAGGATCGTGGGATCATCATTGAGTTTGCGGGGGCGATCAGACTCGTGCATTTCGCCGGTAGGCACATGTTGGCAATGCCCTAGCTTCGATGCATGGTCATAAACCCAGTGGAGCAATTGCCAGTAACGTTTTTGCGAGACCTCGCTCACAAGTCTGACCCTGCCATCATCGGTTTGGGCTCGCCGTGCTTTGAGCTGCTTCAAAAATTGAGCCACGTCAAGTGGACTGGCGTCCATCCAGTGCACGGCACGATGACTTAAATGCCTCAGCCACAATGTCCAGATGCTGGTATACAAGCGGCGTGTCGCGGTGGCACACACGGGGTCGTAGGGATCTCTCTGGCGAAAAGCCAACCAGAGGTCAAAAAAATCGTCACCCGCGGGTCGTGGATTCGTAGGGTGTGTTTGCATCGGGCGCACAGAGACTGATGTTGATTCAAGAGGCACAGTCATTCAACCCCGACGGTGCCCAGTATTGCAGCATCATGGCTGATCAGGGCGGTGGCAAGCGCCTGCCCGCGGTTGGGGCACGCCATTTCTCCAGAAGGGTGGCTCCTGCGGGAGATCACATTCTTTGGGCCACCTCAAAAAATATTCACGCGTGAAAGATCGTCACAGCCAAGTACTTGATGGTCCTGTACCGCTTGACAGGGCAACGGTGGGCCTGGACGTCGCATCCATTGATCAACGCGTCAGCTTGGTGTACAGGCCAAAACAAAGCATGCCAACGATGGCAAGAACGACAGCGATCAACAAAAGGATGAAAAAAATGTCCCCCGCTGTGGCATGCCGAGAGTGGGCGGAAGTGGGCGAATGGGTGGATGTTTCGCTGTGCGCGTGCGGGGGCTGGGAATCTGGGATCATTTGAAAAAATGTGAAAGCCCAGCGATACGGGATGACCCAAATTTCATTCTGAGGCTCGATTTTTATATCACCGGTGCGTACCAACAGGATGACACGGCGCTTTCTGTGGTGAAAACGGATGTCGACTGAAGACGAATGCCGGTCTCAACACCATAGACATCCTGAAATGATCAAAAATGTTGTTTCACAAGTAACTCCGCCAGCAATGTATCTCCCAGCCTAACGACAGCACCGGGGCGCATTGAAGGCATTTCACATTGCGCAAAGGACTTTTCATGCCGGCCTATCTGATTGTTGATACACACCTTCACGACCCCGCGCGCTATGAAGACTACAAAGTCAAAGCCAAACCGCTTGCCGAATCGTTTGGAGGAGAATACTTGGCACGTGGAGGTGCCATGGTGATGAAAGAGACGGATCTTTGGGCTCCGACCCGGGTCGTCGTGGTGCGATTTCCGGATGTGGCTTCAGCCAATCGCTTTTACGACTCTGCGGAGTACCAAGCGATCCTGCCGATCAGCAAAGCGTCTGCCAAGCGAACAGCGTTTGTGCTAGAGGGCATTTGAGGACATGAGGCCTGCTCAAGCACTCTGAAGTGCTCTGTCTGTCTGCCGGCAGATTGATTCGAGTCAACCTCCAGGCGGGGGGCCTTCGCTATTCTTCGACCCTGCTGGATGGGTGAGATGGCACAAGGCTTGCTGCGCAGAATTCAAAGCGTTCACTCCAAGGGGATCTGGCATCAATTTTTTGCCCAGGTCGCACCTTATGAATTTCCGAACGCCGCTCAGGTATGCCCTGAGCGCTGGCTTGCTTCTCTCTGTCTCGTCGTCGTGGGCCGCTGGGCCAGATCGGTTGACCCGCGTCGAGACCCAGCACGTGCTGCGCGTGTGTATTTGGCCCGATTACTACGGAATCTCATACCGCAACCCCAAGACACAGCAGTTGGCGGGGATCGATATCGACAACGCCCGCGATGTCGCGCGGGATTTGGGTGCGACTGTGTATTTCGTCGACAGTTCTTTTGCGACGCTGGTCGATGATTTGGTGTCGGATCGCTGCGATATCGCCATGTTCGCGATTGGAATCACGCCACAGCGCAAAGACAAGTTGCGCTTCACCCAGCCTCACTTGGCAAGTGATATCTACGCCATTACCACCAAAAGCAATCGCCGCGTCCAGCGTTGGGAGGACATCGATCGGCCTGGCTCGGTTGTGGTGGTGGCCAAAGGCACGTTGCATGAATCGGTGATGAAGGACAAGTTGGTGGCCGCAGAGCTGCGCATCGTGGACACACCTGCCGCCCGGGAGCAGGAAGTGCAATCCGGGCGTGCGGATGTCTTCATGACCGACTATCCGTTCAGTCGCCGCATGCTCGATTTCAATGATTGGGCCCGGCTGGTCACCTCTCCCGAGACGTATCACATTACCCCATACGCGTGGGCGATGGCTCCCGGTGATGTGCGCCTGCAAATGCGTGTCGATCAGATCTTGGCAGACATGAAACGGGACGGCCGATTGCTGCTCAATGCTCGCCGCTATGGTCTTGAACCCATCGTAGCCAAGTAAGTGGCTGTTTGTTTGTGCGAATGATTGAATCGCTTCGGCCCTCTGTGGCAGCGCGCCCCATGTCGACGGCTGCCCACAAAAGCCCCCTTCTTGGGGCACTGTTGCTTGCGTTGTTCGCCGGCTGGTTGGCCGCATTGGGCTTTGTCTTGTGGAAGTCCAGGCAAGACGCACTCGACAATGCCCTGCTCACGGCCGAGATTCACGCCAGGAATTTTGAGGAGCATTTGACGCAGACTCTGCAAATCGTCGACTTCAGTGCCCTGGGATTGAGCGTTCCTGCGAATGCGGAGAAGGCAACGCCTCGGTTGCTTGACATATTGCGCCCATCGCCATCGCTGCGCTCACTGTCGTTGGTGGATGAGCATGGCCGTGTGGTTGCCAGCTCCGATCCGGCGAATCTTGGCATGGTGGTGGACTTGAAGGTCTATTTCCCCATGGCGCAACCTGATGCGGATGTCATCCGCATTGGTCTGCCTGTGTCAGGACGGGACTTATATTCTGCTCGTCAGCATCAAGCGGGCAGTAGCCTGGAGCCAGACCAGCCATGGTTCGTTCCGATGGTGAGGCGATTGCCCGGGGATTCACGCCGCCTTTGGCTGCTGGCCAGTCTGAATCCTGATTACTTCATCAACCACGCTGCACGCTTGTTGTCCAATTCACTCGGCCATGTGCAATGGTTGCGGTATGACGATGTACTGCTGATGTCGTCCAGCAGTGTCGAAGAGCCTGGCAAGGCTGGGATGGCCGGACGGGTGCCGGATCTGTTGAATGCGACCGAAAGCGGTACGTTGCGCCAAGTGCTACCCGATGGCCAGACTGTATTGAGTGCCTACCGGGCGTCGAGTCGTTACCCCATGGTGCTGGCAGTGCAAATGCATCAGGACGCGGTGCTGACAGCTTGGGTTGTGCAAACCCGCCAGCTATTGAGCGTCGTCGTTCCTACCCTGCTGTCGTTCTTGTGCGTTGGCATTGCCCTGGTCTGGTGGCAACGTCGGTTGGATCACAAAAAGGCAGAACTGGCCGAACAGCGGCGACTGGCCGCCAGCGTCTTTGACAGCAGCACCGATGCCATCATCGTGACAGATGCAGAGGCTCGGATCTTGTCGGCCAATGCTGCGTTTGAGCGGGTGACTGGATTCAGTGCGGTTGAGGCCTTTGGGCGGAATCCTCGTTTTATGGCCTCGGGGCAACATGATCTTCAGTTTTTCGCGCAAATGTGGCGAGAAATTCTGAAGGTCGGACGTTGGCAAGGGGAGATCATCAATCGCCATAAGGCGGGACACACATACACCGCCTTGTTGCGAATCAACGCCGTGCGAGACGAGAGTGGGCAAGTCAGCCACTACGCCGGCTTGATTGCTGACGTCAGTGAACGCAAAGAGGCTGAAGAGCGCCTGCAACTGGCTGCCAGCGTGTTCACCCATGCCAATGAAGCCATCATGATCACGACCGCCGATGCCGATTTGGTGGAAGTCAATGAGGCGTTCGAACGCATCACCGGGTATAAGCGTGAAGAGGTTCTTGGGCACAACGCTCGAATGCTCAATTCGGGTCGGCAAACACAAGCCTTCTATGCGGCCATGTGGGAGTCCTTGCGCCACGATGGCCGTTGGACCGGGGAAATCTGGAATCGGCGCAAGTCTGGTGAGGTGTTTGCAGAGATGCTGACAATCAATGCAGTGATGGGGCCTGATGGTCTGCCGCTCAGATATGTCGCCCTGTTTTCGGACATCTCGGTTCAAAAGCAGCATGAGATGCAACTCGAACGCATCGCGCATTACGACGCACTGACGGGGTTGCCGAACCGCGTTCTGCTGTCCCTGCGCCTCAATGAGGCCATGCGAAAGACTCAGCGCAATGGCAAAAAGTTGGCGTTCGTATTTCTGGATCTCGATGGATTCAAGGCCGTCAACGACGGCTTTGGTCATGACAAAGGCGACAAACTCCTGCTTGTCTTGGCTGCGCAATTGCAGCAGGCCCTGCGAGACGGAGACACCTTGGCTCGCTTGGGGGGTGATGAGTTTGTCGCTGTGTTGGGGGAACTGACCGATGCCGAGGAGGTCCTCCCCATTCTTGAGCGCATGCGACTGCGTGCATCACAACCGATGCGAATTGATGGTCTTGATCTGGAAGTTTCCGCCAGCATGGGAGTGACTTTCTATCCACAGGACGATGATGTGGACGCCGATCAACTACTCCGGCAGGCAGATCAAGCCATGTATTTGGCGAAGCTGATGGGACGCAACCGCTACCAAATGTTTGACGCCCGGCAGGACAGCCAATTGCAAGGCCAGCACAAGGCCTTGGCCGCCATCAGTGAAGGGTTGCGAGACCATGCATTCGAGCTGTATTACCAACCCAAAGTCAACATGCGGACAGGCCAATTGGTCGGCGTGGAGGCGCTGATACGTTGGCACCATCCTCAGCAGGGCTTGCTTTTGCCTGCTGCATTCATGCCGGCCCTTCAGGGAGAGCCCCTCCTCGTCCAGGTCGGCGAGTGGGTACTCGACGCCGCGTTGGATCAATTGGGGCGGTGGAGGGCGCAGGGGTTATCCATTCCGATCAGTGTCAACGTCGATGCAGCGCATCTGCAGCATCCGCAATTCATGGAACAGCTGAAGGCCGCGTTGACACGACACCCCAAGCTCAAGGCTGGTGAACTTGAATTGGAGATTCTCGAGACCAGCGCGCTGGACGACATCCCGACAGTGTCACGTTTAATGCGTGAGTGTCGCGACATCGGAATTGGATTTGCGTTGGACGATTTCGGGACGGGCTATGCATCACTGACCTACCTGCGCAGGTTACCGGCTCAATTGCTGAAGATTGATCAGAGCTTCGTGCGCAACATGTTGGAGGATCCAGAAGACTTGGCCATTTTGGAGGGGGTGCTGGGGCTGGCCAAGGCATTCCGCCGCAAAGTGATCGCTGAAGGCGTGGAAACCGTTGCACATGGTCAAGTCTTGCTTCAACTGGGCTGCGATTGGGGCCAGGGCTTGGCCATCGCCCCTCCGATGTGTGCCGCGCAGGTGCCCCACTGGTTAGCGTCGTGGCTGCCTGATCCTCGATGGGGCAATTCAGAGCCGATCGTCCAGGTTATGGACCCTGCGGCAGCTCACGCATGAGCGCTGTCGTTTCCACCTTCTTTACCCAAAAGCAGACAGGGGAGCGCCTGCCGTCATGAGTTTCTGCAATAGCCAGCAAGTACAGTCCTTCAGTCGATTTGACCAGGAGGTCGCTGGCGCATCCAAAGGCATTGCGGGCCAAGACCCATCGTGGACAACGATGCATACTGTCCCGCGACTGGATACTGATCTCCACATTTTTTGAACGCGTCACCCATGCCTAATATGTCTTCTTCTGACCCGCAAGTTCCCAATCAACCTGAGATCATCCAGCGTAGGGTCAGCCCATGGTGGCGCTTCGCCGCTATCTCCATGATGGTTGTGCTGTTGGTGGGGTGGGCAGCGAGTGCAAGCATGTACGAACAATTGAAGGCCCAGATCGGACACCTTCAAGCCAAGCTGCAACTGGTTCCCCAAGTTCGCTACATCTCCGTGTTATTGGACGATAAGCAGCAAGCGGCTCTGCTGGTGACTTTTGATCCCGGGGCGGGCATGTTGCAGCTACAGCGCCTCAACAATGTCACCGAGGGCCCGGAAGACAGCATGCAGGTGTGGGCATTGGAGGCTGGGAACAAGCCGCCGCGTTCCTTGGGCCTGGTGCTGAGTCGCTATAAAACCCTGCAGTTACCCGCAAAGACCACCGACCTGACTGGTGTCACTGAGCTTGCGATCAGTGTCGAAGAAAAAGGAGGCGTCAATGACCGCCAGGGGCCGCGGCTTCCTTATCTTTTCAAAGGCTGGTTGGTCCAAAAAGCGATCTGAAGCGACGGCTTCGCTTCTCACGTTCGGTCGGGCCCACCGGCAACACGTCGACAGATCACAAAAGTGATGGCTTGCTTGTCATGCGGGTCTCGTCGCTGTTGGGGCGAAAAGCAAAAGCATTCGAAATTTGGCCGATCGTCATTCGGCCGACATTT